>CAYGWM010000011.1:48505-52345 GCA_964353555.1 uncultured Spirochaetales bacterium
CTCCCGGAGATCGAGCGGATGCACGCCGACGCGCAGCTGATGGCGACGCTCGGCGGGCTGCGCTCTGCTGCGCAATCGCGAGATTCCGTCGCTGGATGGGTCGCGCACTGGGACGAATACGGCTTTGGGCTGTAGATCACGCGCGACGCGGAGACCGGCGCGTTCGCCGGGCGCGGCGGTGTCCAGCACAGCATCGTCGACGGGCGAGCCGAAGTGGAGGTGGCCTACGGCTTGCTGCCGGCGTTCTGGAGACGGGGACTCGCGACCGAGATGGCCGCTGCCAGCGTGCGCGCCGGCTTCGAAACACTCGGGCTCGCGGATCTGGTGTGCTTCACGCTCATCACGAATCGTGCGTCGCAGCACGTGATGCAGAAGGTCGGATTCACCTTCGAGCGTGAGGTCGAACACGCGGGTCTGCCGCACCTGCTTTACCGACTCACCGCGACGGAGTGGCGAGATGCCATTCACCGGTAGTCGCCGATTACACCGGATCCGGACGGCGATCGCAGTGCTGCTCGTCGCGCCTGCGTGCGGGCGTCTTCCCGATTACGCGCTGCCGAAGACGCAGCTCGTCGACGCGGCACAGCTCGCGCATAGCGACGGAGTTGCCTACCGCCAGCTCACGCGCGCCGACTTCCGCGCCACCGCGCCGCCGATCGACAATGCACGTCACTCCGCGCGGATGAGCGCATTTACGTGCGCGAACGTCGTCCCGCAACGCGAGCTGCAACTGGAGATACGACAAACGCGGCCTGGTGGTGAGTTCATCGCGCGGCCCAAACAGGTCGCGTTCATCGCAAAGATGGATCGCAACTGTTCCTGGTGGAATCCCAAGCAGGACGCCGAGCGGCCGGACTATGTGCTGCAACACGAGCAGATCCACTTTGCGATAGCCGAAGCATCCGCGCGAGAGCTGACAGCGCGGGTCGCTGGTCTCAGCGCAACTGGAGACTCGCCAGAACGAGCTGCGAGTGCGCTGCAACGCGCGATCGACGACGTCTTCCGCGACGCGATCGAAGCGAGCACTACGCGCAACACGGACTTCGATCGCGACACCTCGGGGCGCCACGAGCCCGTTCTGCAACAGCGTTGGTACGACGAGCTGAGCGCGGAGCTGAAGCGCTAGCCGCGGCTACTCGAGCTGCAGCGTGTCGATGTAGTCGACGATCACGATGATCGTGCCACGCTTGAAGAACTCGGAATTGGCGGTCGGCGGCACGTTGTGCACGAGCTGTTCGCCCCAGACGGGCATGTTGCCCGTGCCGTGCGCGCGCACCATCTCGCGGCCATCGATCAGTTCGAACAGCTTCGGCTTCGGAAGCGGCATCCCGTATTTCTTGCCGAGCTTGCGCAGATCGGTGGGGGGGGTCTTCATCTCGGCCGCGACCGGGCCCGTGCCGTCGCCCGCCGGCCCATGACACGAAGCGCAGTACTGATCGAAGGGCGCCTTGCCACCGTGATCGGCGGCATGCGCGCCGGTCGCGACGGCAACGCCGGCAGCCACGCCGAAAGCCAACACCAGCGGAAACCAGCTCCCGTGAGCAAGAATGCGACGCACCCGAATTGCCATGCTCTCCCCATTCCCGCAGTTTTCGCGCTTCCGGCACTTCCCGCAGCCGGTTGCGACGCGGGCCGGTCGCGAACGACCGGCGCATCTTGGCGCAGCCGGACCCCGCTCGTCGAGTGGGAATGTGCGTTCGCCGCGAGATCGCCGGCCGCGCCCAGTCCACAATCTCTCGGAGTCCGCCCGTGCCGTGGGATGGCGTGACGCCTAGGATCGCCCGATGTCAGCGTCGCCGCCCGCCGTCGCTCCGCTCGCACGGAACCGTTTCCTGCAAGCGCTCGTCGCGGTTTACGGTGCGCTCTGGATCGCGCTCGCGATCGCTCCCTCGTATCGCTCCGACTGGCTGCTCGAGAACCTGCTCGTGTTCGCTTTCGCAGCTGCACTCGCAGCGACGCACCGCCGGTTCGTGTTCTCGAACTTTTCGTGGCTGTTGATCGCGCTCTTCCTCGCGCTCCACGCCGTGGGCGCCCACTCCACCTACTCGGAAGCGCCGATCGGATTCTGGATGCAGGACGCATTCGGGTCGAGCCGCAACCACTACGACCGCCTCGTGCACTTCGCGTTCGGCGTGCTCCTCACCTATCCGATGCGCGAGATCGCGCTGCGCACGCTGCGGCCACGACCGCTCTGGGGCTGGCTGCTGCCCTTCTTCGCCGCGCTCTCGGCGAGCTGCTCGTACGAACTGATCGAGGCCTGGGTCGCCTGGGTCGTGAGCCCCGAGCTCGGCACCGCCTACCTCGGCACGCAGGGCGACGAGTGGGACGCGCAACGCGACATGACCTGCGCCTTCGGCGGTGCGGTCCTCGCGCTGCTGGCGACCGCCGTCTACCGGCGCGCGACGGGCGATGAGCCGTGGGTGCTGTTTGCGCCGCGCGGACGTCGGCGGCGGCGTGCGCGCCGATCGGCGTGACAGGGTGCCTCGTCGCAGCTGGTTTTTGCGCCGCACTGCCCCAGCGCGCGACGATAGAGGCGGGTTGGCTTCGGCACGTCGGTTGCAAATAGTTGCCACGTACGCTGTCGTGTATGAGCTGCCAGAGGGAGAAATGCGATGCCGGTCGGAGACTATTGCCGGCGCAACGTCGGCACCATCAAGATCACTGCCACGCTCGCCGAGGCCGGCACGCGAATGAGCGAGGAGCAAACCGGCTGCCTCGTGGTGTTCGACATCGCCGACAGGCCGTGCGGGCTGGTGACCGACCGCGATCTGGCGCTGCGCGCACTCTGTGGGCGCCTCGACGCCAGGACCGTCACGCTCGAATCGATCATCGCGCGTGACGACCTCGTCTCCGTGCGCGAGGAGACGTTGGTGCGGGTTGCAGTCGGGATGATGCGGAAGCTCGGCTTGCGGCGCCTGCTCGTCTTCAACGGCGCGAAACATCTGGTCGGCATCCTGCACTGGGACGACCTGATCGGGCTGCTCGCGCTGGAATTGAGCGGACTCGCAGCAGCGGTCGGGGCGCAGTCGACGCATGCGAGTGTTCCGCGCTCGCGCGCACTCACGGAGGTCATCGAGCCATGAGTGCGGAACACAGCCACTACGCGAGCCAGATTGCTACCGCGCATCCCGATGACCCCGTCGTGAAGCTCGCAGACCGGATGGAGGAGTACGCGATCGGCTGCATCGTGATCGTCGACGCGAATCGGCAGCCGATGGGAATCGTCACCGATCGCGACCTCGCCTGTCGCGTGGTCGCGCACGGGCTCGACCCGGAAACTACGCCCGCGAGTGCGGTGATGAGCGCTCCGGTCGTGCTCGCGCAGGCCGACGAACCGATCGAGTCGGTGGTCGAGCGGATGCGCGCAGCGCGCGTGCGGCGGATCCCCATCGTTGAGCATGGGAAGCTCGTGGGCGTGGTTTCATCCGATGATCTGGTGCTGCACCTCGGCCGCGAACTCGAGGATCTGGGACAGGCCGCCAAGCACGCGATCGACGAACGACGCCGGCGCGCCCGTCGCGAGCGACGTCGCGAGGACTTCGAAGAGAGCCTCGCCGCGCTGCGCGCGACCGTCGAGACCTCCGGGCGCGAAGCGGTGGACTTCGTCACGCGCGAGTTCGAGGCGCTGCGGGAGCGCTTCCGCAAGAAGAGCGGGTGACGAGCTCCCGTTTAGCGTCGCCCCAATTGCCTCGTGGGGTTCGCCAGCAGGAAGCCGCATTCCGCCAGCAGCCACATCCGGCCGAAGAGGAAGACGCCGATCGAAGCCGTGCCGAAGGCGCCGGCGGTGTTGGCGACCTGAAACGCGATGATCAGCGTGCGGAGCGATGTGGTCAGCACGAC
>CAYGWM010000011.1:52445-58374 GCA_964353555.1 uncultured Spirochaetales bacterium
TTGCCGGTCCAGATCGAAGTCCTGTTGCAGATAGATCACGGCTTCGTCTCCGTCATCTCGATGGTCCCCACGCACCCAACGCGAGTTGCGCGAGCGCGGCGACCAGCGCCAGCACGAGGCCGACCCAGATCTTCGGGCCGACCATCACGAAGCCCGGTGATGTCGGGAACGCGAAGGTCGTCGCGATCGCGGCGGCTTTGAACTCGTGCGCGTTCGCAAAGCGCGGATCCACGACGAGTTCGATCATGTCGCGCCGGCTGCGGTAGCGGATCGCGGCCCCGAAGCTCCAGCCGGGATCGGGCGCAACGTTCCACTGCTCGAGGTAGCCGCCGGCGGCGCGGCCAAAAAAGGCCGGATGCCCGGCGCGGCGGAATAGCGCCGGCATGAAGTGCCGCGTGTAGCCGTCGAGAACCGCACGCGCATCACTCTCTTTGGTGGCGCCAGGCGCGACAACGGGCCCCTGGTTGATGCGCACCAGGTTCAGCATGAAGAACTCGCGGCCATCGTCAGCTTCGAGGAATGCACGCAGCATCGCGACCTGTTCGGGCGTGACGCCCATTCCCGAAGCGGCGACGGTCGCCATATGCGCATCGACCTCGGTACCGGTGAGCGGCCGTGGCGTGCCGACGTACCAGAACCAGAATACTCCGTAGAGCAACACCGCCGCAATCCAGATCCAAAGCCCGCTCATGGCGCTTCCTTCACTTCGAGAAGATCTGCTCACAACCCGTTCCCTCGAGTACGGCGTCGACCACCTGGCCGTCGTGCGCATCGAGCGCCGCCCGCGCTTCGCGCAGCCAGACGAGGCACTTCGCTTGATACGGGAACGGCTGCTGCACCCAGGGACGACCGTCGATCGTGCATTCGACCCGTTCAGCGCCGCGCGCGATCGCATCGGCGTTCGCGAGCAGGAACGGCGCGTAGACCCGACCGACCTCGACGAAAAGCGCACGCAGCGTGTCGGGGATCGCATCGCGGTGCAGCCAGTCCTCGTCGCGCGGCTCGAGCCCCGACAGGTCCTCGACCATGTCGACCCAGGCGACGACGCGTGGTGCAACTTCGAGCGCGATCGCCGCGGAGGTGGGATCGAAACCGGCGAGCTGCGTGAGTTGCCCGTAGAGCGCGAAGTCCGACGCTGCGGGGCGTCCCCCGAAGAGGAAGCGCGAGGTCTCGAGATGCGCGTCGAGCAGTCGCAGCAAGCGCTGGTAGCTCTGCTCGATCACCGGCGCGGTCGTCTCGCTCGAGCCGACGACGCCGCGACGCGCGATCTGCCGCTCGGCGAAGATGCGACCGAGCGCCACGACCTGCGCCTCCGGCTGATTCGTTCGCGACCAACGCGGCAGGATCGCGGCAGCCTTCGCGATGTCGGGTGCGAACGCCCAGCGGTAGTGGAACATCGCCTTCGTCAGCCACTCGTCGGCGTAGTCCTCGAGCAGCACGTCGAGAAATGCGAGCGCGGCGTCGAGCGGGACCGCCGAGCGGCCCGGCCGCAGCGCTTCGAGACGGCGGATCAGCGGAGTCGAATCGACTGCAGCCTCGGGCTTCCCATCAGTGCCGGGAACGATCAAGAACGGCAGCAGCGAGACGCGCGGCAGCGGCAACCCGCGCGCTTCGGGCGATCCGTGATGCACCCACAAGTGGGGAACGCGCCGATAGCGCATCACCGCGCGCAGCTTCCGGCTGTAGGGCGAGCCGGGCATCCCTACGATGGTCAACGGTCTTTCGGGCACGGTGTGTCTCCTTGGTGGTCAGCGGTCGCGTACGGCCAGTAGCGCGAAGACGGTACGCAGTAGCGCGTCGCGTGCGCGGTCACGGCCCAGTTTTTGGTCGGTGCGCAGCCGATCCCACGCCTCGAACGAGAGCGCGAGATCGAGCGCCTCGACCAGATCGGCCGGCGCGCGCCGCAGTTCAGGGAGCCAGCGCAGCAGATCCGCGCGCAGTGCGCGCACCAGCACGCCGTGTTGGCCACGCAGGAACTCCGAGCGCCAGCGCTGGATCGTCCCCGCGCGCTTGAACGGCGCGATCTTCTCGAAGAACGCGATCCGGCGAAGCACGAGCGCACGCGCGCGCTTCGCCGAATCGGCCTCGGGAGGATCGCCGCGCAGCAGCGGAAGCGCGTCGGCCTGCAGCCGCGCATCCATCTCGGCGAACAAGCTGTCCATGTCGGCGAAGTGCCGGAACACGCTGCGGATGCCGACGCCTGCCGCCTCGGCCACCTGCTGCGCGGTCGGCTGCAGGATGCCTTCGCCGACGAGTTCGCAGAGCGCCTGCACGATCGCCTCGCGACTGCGCTCGCTGCGCCGCTGGCGACCGTCAGCCGACACTTCGCCGCGCGCGGCACTGCGAATCGTGCTCGCCTTCGACATCGCGCTAGAGCAACTCTTCAGCGAGCAGCTCGAGGGCCGCCGCTTGCGACGTGCCGATCTGCATCGTGTGTACCCAGCCCTTGCGGCCCGCTTCCTTCCAGGCCGCGAGCCGATCGCGGATGTGGCCCGCGGAGCCGACCAGGTGCACCGCGTCGAGCAGTTCGTCGGGCACAGCCGCAGCCGCTTCCGCCTTCTGGCCGGCGAGGAACAGATCCTGGATCCGCACGGCGGCCTCTTCGAAGCCGAGTCGCTTCGCGAGGTCGTTGTAGAAGTTCTTGCCGCGCGCGCCCATGCCGCCGATGTAGAGCGCCATGCCGCCCTTCACTGCCATGCGCGCCTTCTCGGGTTCGTCGCTCACGATCACACTGACGCCGGGAACGACCGCGAAGTTCGCAAGGCTCTTGCCGTTGCCTGCCGCCGCAAAGCCTTCTTCGAGATACGGCAGATACGCGACGTCGAACTTCTCGGGGTCCATCATCATCGGGAACACGCCGTCCGCGACCTCGGCCGCGCAGCGCAGACCGGGCGGGCTGATCGATGCGGTGTAGATGGGGATGTTCGGGTTGCCGTGCAGGATGCTCTTCAGCGGCTTGCCGAGACCTGTCGTACCGGGGCCGGTCGCCGGGATCTGATACTCCGAACCGTGGAACTCGAGAGGCTTCTCGCGCGCCAGGATCAGGCGGATGATCTGGATGTACTCGCGCGTGCGCGAGAGCGGCTTGCCGTACGGAACGCCGTGCCAGCCTTCGACGACCTGCGGACCCGACGGGCCGAGACCGAGGATGAAGCGGCCGCCCGAGAGGTGATCGAGCGTCATCGCGGTCATCGCCGCCATCGCCGGCGTGCGCGCGGGCATCTGCATGATCGCGGTGCCGACCTTGATACGTGTGGTCTTTGCGAGCACCCAGGTGGCGGTGCTGACCGCGTCGTTGCCGTAGGCCTCGGCGGTCCATGCCGAGTCGAAGCCGAGCTCTTCGGCGCGACGGATCAGATCGAGGTTGATCGTCGCCTTCGGACCGAACGGGACTGCACCGATTCCGAGCTTCATGGTCTTCTCCTCGCCGCTCTGCGGCGTAATGGGTCAGCTGCGCAGTGCCGCGAGACACCCGGCGCGCTCGAGCACCGCGTCGAGCGCGCGATCGGTGCCCGTGGCGACGTACTTCGCGCGCAGCGCCTGCAGCGACTTCACGTGGTACTTCTGCGGCTTCTGCGTCCAGGTCTTGCCTGCCAGCTCGACGCTGAACTCTTCGCTACCCGCCGCGATCGCCGCGGCGTTCGCGACGGTCCACGGCAAAAAGAGCCGACCAACCTGGCGTTCCAGGAACGGAAGCAGCGTCGGCTCGAGGCTCTGCCACGGCTCGAATTCCCCTTCCGCGCGCGGCCACAGCATGCGGTGTAGCCAGTCGAGCACGCGCGGCGCGCGACCCTCGACGAGCGCGCCCGGCGTCGGATCGGTCCACGCCTCGTAGAGCTGCGCGAAGAGTCCGAAGTCGCCGAACGCGGGTCGCGCTCCAAAGAGATACGGACGCGTGGTGAGATGGGCGTCGAGCTGCACGATCGCTTCCCGAAACGAGTCTTCGATCTGCGGCGCAGTCTGCTCGCTCGAACCGACGAACCAGACGCGCTTCACCATGCGATCGCGAATCTGCGCCGTCATGCCCGCGCGCTGCTCGTCGTTCGCGGCCGGCATCATCGCGCCCGCGATGCGACCGGCCGAGCAGAGCTGATCCACTTCGCGCGCCCAGCGGTAGTGGAACATCCACTTGTTGCCCCACTCGTCGCCGAACTCCTCGAGCAGCGCGGAGACGAACGCTGCGATGGGATCAGCGGGGAAAATACTGGGGTCGGGATGCGCAGCCTCGAAGCGCTCGAGGATCGGTGTCGAGTCCTGGATTCCTTCGCCGTCGGGCGTCACCACGAGCGGGACGATCGGGAGCTTCGCGTACTTCTGGTACTCGGCCTGCGTCGCGACGTTGCGCACGATCCACTCGTGCGGCAGCGCCTTGTACCGAAAATACGAACGCACCTTGACCGAATACGGAGACATCTCGATTCCGAAGATGCGGTGGGGAACGGGCATCGTTCTGCTCTCCTTGTGTGCGGTTCAGAGTTCGTAGCTATCCGGCGGAAACGAGCGGCTCTCGTCTTCGATGCACGCAGCGAAGCTCGGCCGGGCGTGGATGCGCAGCGCGTAGGCCGCGAGCTTCGGCCAGCGCGCGGTGTCGACGCTACCGCCCGCGAGGCGCAGATTCACGAACTGCGTCGCGACGGCGATGTCGGCGTACTCCTCGAGCCAGAGCGCGCGGCCATAGGCGAAGGCGTCCTTCAGGTAGAGCGCCGGCTCGGGATGCTTGCATTCGAGGTACGCGCAGATCGCAGGGGAATCGGGAATCGTGCCGACGACTCCCTCGGCGCCGACGCTGTGATCGCGCAGCACCGGAATGCGTTTCGCGGGGTTGATCTCGGCGAGCAGCACCTGCACCTTGCACACGAAGGGCGAGTTCTTCATGCCGTAGATCACGAGATCCGCGCGCTCGGTCATCGCCAAGGTCCCCTCGATCGCATTTGCGTTTGTGGCACTTAGTATGCCATAACATTCGGCTACCGCCCGCAGGCGTGGCGGCGGCTGCGGGAGGATTCTCGAATGGGCGCGCTCTGGATCTGGCTCGGTGCCGCGCTGCTGCGGCGCGGCGGTGTGCTGGCGCTCCACGCCGTCAAGATCGGCGGCTACCTCGACGCCTGGAAGGTGCCGCCCGATCCCGGCTGGAGCCTCATCGGCGTGATGCGCTATCGCAGCCGGCGCGACATGGCGGCGCTAACGATCGACCCGCGCTTCACGCAGTCGCATCCGTTCAAAGCCGCAGCGCTCGAAGAGACCTTCTCGTTTCCGACTGCGCCGCGTTTCGCGCTGCTCGTCGGCCCGCGCGTCTGGGTGGGTCTCGTGGTCGCGCTCGCTGCAGCGCTTCTCCAACTGGTCCTCATCTGAGGCCACTGCTACTTCCGAGGAGCCGACATGCCGTTCCTGCCTCCGTCCACCAATGCGCAGTACATGGGCGCGCCGATCGCCGCGCATTTCTTGACGCTGGTTGGTGTGCTGACGATCCTGCCGGGTCTGATCCACACGCTTCTTCCCGATGGCGGCGCCGGAGTGATCGCCGGCCTCGATCTCTCCGTCAACGGCGCGACGGTGATCGGCGTGTTCGCCTGGGCGGGCGCCACGCAGATCGTCTGGGGCACGGCGCTGCTCGCCGCATCGCGGCGCTACCGCAGCCTCGTGCCGCCGCTGCTCGTGCTGGTCACGATCGAGCGCGGCCTGATCGCACTGAACATCTGGCTGCTGAAGGCGGCCGCGAGCGGTCATCGTCCGCCGGAGGCCTACGCCACGCTGGTCTCGCTGCCGCTGCTGCTCGGCGCGTTCGCGCTCTCGCTTCGCGGACACAAGGAGGAGTCGTGATGGAAGCCGGACCGCGTCGCGGGGTCCTGCGAACGCCGGAGTCGCGCTTCGAGCGGGTCGCGGGGTTTCCGTGGACGCCGCACTACTTGGAAGTTGAACCAGGGCTGCG
>CAYGWM010000011.1:58474-61113 GCA_964353555.1 uncultured Spirochaetales bacterium
TGCGGATGAACCATGCGCTCGAGGACGCGGAACTCGTGTCGCTCGCGAGTCTCTTTGGCCCGATCAAGGATCCCGTCGGCCGCGCAAGGGACGGCAGCGCGTTTCGCTACTCCGAGTCCCGCCAGATCATCGACGCCAGCTTCGTGCTGACCGACGAGATCCGCGCGAAGCTCGGCGATCTCTCCTTTGGTGGACTCGACGACCAGCGGCCCGGTCTCTTCGAGACCTTCCACTGCGACGACACCTACACCGAAGAGCAGGCGTCGGCGACGGTGCTGCACGCACGCGAGCTTCCGCCGAGCGGCGGCGGCCCCACCTGCTTCCTCGACATGCGCGCCGCCTACACGCTGGTCGACGCGGCGACGCGGCGCTCGATCGAAGGACTCCGCGTCGTGTATGGTTACAACAACGAGGACGCGTTTCCGCCGCGGCGCTCTGCGCGTGGGCCCGGCGACGTGCTGGTGGACGTCTCGCCCCCGCTGGTGCGAACGCATCCGATCGTGGGCACCCGCTCGCTGTTCCTCGACCTCGATCGGGCGAAGCACGTCGAGGGCATGCCCATCGCCGAAGGACGGGCGTTGCTCCAATGGCTGCAAGACCACGCCGAGGCGAACGCACCCGGCTGCGAGCACGCCTGGCGTGATCACGACGTGCTCGTGTGGGACAACGCATTGGTTCAGCACAAGGCGGGCGGAAACTTCGAGGTGGGCGAGCCGCGCCGCTTCTGGCGCCACATGATTGCCGGTGGCCGTCCCGCGTAGCAGCCGAAGCGTGTTGGCGCGCTCAGTTCGGCCAATAGATGTACTCGTCGTCCTCTGCGTCGGGCTGGGCCAACGTCTTGTCGATGTTGACGGGCGCCTCGACCAGCGAGGACCAGGCCGACTCCACCTGCTCGGCGTTGTGGGCAGCCAGCGCACGGCGCATCTCTGCGACGCGCTCCGGCTCGCGTGCGGCCAGGTTGGTCTGCTCGGTGGGATCGCGGCGCAGGTCGAAGAGCCACGTCGAGCCGGGCGGGCGCCCGTTCACCTGCAGCTTCCAGCCGTCGATCTGCGCGACCTGGTAGTGCCCCGATCGCCAGAACAGCGCGCGGTGTGGCACGCCCTCGCGCTCGCCGCGCACGAAGGGCACGAGATCGACGCCGTCGATCTTGCGATCGCTGGGCAGCGGAACGCCCGCCGCTGCGGCCGCGGTGCAGTAGATGTCGAAACCGTGCACCGGCGCCGCGTACGACTGGCCCGCCGCCAGCTTCGCCGGCCACTTGATGAAGTACGGGACGTGGATGCCGCCTTCGAAGAACGAGATCTTCCAGCCGCGAAACGGTCGATTCACGTCGGGCAGACCGATGTAGTTGGGCGCGCCGTTGTCGGACGTGAGGAAGACGATCGTGTTTTCCTCGAGACTGTTCTTGCGGAGTGCGTCGAGCACGCGCCCGACGCCGCGATCGAGCGCGCGAATCATCGCCGCGTAGACGCGCATGCGATGGTCGGTGATCTGCGAGAGCGCGTCGTAGTCCTCGCGCGTGGCCTGCAGCGGCGTGTGCGGCGCCCAGTGCGCCAGGTACAGCAAGAATGGGCGATCGGCATTGGCCTCGATCACCTTGACGGCCTCATCGGTGTAGTAGTCGGTGAGGTAGCCGGCCGGCGCGAAGATCTTGCCTCCGTTGAACGAGGCCGCGTGTTGCAGCGCGCGCCACAGGAAGCGGTCGATTGGATCGAAGTCCTGCATCGCGTTCACGACGCCCGGATCGTCCACCGGCAGATAGAGCCCGTTCGCCATCAGCAGGCTCTCGTCGAATCCCTGCTCGTGAGCCGCCATGCCGTTCTTGCCGCCGAGGTGCCACTTTCCGATGTGCACCGTATGGTAGTCGGCCTGCTTCAGCAGCTCGGCCAGCGTGATCTCGGACGCGGGCATGCCCATCGCATCGAATTCGCCGTCCTCGGCGTCGTTTCGGATTGCCGGACGCAAGTGCCCGGGCATCCGGTTCGAGAGATGCGCAACGAGCGTACTCATGCCCGGAGGAGTCGGCGTGAACTCGAAGCCAAAGCGCGTGCCGTAGCGACCCGACAACAGAGCGGCGCGCGACGGCGCGCAGGTTCCGTTCGCGGAGTAGCCCGCGGTGAAGCGCACGCCATCGCGAGCCAGCGAGTCGATGTTCGGTGTCGGGACGCTGCCGTCCGCAACGCCGCCGCCCGCCACCGTGAGATCATTCCAGCCGAGGTCGTCGGCCATGATCACGACGATGTTGGGCGGCCGATCGCCAGGCGCGCGGCCGGCGGGATCGGGGCCGCGATCCCAGACGACCGGTTGATTCGGGCCTACCGGCATGCGGCGCTTGGCCGCGAATCCGATCGCCGAGAGCAGGATCTCGTCCTGGAAAGCCCATCCGAGGCCCACCGCGACGGCGAGCACGACGACGATCGACACCGCGACGATTCGGCTTCGCGACACCGGCCCTCCGCTCAGTGGGCGAACGCGTGGATGTGTTCCGCGATCGCCTCGGGTTGGTCTTCCTGCAGGAAGTGATGCGCTGGCGAAAGCGTGACGTGCGGCTGCCCCTTCGCGCCCGGCACGCGCTGTTGGAAACTCAGATCGGCTCCCTTCGAAATCGGATCGCGGTCGCCGAACACGGTGAGCAGCGG
>CAYGWM010000012.1:0-10746 GCA_964353555.1 uncultured Spirochaetales bacterium
TCAGAGCTTCGCGATGATCCGGTCCGCGTAGCCGCGCAGCGCGTCGATCTTCTGCTGCAGCGGCATGGTGTCCTTCTCGTAGGCGTTGCGGAAGCCGACGATGCAATCGGTGATGCCCCGGTCTTCGAGGCGCCGTACGCCGTCGAGCGTATACGCCTCCATCGCGATCACGTGGATCTCGAACGGAAGCTTCTCGCGGCCGTGCTCGCGACGGAGTTCGTGGAGGCGCGCGAGGTAGCCGTCCAGTGCGGCGGCATCGCCGCCGGCGTGCATCCAGCCGTCGCCGAGCCGCGCGGCGCGCTTCAGCGCGGCTTCGGCGTGACCGCCGATCAGGATCGGGATCGGCCGCTTCGGCGCCGGGCAGATCTGGATCGCCGGGATCTGGTAGTGCTTGCCCTGATAGGAGAAGAAGGCCCCGGTCGTGACGCCACGGATGATCTCGATCATCTCGTCCATGCGCGCGCCGCGCGTGCTCCACTCGGTCCCGGTGACCGCAAAATCTTCCGGCCACGGCGAGAGGCCGACACCGAAGCCGAAGCGGTCGTTCGTCATCACCGCGACCGACGCGGCCTGCTTCGCGACCAGCACCGGCTGTCGGATCGGCAGCTTCACGACGAAGGTGGTGAAGCGCAGCGTCTCGGTCACCGCGCCGAGCGCAGCGATCAGCACGAACGGCTCGATGAACGGCCGGCCTTCGAGAAATTGGCGATTCCCGTCCTGCGTGTACGGGTACTTGCTATCCGAGTCGCGCGGATAGCAGATGCTGTCGGGGATCGTGAACGAGTGATAGCCCGCTCGCTCCGCCTCGATCGCGAGCGGCACGTACTCTCTCGGATCGCACATCGACTCGGCATAACTGAAGCGCACGCACTTCTCCTTCTAGGACTCGCACTCGCCTGACCCGTGTTCGACTCGCCGACGTCCGTCGGCGAGCGGGATCATAATCGACCGCTGCGGCGGATCACGACGAGCTGACCGAGTAGCGCCGAGTCCGGTGGTGTCGCCGGGGTCAATTCGATGCGACGACCGACTCCTTGTACGAGTCGAGGGCCCTCGGCCGTTTCCACGAAGCCCTTCGCACGCACCGCACCGAGCGCGCGCAGCCGCGCGACCAACGCAGCCTCGACGACGCCGGGCTCCACCGCGATCACCTCCGCGACGAACGCCGCGTGCGCGGTGTGATCGTGAGGCGGCTGCGCGCTCGCGTCGCGGGCGCCGCCTGCCCTGTCGATTGGCCGCAGCAACACGGGATCCACGCGCGCTTGCACCGCACGCACGATCGGCACCTCCGGCTCGATCGCGCGTAGACGCGCCTCGAGCGCAGCGACCTCGGCCGCATCGACGCGGTCGATCTGGTTCAGCACCAGCAGATCCGCGGCGGTCACCTGCTGCTCGAAGAGACCGTCGAGATCGCGCAGCTCGGCGAGCTGTTCGGCGTTCACCAGCACGACCGCCATGTCGTCGCCGACCCAATCCGCAACCGGCGGGCGCCACAGCGAGAGCTGCGTCTCATACGGCAGCGCGAGTCCCGAAGCTTCGATCACGATGCGGTCGGGAGCGACGTCGCGGCGGATCGCTTCGAGCGTGTCCACCAGCTCTTCAGACAGCTCGCAGCACACGCAGCCGCCCGCCAGCTCGATGGTACGCGCGTCGCCCGCGCCGAGCACTGCGCGATCGATGCCGAGTGCGCCGAAGTCGTTCACCACCACAGCGAGCCGCTCACCGGTCGCCTGCGCTTCGGCGAGCAGCGCCCGCACGAGCGTCGTCTTGCCCGAGCCGAGGAAGCCCGAGACGACGAGGACCGGAATGCGGCGCGGTGTGGTGGATTCCATGGGCAGAAGCCGTCGGCTCCTGCGCAAGCTATGGAATGCCTCGCACGAGGACCAGCACGAAAGTCAGGGGGCTTGGATGCAACTAAGTGGAGGGGTGGGGCCGCTCGAGGGGACGCTGGTCGTCGATCTGACGCGGGTGCTCGCGGGTCCGTACTGCACGATGCAGCTCGCTGATCTCGGCGCTCGTGTGTTGAAGATCGAGCGACCCGGCGGAGGCGACGACGCGCGCCGTATCGGTCCCTTCGTCGATGGTCACTCGGCGTACTTCTTGTCGCTGAATCGCGGCAAGGAGAGCCTCGCGCTCGACTTGCAGGCGCCACGCTACGAGTCGGAGGGCCAGGCGCTTCGCGCGATGCAGGATCGCGCGCTCTTCGAGCGGATCCTTGCGCGCGCCGATGTGCTGGTCGAGAACTTCCGCCCTGGTGCGATGCAGCGCCTCGGTTACGGCTGGGAGTCGCTGCACGCACGCTACCCGCGACTCGTCTACGCGGCGATCTCCGGCTTCGGCCAGACGGGACCGCTCGCGACGCGTCCCGCCTATGACCTCGTCGTGCAGGCGATGGGCGGCATCATGTCGATCACCGGCCAACCCGATGCGGCGCCGACGCGTGTCGGCACGTCGATCGGCGACATCGCGGCCGGCCTCTTCGGCGCGCTCGGCATCGTCAGCGCGCTACACCACCGAGACCGAACCGGCGAGGCGATCTTCGTCGACGTCGCGATGCTCGATTGCCAGGTTGCGATCCTGGAGAATGCGATTGCGCGCTTCGCCGCGACCGGCGAGATCCCGCGCCCACTCGGCAGCCGGCATCCGTCGATCACGCCGTTCGAGGCGTATCCGAGCGCCGACGGATACCTCGTCGTGGCAGCCGGCAACGACGCGCTCTTCCGCCGGCTCGCGGTCGCGCTCGAGTTGCCGTCGCTCCTCGATGATGCGCGCTTTGCCAACAACGAGTCGCGCTGTCAACATGTCGAGCCGTTGCGCGAGGCGCTGTCCGCGCGACTGCGCGAGCGCCCGACCGCGGAATGGATCGCCAAGCTCGAAGCCGCCGGCGTTCCCTGCGGACCGCTGCAGAACGTCTCGGAGGTGCTCGCGCATCCGCAGGTGCGGGCGCGCAACATGGTGGTGGGCGTGGACGATCCCGCGTTCGGCGCCGCGTTTCCGGTCGCCGGCAACCCGATCAAATCGCCCGCCTTCGCCGACCCGACGATGCGGCCGGCGGCGCCCGCGCTCGACGCGGATCGCGAACGCATCTTGACCTGGCTCGACGAGGAGGAGAATCGATGAGCGCAACGAGGCTCGAACTCGAACGCGACGGTGCGATCTTGCGGGTGTGGCTGAACCGTCCCGAGCGCCGCAACGCGCTCGACACGACCGCGCTCGAGGAGATCGCCGCACTCTACACCTCGCTGCAGCGCGACTTCGCGACGCGCGTCGTCGTGCTCGGCGGTCGCGGCGTTTCGTTCTGCGCGGGCGCGGATCGCCGCGACCCGCCGGGGCGCGAAGTGCTGCGCGCGGAGTCGGGCGCTACCGATCGCCAGCGTCGGCACGCGTCGCAGATCGGCCTGCGCGCGTGTCGCGCGATCGAGGACGCCGAGGTCGTGACGATCGCGCGCGTACATGGCCACGCAATCGGAGGTGGCGTCGCGCTCGCTCTCGCCTGCGACTTCCGCATTGCCGCCGACGACACGGTCTTCCACGTTCCGGAAGTCGACCTCGGGATCCCGCTCACCTGGGGCGCGACCGCGCGACTCGTCCACGAACTCGGCGCCGCACGCGCCCGCGAAACGATCCTGCTCTGCGACCGCTTCGACGCGCGAACGGCCGAGACCTGGGGCGCTGTTCACCGCGCCGTGCCGATCGCCGATCTCGACGCGACGGTCGACGCGTGGGCCCAGCGAATCGCCGCCAAACCCGAGGTCGCCGTACACATGGCCAAATCGCAGCTACGCGCCCACACGCTGATCGCCCGCCTCGGCGACCTGACCGAACTAGACGGCGACCTCCTCCAATCCGCCTCCCGCCTCACCACCAGCTTCGGGGAAGAAGGAGAAAGGGGACGGTCCTCAAAGTGACCTGGCTGTGGAGAAAGGGGACACCCGTGCGTCAGGCCTGTCCCTCTAGTCCACAGCCCGGCACCGAGGAGGACCGTCCCCTTTCTCCCTTTCTCCTCGCGCTCACGCGAGTCGGGGGCGGAAGAGGCCGAAGGCGCTGGTGTAGCCGTGCAGGAAGGCGTGACGCTCCACCGGCCCGATCTCGCCGTTGCAGAAGAAACCGCCGAGCGGCACGGCGCCGACGTGACGCCGGAACGCGTCGCTGTCGTGATCGGGAACCCCGTAGAGCCACGCTCCGCGACCGAGGCAGGAGAAGAGCAGCGCGCCGTGCGGCGGCCCCATCCCGCCGCGCTCGCGTTGGTAGTGCGCAAGCCGCTCCTCGAGGTCTTCCGTGGAGGTCTGGGCGTCACGCAGGTGGAACTGCACGACCAGGCCCTCGTGCAGCGGCGCCCCGATCGTGAGCGCGCCGGTGCGCGAATCGGCGCCGACGACATTGCGGATCAGGAAGTCACCGCGCCGGTATTCGGAGAGATCCGGGCGCATCTCGATGCCGATCGACAGCGCCGACTGCAACAGCCCGCGGTCGCGCGCATCGGCGTGCTCGAAGAGATCGCGGATCACGTCCACCGGCGCACGCCCATCGACTTCGACCAGCACGTGATGATCGCGGACGCGCGTCACGAACATCGGATGGCCGATCGGGCGACACCCCTGCGCGACGACGCTGTCGACGCGCACGTTGCCCTGCAGCGCGACGCCGACCAGCCCGTCGCAGTGAATGCGATCGCCGAGAAAGAGCGCGTTCTCACCGGCGTGTTCTGCGCCACTGGCGAGGCCGCCGACCAGCGTGCTGTCCGGGAAGTCCGCATCGAGTTGGCGCACCAACGACTCGGCGTCGCTGCTGAACGGATCGGCGAGCAACACGAAATGCGGATCCGGAGACGCGGCGATCGCGAAGTGCTCGCGCCACGAATCAGTGCCGCGCGGGAAGCCATCGCCGGCGACCCGCATCGGCCGCAGCTGCACGCCCGGCAGGTTCGCGACGGTGAGCGACAGCGCCGCGCGCCCCTCGATCTCGCGGCCCGCACCGATCACGCTGCGCGCGCTGCAACCGACCAGCAGCGCGCCCGGCAGATTCTCGCGAACGCGTGCGGCGAGGCGGTCGTAGCCGGGCGCATACGCATCGGCGCAGAACAGGAACGCGAGGTCGGGCGCCCGTTCGCGGAGCTGGCCCTGCACCGACGCCACGACCGCGTCGGCCGCACGTTCCGCGTCGGGTTCTTCGGTGATTGCAGAGGCCCACCGCATCTCGTCGTCACTGTGCACCCGCGGCTCCCTTGCGCGGAGCGCTGGCACGACTCCGGGCTGCGGCAGCGTACCGGGCGGCGTCGGGCTTTCCAAAGACATTCTGCGCGCCTGTACAGTCTCGCGGCACGAGGTCGCATCGCGACTCCCGGCCGCTAGCCTCCGCAGCGCGTGCACTCCCCTTCCCCGCTGCATCCGGGCGAGATCGTTGCTCCGCCGGGCGACGCGCTACGGCGTCGCAACCCCTGGTGGATCCCGATCTGGCTCGGCCGCGCCCCCGCATTGCAGCCCGCCCAGCTGAGCATGCTCGGCCTCGTCGTGCTGGGATCCTTCTTCGAAGCCTACGACCTCTCGTTGCTGACCTCGGCGCTGAAGCACATCAGCGAGGATCTGCGCATCGACGAGAAGCAGATGGGCAACTACCTCGCAGGCGTGCGCTTCGGCGGCTTCTTCGCGTTCGCGCTGTTGCCGTTCGCCGATCGCGTCGGCCGGCGGCCGATGTTCCTGCTCTCGCTGGTCGGCATGAGCCTGGGCACGCTCGCGACCGCGCTCGCCATGACACCGCTCGCGTTCGTCTTGCTCCAGATGGTGACGCGTGCGTTCATGCTGACGGCCGCCGGTGTCGGCGTGGTGATGCTGGCCGAGGAACTCCCGGCGGAGCATCGCGGCTGGGGCCTCGGAATCCTCGGCGCGCTCGCCGCGTTCGGGCACGGGCTCGGCGCGCTGCTGTTCGCGTTCGTCGATCTGTTGCCGTTCGGCTGGCGAGCGCTCTATTTGATCGGCGCGGTGCCGCTGCTCGCGCTGCCTCGCCTCCGCGGGTCGCTGCGCGAGACGGCGCGCTTCGCCGAGCACCAGGCGCATGAAAGCGGACCGACGGCGGCCGGCGGCCTGCTCGGCTGGGCACGACCGCTCATCGCAGTGCTGCGCGCGCATCCCGGACGCGCGCTCGGCGTCGGCGCCGCAGGGATGCTGCTGGCGCTCGGCGCGATCTCGGTCTTCGCGTTCTCCTCCTACTTCCTGCAGACGGTGCACGGCTGGGAGCCCTGGCAGTACTCGATCCTGCTGCTCACGGCCGGCGGCTTCGGCGTCGTCGGCAACGTGGTCGCCGGCAACCTCGGCGACCGCTTCGGACGTCGCGTGGTCGGCTTCGTCGCGCTGGCGCTCTACCCGGTCGGAGCGATCGTGTTCTACCAGGGACCCGCATGGTTGCTGCCGGTGTCGTTCGCGCTGATCGTGTTCACCAGCAGCGCGGCGGACGTCGTGATCAGTGCGTTCTCGGCGGAGTTGTTCCCGACTTCGCAGCGCGGGGCGTCGTCCGGCCTGCTCACGTTGGTGCGGACCTTGGGCTGGATCGTGGGCCTCGCACTGGTCAGCGGCGGTATGGGCGACGACGTCGACCTGCCGCGCGTGATCAGCGGGCTCGCGCTGGTGGTGGCGATCGCGGCGTTCTGCGTGCTGCTGCTGCCCGAGACGGGACGGCGCGAGCTCGAGGCGTTGTCGAGCGACGCCTAGCAAGCAACCGATCAGCGCGCTCGACACTCGAGTTTCGTCGGCTCGAGGCCCTGGCACGCGATCGTCGCGGTGACACCGTTCGCGACCAGCGCGCACGCGGTCATGATCGCCGCCTGTTCCGCCGCGTCGCGGCTACTTCCGGTCGCGGTGCGACAGCCCTCGCGTCCTTCGTAGCGCATGCAGGCCTGACACTCTGTCTCCGCACCCGCGAGTGTCGCCGAATAGAGCAACGCCACCACCGCAGCGACGACCGCCAGCACCACCGCGACGCGCTTCATGTTGCTTCTCCCTGCCCGAGCGCGAACCAGTCGCGCTCGGGTTCGATCAGTTGCGGATCGTCGCAGCGCACGTCGTTCACACGACGCTCGACCGGGTGCGCGTCGATCCAGTCGGCGGGACACGAGCGCAGCAACGGCAACAGACGCTCCGGCTCGGACACGGAAGGATCGAGCCAGAGCGCGTAATCCGCGGGCGCGAGGATCGCGGGCATGCGGTCGTGGACGATCGCCACCCGCTCGTTCGCTTCGGTCGTCACGATCGCGCAGGAATCGAGCACGCCCTCTTCCGCTTCACAGCGGTCGAAGAGCGCGGCCATCGCGAAGAGTTCTCCGCCGCGCACCCGCAGCGCGAACGGACGCGCGCTGCGGCCGCGGTGCTGCCATTCGTAGAAGCCGCTCGCGGGCACGAGTCCGCGCCGACGGGCGAACGCGCCCCGGAACAGTGGGCTCGTCGCGACCGTCTCGGCGCGCGCGTTGATCGGGCGCCTTCCGGCGCGCAGATCCCTCGCGAAGCGCGGCACGAAGCCCCAGGTGCGCCACTCGAGGATCCGCTGGCCGCCGAGGCGAGCCTGCGCTCGTACGACCGGGATGCTCTGACTGGGCGCGATATTGAAACGCGGAGCGAGCACCGGCTCGTCGCTGAGATCGAAGTGGCGCGCGATCTCCGCGCCGGATTTCGAGAGAAAGAAACGTCCGCACATCGCGAGCGGCAACGTAGCCCGCAACTCACCCGCAGGTAGCGATCGCTTGCGAGCGCGAAAGGGTAAAGCGCTTCTCAAACGCGCCGGTTTCTGCGCGTGCAATCCACATGCAGAGACGTCCGCCACGAGCGCACGGGCTAGCGGGAATGCCGCGTCGGGGCGTCTTCCGCATGAATCTTGCAATCCCCCGCCTCGGACTCATGCGCCGAGGTGAAGAGATGTCGATGCAAAGCACAGTCTGGTTCGCGGCGATCGGGACGGGCCTTCTGCTCGGCTGCACGCCGGTG
This sequence comes from uncultured Spirochaetales bacterium, assembly GCA_964353555.1. GTDB lineage: Bacteria > Myxococcota_A > UBA9160 > UBA9160 > PR03 > PR03. The sequence goes on from CAYGWM010000012.1 coordinate 7,971, forward strand.
CAGAAGGGCCTCCCCTACGCGCCGGTATTCAACACCGGGGTGCGGGCCACCATCATCTCGCCCGGGCAGAACGCCCCGCCGATGCCGGGCCAGCGATCGTCCACGTCTGGCTCGCAGGGACAGACCGGCTACCCGGGACAGCCCGGCGGCGGGCCGCCGCTAGGCACGCCGCCTTCCGCGTACGGCAGTGCGGGCGAGCTTCAATCGCTCGGCGGCGCGGTCAGCGTGGACACGCGCGAGATCGAAAAACCGCGCAACTCCCTGAGCGGCAGCCCGCTGATGCTGCCGTTCGCGATCGTCGCGTGGCCGTTCGAGAAGATCGCGCAGGCGGTCTCCGAGTCGAACGGCGGAGAGACGCAAAGCGAGACGCTCGCAAAGCGCGCCGAGGCGATCGTCGCATCTGGTGGCGGACCGATCCAGCAGCCCGGCACTCGCGAGCAGGCGCAGCAGGACTACGAGCGCAGCGAGGTCGACTCGATGGAACGCGAACTCGCGCAACGCCAGCACGGCGCGCCCGCCACCGAGGGCGCGGCGCCAGTGCAGGTCGCAACGACGCAGACCGCCGGTGGCGGCACGCTCTCGATCGCCGATGAACTCGCGGCGCTTCGCAGCCACGGCGCCCGTAGCGCCCCGGCGCCCGCCATGGCGTCCGCTTCCGCGTCAGTCGCGAGCGCCGCCGCTGCGAATGGAGCGAAGGACCGCGACGGCGACGGCAAGCCGGACCAATGGGCCTTCGAGAGCAACGGCAAGAAGACGCGCATCGCATACGATGACGACGGAGACGGTCGCCCAGATCGCACCGAGTACTACGACACCGACGGCAAGGACGTCGCCCGCGTCGAACAGGACACCGACGGCGACGGCGCTCCGGACTCGTGGGTGCTGAACGAGAACGGCAAGATCTCGCAGCGTCGCGCGGATACCAATCACGACGGCCAGGTCGATTCGTGGACCTTCTACGACACGAGCGGCCTGATCACCCGCCAGGCGCAGGATCTGGACGGCGACGGCACACGCGATCGCGCCGAACTGTTCGAACACGGCAAGATCGCGCGCCGCACCGAAGATCTCGACGGTGACGGCCAGCCCGATCGCATTACGCGCTTCGACGCGCAGGGGAATCAGACCGAACTCGAGGAGGACAAAGACGGCGACGGTCAGATCGACGTGAGATCCTACTACGCGGACGGCCGACTCGTGAAGCGCGAGATCCTCGACGCGTCCGAGGCAGGAGCGACGCCCTGATGCCGCGCACACTCGGACAGGCAGGGAGCTTCCTGCTCGGCATGTGGCTCTCGGTGCTGCTGGTGCAGCCGATCGGAACCGCCGCAAAGGCGGCGCAGAGCCCGGAGGAAACGGCAACGCTCGAGTCGGCGCTGCACATCGCGATCAACGAATTGCGCGCCGAACAGGGTCTCGTGCGGCTACAGCGCGATGCGTCTCTCGACGCGGTCGCGCGCGCCCACAGCGAGGACATGGCCGCGCGCCACTACCTCGCCCACGAGACGCCCGAGGGCGTGACGCCGCCCGGTCGCATGAAGCAGGCGGGCGTGGTCGGCTACACGCTGGCGGGCGAGAACGTCGGCACCACGACGCGCCTCGACCCGAATCGCGAGATCGTCAGCGCGTGGATGGCTTCCACCGCGCACCGCGACAATGTGCTCGCGCCCGTCTTCAATACGACCGGCGTCGGCATCGCGCTCTCGTCCGACGGCACCTGGTACTACACGCAGCTATACGGCACGCGCCCGCGCTGAGGCCCTCAGTACCACCCTCCGAACGCCGCTGCCCCACCGCACCCCACTTCCCGCGTAGCGAGGCAAAGCCGAGCGGCGAGATCACCAAGCTGATTCCCGCGTAGCGAGGCAAAGCCGAGCGGCGACGTCATAAGGCCGGCGAGGTCACCAAGCTAGCGCTGGAACGTCACCGCGAGGCGTCGGTCATCCCAGTAGAGATCGACGGGACGGGCGATGTCGATGGTGCCGGGCAGCACGGCATAGCCGAGCACCAGGTCGTCCTTGTTCAGCTCCCCGAGACGGCCGACCAGCACGCCGAGTTGGCGCGCATCGCTCGATTGCGGGTGGAACGACGTCTGCCCCTGTACGAATGTGAAGTTCGGCCGGAACGTGTCGTGCTGACTCGGCTGCACGCTGAAGAGCACGACGCGCCCATCGACCGACGTCGCGGAGCGGACGCGCGCCTCGAATGCCTGCGAGTGCGCAAACGACACGCGCAGCGCTTCCTGGCCTCCCGCTTCGGTCGCGAAGGTTGCGGGCGCCGACTGTTGCGACACTTCCACGAGATAGAAGAGATCGCGCAGCTCGCCGTCGGTGAGCCCCAGCTCGGGCTTCGAAGGGGCAGGCGTCGCGGGTCGGCTCGGCGGCGCCGACGCGACCTGCGGCGGCGCTGCGCCGCTCGCGGCCGCGGTCCCGTCGCTCGGCGGCGCGAGCGCCTCGTCCGGCGGCGCGGAGCCGTCCTTCGCCAGCGAGCTTCGCACCTTGGCAGCGCGATCGACCAGGTTGTAGGGGCTGTTCTCGTTCTGCTTCTCGCGATAGACGTCCCACAGATACGAGCGCGGCAGATTCTCCGGTCGCATCGGCGGCACTTGATGCGGTTCGACACGGCGGGCCTCACGGCACGGGATGCTCGCTGGATTGCGCACGACGAATATGCTGCCGTCGGGGCAAACACCGGTGATCGACCCAGCCCCCGCCGCAGTCGCGAACCAGAGACCGACCCCGACGAGCAGCGGGCTGAGCCATTGCGACGGCACGGC
>CAYGWM010000012.1:10846-52134 GCA_964353555.1 uncultured Spirochaetales bacterium
CGAACCAGAGACCGACCCCGACGAGCAGCGGGCTGAGCCATTGCGACGGCACGGCTTTACGGCGAAACGGCGGGCGGCGGAGCATCAACAGCATTCGCCCAAGACCTCTCTCAGAGAGGCCTATCCTAATCCAAAAAGCATTGTGAATTCAAGCATTTCAATCGCGAACACGAGGCGATCTGCGAGCTTTGATTCCGCGTTCGCGACCGGCTTCGGGCGCTTGCGCCGGGCGGCTTCCGGTTGCTTGCCGCTGCGATTTGTTCGGCTTGCCCCGCAGACAGGCGCGCGCATGCGCCTTCAACTGCGTGACCTCCTCGGCACGAAGCACCCTCACCTTCCCGGAACCGAGACGACCGAGCAGCAGCGGCCCCATGCGCATGCGTACGAGTCGCACGACCGGGTGACCGAGTAGCGCCATCATGCGCCGGATCTGGCGCTTGCGACCTTCGTGCATCACCAGCGTGAAGGAAGTCTCGTCGGCGCCGCGTTCGAAGCCGACCTTCGAGAAGCGCGCTGGCGCGGTCCTGCCGTCTTCGAGTTCGACGCCCTGCGCGATCCGAGAAAGTGTCTCGTCGCCGACGCGGCCGCGTACCGTCACCCGATATTCGCGCTCGCTCTCGAGCGACGGGTGCAGCAGCGCGTGCGTCACCTCGCCATCGTTGGTGAGCAGCACGAGGCCTTCGGTCTCGAGGTCGAGGCGCCCGACCGGAAACACGCGCGGCCCACCGGCGGGCAGCAGCTGCAGCACCGTGCGCCGACCCTCGGGATCGCTCGTCGTCGTGAGCACGCCGCGCGGCTTGTGAGCGATCCAATAGACCGGGCGTTCGAGCCGCAGTGACTTGCCATCCACCGCGATGCGTGCGGTCGCCGGATCGACCGAGTCGCCGATCTCCGCCACGACGCCGTCCACAGTCACGCGACCCGCGCGGATCCAGGTCTCGGCGGTGCGCCGCGACGCGACACCGGCCGCGGCCAGCACCTTCTGGAGACGCTCGCGACTCAGTGGGTCTGCGGCGGCGCGTCCGCGTCCAGAACGACCGCGGAGGCGTCGCCGTCGTCCGTCGCGGCGGTCATTTCCGCCGCATCGTCGCTTTCGGGCAGGCGATCGCGCAGCAGCTCTTCGATCTCGCGCAGCGTCGGCAGGTCGGACAACCCGGCAAGACCGAACACCTCGAGGAATCGCGGCGTGGTGGCGTACAGGATCGGGCGCCCTGGTACTTCGCGATGCCCCGCGATCCGTACGAGGCGGCGCTCGAGCAGGCCGCGCAGCAGCGGCCCGGCATCGACGCCGCGCACATGCTCGATCTCGGCACGCGTGACCGGTTGCTTGTAGGCGATGATCGCGAGCGTCTCGAGGCCTGCTCGCGACATCCGCAGTGGCGGCACCGGCTCGAGCTGCTGCACGAACTCCGCGAGCTCGGGCAGCGTGCGGAACTGATAGCCGCCGCCGACTTCCTCGATGCGGAAGCCTCGACCGTCCGCCGCGTAGCACTCGTTCAGCGCTTCGATGTCTTCGCGAACTTCGCGCGCCGAACTCTCGGGCACGATGCGACCGAGGCGTGCCGGTGTCACCGGTTCGGACGACGAGAGCAATAGCGCTTCCAGAATCCGGCATCGTTCCTGCGGCTCCATGGTTCCCCTTCCCTGCTCACGAAACTTCGGCGCACGCCGCGCCCTGCTCGACCGCGCGGCGCAGCCGGATCGGACCCTCTGGTGCGCCCGCGTCGCCCAGGCTCTGGAAGATCCGCAGCGTCGCGATCTTCGCGAGTTCGAGGATCGCCAGGAACGTCGCGACGATGATCGGGCGCGTCGGGGCGCCGCCGTCAGGGCCGCGCAGCAGTTCCTCGAGTTCGACCACCTCGGAGCGCTCGAGCGCGTCGATCACCAGCACCATGCGCTCGCGCACGGTGATCGGTTCGCCGACCACCTCGTGGATCGAATCCTGCGCCCGGGTTTCGCGCAGCACGCGCCGCAACGCCTCGACGAGCTGCAGCAATCCCACTTCGATCTCGCGCTCGCCTTCGGGCGGCTTGGCAAGCGCCGCACCCGCGGCCGCGAACACCTCGCGACCCAGCAACGGGCGCGCGCCGAGCGTGTCCGCCGCTTCGCGATAGCGCTGGTATTCGAGCAAACGGGCGACCAACTCGGCGCGCGGGTCGCCACCCTCTTCGTCCGCCTCTTCGTCGGGCGGCAGCAACATGCGCGACTTGATCCACGCCAGCGTCGCGGCCATCACCAGGTACTCGGCCGCGAGATCGAGGTTCAGCTCGCGGAGCACGTCGAGGTACTCGAGATACTGATTCGCGACCTGCGAGATCGGCAGGTCGGTGATCTCCAACTCGTTCTGGCGGATCAAGTGCAGCAGCAGATCGAGCGGCCCCTCGAACGCGGCAAGCCGGATCGCGCAGGCGGAGCCTGCGTCCGTGATCGGTTCGAAGAGTGACGCAACGGCTCCGGAAAGCGGAGACGTTGCGGCGGGATTCGTCATTGCCGCTCCGGGTGGAGGGCCCGTGTCGGTGGGGAGGCGGGCGGCAGTATGGACGAAGGCTCCGGTGCCGGCAACGCCGCTTTTTGTGATTTCGCCGTCGCGGGCCGCCTCGACACGCGCTTCGCCGCCTTGCGCGGTTGCCTCGTGTTGCGACGGCCGAGTCGCGCGCCGATCTCGCGTGCGAGCGCGATCGCCTCTTCGCGTGTGTGCACCGTGCCGTCGAGCCACGCGAGACGAATCCGCGCGAGCGCGGCGCCGACGACCGGCCCGGTGAGCCCCGCCGCAACCAGATCCGCGCCGCTGACGGGCGGCTGCCGCATGCGATCCTCGAGGGCCCAGCGCAACAGCCGCCGCCGACCGGCCGGCGGCGCATAGACGAAGAGTCCGAGCAATCGCTCGTCGTCGAGTCCGCCGAGTAGCGCGTCGACCGCGCCGCGCCCACGTGCCGTGGCCAGTGTGCGCAGGCAGCGATTGCGCAGCCGCGGGAACTCGACGATGCGCTGGGCCAATTCGCCGCGCACCGCGAGTCGCCGCAGCGTGCGCCGCCGTGACGTCGCGTCGACCTCGGCCAGCCACACCGCGAATCCTGCGGCCCAGGGCCGCAGCCGCGCCGAAGGAAATGGCGGCACCGCGAGACTGCGCCCGAGTCGCCGCAACGCGGGGATCGCAGCGCTCGGCAATGCGAGACCCGGCTCGAGCGCTCCGAGCACGTGCCAGTCGGCGAGCAGCCGCAACGCTGCCGCGGGGTCGAGCCCATTCCGCGCATCCTCGAAGAGCTTCTCGAACTCGCGCCGCCAGCGATCACCCGACACCGAGCTGAACGAGCCCGCACCAATCGCGTCGCGGAGCGCCGTTCGCGAACCGCGCGAGAGCCGGAACCCGAGCCGTTCGCCGAGTCGTGCAGCGCGGAGCGCGCGTGTCGGGTCGTCGTGGAAGCTCGCCCCGTGGAAGATCCGCAGCACGCCGCTGGCGAGGTCCGCGCGTCCGCTCTCGGGATCGATCAAGGCCGGTCGGCCGCGGCGCGCCGCCGTGCTGATCGGCACCGCGAGCGCGTTCACGGTAAAATCACGACGGCGTAGGTCATCGTCGAGCGTGCCCGGCTCGACGCTGGGCAGTGCGCCCGGACGCGCATAGCTCTCGCGACGCACCGTTGCGACATCGAGCGTGCCGTCGGTGGCTTCGATCCGCACCGTGCCGAAGCGGTCGTGACTCACCACCTGCGCACCTTCCGGTGCAGCCGCGCGCGCCAGCCCCTCGGCGGCCACCGCCAGGTCCTCGCGAGGTTCGACGATCAGGTCGAGGTCGCGCAGACCACGGCCCAACAGCAGATCCCGCACCGGTCCCCCGACCAGGTACAGCGCGACGTCGCGGCGCTCCGCTTCGGCGAGCACCGCGTCGAAGAGCGCGACCACGCCGGGCGCGAGCCCCCGGCGCACGGCATCGAGCACCGGTCCCTTCACGGGGTGCGCGTCCCCGCACCGCGCGGATGGTGCGCCTCGACCGTCGCACGCAAGCCATCGCGACTCACGTGGGTGTAGATTTGTGTGGTCGCGAGATCCGCGTGACCGAGCATCGCCTGCACCGCGCGCAGATCAGCGCCGCCCTCGAGCAGGTCCGTCGCGAAAGAGTGGCGCAGCACGTGGGGCGAAACACGATCGATCGCAATGCCCGCGCGGCGCGCGAGTTGCCGTAGCCGTACGAAGAAATTCTGCCGTGTCATCGACGTGCCGCGCGCCGTCAGGAAGACCGCGTCGCTGCCCTGGCGCGCGCGCCGCGCCCAGACCGGTCGCCCGCTGGCGAGCCACATTTCGATCGCGCGCAATGCGGGCTCGCCGAGCGGGACGAGGCGCTCGCGACTGCCCTTGCCGTGGACGCGCAGCAGCCCGGCCCGCCGGTCGAGGCCGCCGAGCGGTAACGCGACCAGTTCGGAAACGCGCAGGCCCGCGCCGTAGAGCACCTCGAGCATCGCGCAGTCGCGCGTCGCGATCGGACCCTCGCCGGCCGCCGCCGCGACCAGCAGCGCCTCGGTCTCGTCGAGGCGCAGCACGCGTGGCAGCCGAAGGCCGCGACCCGGCGTTGCGAGACCCTCGGCGGGATCGCGCGCGATCACGCCCGCGGCGAGCAGTCGCGCGCCGAAGCGCCGCGCGGTCACCAGCATGCGCGTGCGCGAAGCGGGCGACAGGCCCTCGGCCTCGAGCGCCAGCGCAAAGCGCCGCCAGTGATCGGGACGGATCGCGTCGGGCGTGCGCACGTCTTCCACCGCGAGATGCGCGGCGAGGCGTTCGAGATCGCGGCGATACGCTTCGAGCGTGTTGCGCGCGAGCCCGCGCTCGACGGCCAGATGTGTCAGGAAGCCGTCGATTGCCGCCGCAACCTCGACACCGCCCGTTCGCCGCCGCACGCCGTCAGCCATCGGCGGCCTCGTCGAGCTGCGCGGCTTCCAGCAGCGCGCGCTGCAATGCCAGCATCCGGTCGGCGTCGGTGAGCTTCTGGACCCCTCCATCCCGCGCGTCCTTCACGTAGAAGGTGTCGGCGACCTGGTCGAGCACCGTCGTCGCCTTCGAGATATAGATCTCGAGATCGTGCTCGGCGAGCGTGCGGGTGAGGTCGTAGAGCAGGCCGCGCCGATCATTCGCCGAGACGTCGACGATGGTATAGAAGTCCGACTCGTCGTTCTCGATGGTGACGCTGGGTGGTGTTCGCGATGGCGTCCCGGTGGATCCGATCGCGCGCCGCCGACGCTTGACCAGATCCTCGACGCGGACTTCGCCGGCGAGAACCTTGCGCAGACTCTGCTCGAAGCCAGCCCAGATCCGGTCGCGGTCCTCCCCGACACCCACCGGCGTCGCCACGCGGTAGATCTCCAGCGCGAGACCCGAACGCGTGGTGTACACGTTCGACGCGAAGATGTTGATCCCTTTCGCAGTGAGCGTCCCGGCGACCCGCCAGTAGAGCCCGTGCACGTCCCGCGCGACGACGATCACCTCCGAAAAATCGCCGCGCATTTCGCGCACCGCCGTGACCACGCCCTTGGCCTCGGTGAAGCCGAGGAAGGTGCGCGCGTGCCTGGCGATCTGGCGCGGCCCATGCGAAACGAAATAGCGACGCGGCATCTCGTCGAAGAAGCCGTCGATCTTTGCCTCCGCGACGCCGAGTGCGCGCAGCTCGGCGCGGGCCGCTTCGCGGCGCGTCGCGACGCGCGACTCGATCGTCGCGATCGCAATGCCTTCATCGGCGCCGCCGGTCTCGAGGATTTCCGCCGTGCGTTCGAAAAGTTCGCGCAGCAGCGCCCAACGCCATTCGGTCCAGCCGGCCTTCGACGAAGCGCGCATGTCCGCAAAGGTGAGCAGGTAGAGATTGCGCAGGTTGGTGCGGTCGCCGACCAATTTCGCGAACTCGAAGATCACTTTGGGATCGGCGAGATCCCGGCGCTGGCCGATGTGCGACATCGTCAGGTGATGCTGGACGAGGAACAGGATTCGCTCGACACGCTCGGCATCGAGACCGAGCCGGCCGAGACAGACCCGCGCGCGCTCGGTTCCCTTGGCCGAATGATCACCGCCGCCGAAACCCTTGCCGATATCGTGGAGCAGACAGCCGAGAAACAGAACCGGACGATCTTCGACGTCGCTCATCAGCGCCGTCAGATCGGGCAGCGCGCGCTCGTACTTGCCGCGCCACAGTCGCCGCAACTCTTCGACCAGGAAGATCGAGTGTACGTCGACGGTGTAGGTGTGGTAGATGACGTGCTGCCAGCGGCAGACGATGTGTTCCCACTCGGGCAGGTAGCGCGACAGCAGGCCGATCTCGTTCATCGTCATCAGCGTGCGCATCACGCGCTTCTCGCTGTCGAGGATCCGCACGAAGGCGGCCGTCGTTTCCGGATCGCGGCGATAGGCGTCGTCGATCAGGTGCAGGTTCTCGCGCACGATGCGCTCGGCGGTGCGCGACAGCGGCACGTCGTTTTGCTGCGCCACCGCGAACGCGGTGAGCAGCCGCAACGGTCGCTCGCGCAAATGGGCGGCGTGCGGAATCTCCAGGTGATCGCCGACTACGCGGAAACCGTCTTCGGCAATGGTCACGCAGGCCGGGGGTCCCGGCGCGCGGCGCACGCGCCCCCGACACTGCTCGATTGCCAGCTCGGAAAAGCTGCGGATCGCGCGCGCATGCCGGTAGTAGTCGCCCATGAAAAGCTCGACCGGGAGCGGAGCTTCGGGGCCGCCGTCGGGGTAGCCGAGGGCCATCGCGATCTGCTCCTGCACTTCGAAACTCATCTGGTCCTGCCGCCGCTTCGCGAGCAGGTGTAGCTCGTTGCGCACCCACCACAGGAAATCGAGCGCGTCGCGGTAGTCCTCCATCTCGGACTCGGTGAGCAAGCCGTAGTGCAGCAGGTCGTCGAGTCCGCGCGCGGAGGGCAGCACGGCGCGCATCGCCCAGATCGCGGCGTGGTAGTCGCGCAGGCCGCCCGCGCCTTCCTTGACGTTCGGCTGCAGCAGATAGAGCGATTCCCCATACGCCTGGTGTCGCTGCAGCGCGCTGTCGATCTGGCGCTCGAGGAAGTACTCGACATCCGCGAGCAGCTCGCGCCGGATCGCGTCGGTGAATTCGTGATAGAAGACCGGATCGCCTGCGAGGTAGCGCGTATCGAGGATGCCGGTGAAAACGGTGTTATCGGCCCGCGCCAGCTCGAGTGTGTCACCGACGGTGCGCGTCGCGCAACCGACCGTGAGGCCCGCGTCCCACAGCCAGAGCTGGATCCGCTGCGAGAGTTGCGTCACGGAGTGCGTGAGGGCGCCTTCGTGCAGCAGCAGCAGATCCACGTCCGAGTGGATCGACATCTCGCGCCGCGCGTAGCCGCCGACCGCGAGCAATGCGGCGCGCGAAGTGACGACGCCTTCGCGGGCGAAGTGCTCGCTCTCGGCGATCCGGTAGAGGCGGCGCACCAGACGGTCGATCAGATCAGCGTGCAGACCGTTCACGTGCGAACCCGCGCGCGACGAGCGATGGACCTCCGCGAGATGCTCGCGCACCGCAGCCAGGTACCCGCGCACGGTTCGCAGCACATCGACCTCGCCGCCATCCGGCACCGGACCGCGCTCGCCGAGTTCGGCAAGCCAGCTGCGCACCGCCTCCGGCGCCGCGCTCACGGGTGAGCCTCCGCGACCAGCGGGGCCGCCTTGTCGCGGAAGCGCCCGACGCCCGACGCGATCTCGTCCGCCATCGCGCGCAGATACTCGGGATCGCGCAGCCGGCGCGCGTCTTCGCGGTGCGTGACGAAGCCGGCCTCGACGAGCAACGCGGGCATGTCGGACAGATACAACACGTAGAAGGGTCCCTGTTTGAGCACAGGCTCGCGTGTCGATGGCCAGCGCTCGCCCATGCCCGCGGCGATCTCGTGATGGACCTGCTTCGCGAGCAGCGTCGAACGCGCGCCGGCCTCGGACAGCCGCAGCCGTGCCAGCAGCCGCTGCAAGGGGTCGACCTCCGCCGGCGCCACGCCGTTCTCGCGCGCGGCGAGGCGCAGCGTCTGTCGCTCGGCGTTTTCCTGCAGCGTGAAGAGTTCCACGCCCGCCAATTCCGCGCGCGGCGATGCGTTCGCGTGCACCGACACGAAAACATCGCCGCCGCTGCCCTCGGCGATCGCGGTGCGTTCCTCCAGCGACAGCGTGCGGTCGCGATCGCGCGTCAGCACGACCTCGAAGCCACGCGCGCGCAGGCTCTTCCGCAGGATCTTCGCGAGCGCGAGCGTCACGTCTTTCTCGCGCACTCCACCAATGCCCAGCGCGCCGGGATCGCGTCCCCCGTGACCGGCGTCGACCACCACCACGCGGACCGGGCGCAACTCCATCGGCAGCGAATCTGAGTCATGTTCCGGTTGGCGCTTCGGTGTACTTCGCTCGCCTTCGGCGGCTTGCGGCGCGAAGACGTCGATGACGATGCGGGCTGGCGCAGCGAGATGCAGCACCCGGTGCCGCCCGTAGCGCTCGAGGTCGAGCACGACGCGGGCCGTGTCGAGCGTGTTCTGGCCGACACGAATCTGCCGCAGCAGTCCGTCGCCGACGCGGATCGGCGTCTCGAAGCGCCGCCCGGCCCACATGCCCGGCACGTCGAAGAACAAACGCGCCGGCTTCTCGCCGTCCGGATCCGCAGGGACTTCGCCGACGATCGCGTCGACCGGTTCCGAGATCTGGATCACGACGCGGCTGAACGTGGGGTACGACCAGTGTTGGACGGCCACGACGTCGCCGAGATCGTCGGGACGCGTGACCCCGAGCGATGCCGACGCGGCAAAGGCCAGCGCAGCCGTCGCAACCAGCCGCGACCTCACGACTCGTCGCCCTTGCGCAGCGTGGAGGCCAAGCGGTGCAGTAGCGTCAACGCGTCGAGCGGTGCCACGCGATCGACGTCGAGACGGCGCACTTCGTCGAGCACGCCCTGTTCGAGCGGCGACGGCGCGGCGGGTTGCGGCCGCGCGGGCGCCTCGAAGAGCGCGAGCTGCGGCGCCCGCGCGTTGCGACCACGCCCTGCGAACCCGCCCGCCTCGAGCGCTGCCAACAGCTGGCGCGCGCGTGCGATCACCGCGTCCGGAAGGCCGGCGAGTCGCGCGACCTGGATGCCGTAGGACCGACTCGCGCCGCCCGTAGCGAGGCGGCGCAGGAACACCACGTCGTGACCCCACTCGCGAACCTCGAAGTGCGCATTGCGCACGCGCGCTTTGGTCGCCGCGAGCTCGACAAGTTCGTGGTAGTGGGTCGCAAAGAGCGTGCGAGAGCGGAGCTCGGGTGCGTCGTGCAGTTGCTCGGCGACCGCCCAGGCGATCGAGAGGCCGTCGAAGGTGCTGGTGCCGCGCCCGATCTCGTCGAGAATCACCAGACTCTTGCGCGTCGCGTGCGCCAGGATCTCGGCGGTCTCGCGCATCTCGACCATGAAGGTCGACTCGCCGCGCGCGAGTCGATCCGAAGCGCCGACGCGCGTAAAGATGCGGTCGACGACGCCAACGTGTGCCGACTCTGCCGGGACGAAGCTGCCGATCTGTGCGAGCAGCGCGACGAGCGCCACCTGGCGGAGATAGGTGCTCTTCCCCGACATGTTGGGACCCGTCAGAACGAGCAGCTGGGCGTCGTCGGGATCGAGGTTGGTGTCGTTGGCGACGTAGTCCTCGCCGCCCTGCGCGCGCAGCAGTGCCTCCACGACAGGATGGCGACCGGCAACGATCTCGAGCCGCTGGTCCGCGCCCACTTCGGGACGCGTCCAACCGTCACGGCGGGCGACCTCCGCGAGCGCAGCGAGCGCATCGAGTTCCGCGACGGCCTCGGCTGCGCTGCGGATCTCCGTCGCGAAGGTCTGCAGCCTCGTGCGCACCGATTCGAAGAGTTCGCGTTCCAGCGCCGCGGCACGCTCGTGGGCGCCGAGGAGCCGCGCCTCCAGTTCGCGCAACTCCGGCGTCGTGAAACGCTCGGCGTTCGCGAGCGTCTGCTTGCGCTCGAAGTCACCGGGCACGCGCGCAAGCTGCGATTTGCTCACCTCGATGCCATAGCCGTGCACCGGGTGGAAACGAAGCTTCAGTGTGGGAATGCCGCTGCGCTCGCGCTCGCGGGCTTCGAGCGCGGCGAGCAGGCTGCGCCCTTCCGTCGCGGCCTCGCGCAGCGAATCGAGTTCCGCGTGGAAGCCGGCGCGCATGTAGCCGGTCTCACCGGCGCCGCGCGAGCCGCGCGGGATCACCGGCGGATCGTCGATCAGCGCCGCTTCGAGCAGTGCGCGTGCCGCGGGCACGGGCGCGGGAACCGGCAGGCTCGCGGGTCGCGCGCTCTCGGCGCCGGGCAGGAATGCGTTCTCGCCGGCCTCGAAACCGCTCGCGAGCGGTGGCAGCGCGGCCAGCGACGCGCGGATCGCACCGAGGTCGCGCGGCTGCGCGGTCGGGCGTGCGGCCTTCGAGAGCAGTCGCTCGAGGTCGCGCACGGGTCGCGCGAGATCGCGGAGTTGCGCGCGCAGGCGATCACGCTCGAAGAGCCATGCGACGGCGTGCTGCCGCGCCCGGATCGCGACCGGATCGAGCAGCGGATAGCTGAGGAAGCGCGCGAGGCGTCGCGCACCGAGCGGCGTCACGGTCACGTCGAGCCGCTCGATCAGCGTGCCGCGTCGCGTGCGATCGATCGTGCTCTCGAAGAGTTCGAGATGCGAGCGCGTTGCGGCATCGAGCTGCATCGCGTCGCCGAGCGCGTAGTGGGCGAGCCGCGCGATCTGTGGCAGCGCGAACGGCTGGTTCGCACCGAGGTAGTGCAGCAGCGCCGCGGCGGCGCGCGTGGCGGCGTCACGCGCGCCGTTCGCGAAGCCGACCGGCAGCGTCGTCTGGGTCGCCGGATCGAAGCTCGCGGACTCGACGAGGGTCAGCACGACGTCGGGCAGCAGCGCGCGGAGGAGCGGCGCGAGCAGCTCGACGCGCGCGCGCGAGACCAGGATCTCGCGCGGCGCCACGCGGCACAGCTCCTCGGCGAGCGTCGCCGGCAACCCGTCGTCGTCGGCACGCACCGCCGTTGCGCGTAGCTCGCCCGTCGAGGCTTCCAGCGCCGCGAAGCCGACCTCGCCGCCCGCGTCGAAATCGAGCGCGACCAGCGACACTTCGCGATGGGCTTCGAGTCCCTCGGCGTCGCCGACCAGACCCGGCGTGATCACTTCGACGACTTCTCGATTGACGAGCCGGCGGCCTGATGATCGCGGAGGGCCCAAGCCCGATGATTCGGGAGGGCCAAAGCCTGATGATCCCGGAGGGCTGGCGCGGTCGACCTGTTCGCAGATTGCGACGCGATGGCCCAGTTCGGCGAGGCGCTTCAGGTACGGATCGACGCCGTGCACCGGCACACCACACATCGGCACTGCGTCGGGCTTGCCCTTGTCGCGCGTCGTGAGTGCGATGTCGAGCAACGGCGCAGCGATCTCGGCGTCGTGCAGGAACAGCTCGTAGAAGTCGCCCATTCGGTAGAACAGCAGCGCGTCCGGATGCCTCGCCTTGATCGCGAGGTACTGGCGCATCATCGGCGTGTCGAGCGCGGAACCGCTCATGCGAAGCGTTCTCCAGCTCCGAGCGGCCTCGGCGCGCGCTCGCGATCGAGCAGATCGAGCAGTGCCTCGTGCGCCTTGGCGACCTCCGCCTCACGGCCGTCGGCGAGCAGGATGCGTCCCCGCGTCGCATGCGCTTCGACGGATTGGGGTTCGAGTTCGAGCACGCGGCGCACTTCGGTGAGCGCGTCTTCGGTGGCGCCACGCGCGGCGAAGGCGCGTGCGAGCGCGAGCCGCGCGCCGGAGTCCTCCGCGTCGCTCGCGAGCAATTGCTGCAGGAAGCTCTCGTAGTCGCGTGCTTGGCCGAGCGCGGCAAAGGTCGCAGCGAGTCGCGCGTACACGATCGGGCCGGCGCGGCGGTCGATCTCGGGCACGCGGCGCCACGCTGTGAGCGCGCGCTTGGGATTGCCGAGTTCCGCCTCGACGAGTCCGCGTGCAATCCACGCGCGCACGTTCTTTGGATCGATACGAAGCGCGCGGCGCAACGCCTTGCGAGCCACCTGGGTGCGCCCCTCGGCGCGCTCGGATTCGGCGAGATCGACCCAGAGCGTCGCTTCCAGCGGCGAGGCCTGCTTCCCTTCGATGCGCACGAGGCGCCGTGCGAGCGGGATCGCACGGAGGGGTTCGCGTGCGTCGACGAGCAGCCGCACCAGCGCATGCAACGCGCGCGCGTGGCGCGGCTGATGCGCCAGCACTTCTTCATAGGCGGCGATCGCACGGCGCAGGAAGCCGCCTTCGCGAAAGTCGTCGGCCAGGCCGACGAGCGCGTGAAATCGCACATCGGCGTCGAGATCGCGGCGCAGCAGCAGGTTCTGGTGCAGATGGATCGCGCGACCGATCTCACCGCGCTGGCGATACAGCGAGGCGAGCGCGAGATAGCCGTCGACCTCGCGCGAGTCGCTCTGCACCGCGCCCGCGAGGATCGACTCGGCCGCATCGAGGTCGTGATCGAGCACGGCGTGAAGGGCGCGACGGATCGCCGCGTCGACGCCGTGGAATCCCGCCTCGCCCCCGCGCGCCCCTCGCCACCAGGCCATTGCCGCTATCCGCTCCGCCCGGGTCCCCCGGCGGCGGGATTGCGACCGGCACCACCCCGCGCAGGCGTCTCGTCAGGCGTCACGAGCGGCAGGTTGCGGAGCTGGTGGACTTCCTGCTCGAGTCCGCTCGCGAGCTTTCGATAGCGACGCGCGGTGAGCGCAAGTCGCGCCGCCTGAAGGCCCAACAACGCCGCGGCCACGAGCCCACCCAACAAGAACGAACCGAGCTCGATGACCCAGCCCGCTTCGTCGAGCGTTCCGATCAGGTAGTCGAGGTGGACCGGCTCCGCGTTGCGCTTCGCGAACGTCCAACCGAAGACGAGCATCGCGACGAAGAGCGCGATCCAGACCAACCGGCGCAGCCATACCATCGGTGGAACTCCGATCGGGCGCGTGCCCGCGCTCAGGCGGAGCGTTTGTCCTCGGAATCCGAGGAGGACGAGCCGGGTTCGGCGCCGTCCACCATCTCCTTCAGCTCCTTCCCCACCTTGAAGAAGGGCGTGCGCTTGGCCGGAATGTTCACCATCTCGCCAGTCTTCGGGTTCCGACCGTCGCGCGCCTCGCGCACCTTCACCTGGAACGATCCGAAGCCGCGGATCTCGATGCGCTCGCCACGCCGAAGCGCGTCGGTCATCGCGTCGAAGATCGTGTTCACGACGACCTCGGTGTCCTTCTTCGAGATGTGCGGCGTCTTCTCGGCCACCGACTCGATGAGCCCGCTCTTCGTCATCGCGCCCCCATCCCTGGCGATCCAGCCGTCTTGCCGTCCAGCCGATCCCAGGCCTTCGAGGCGGTCGCGCCCTTGCGAGCGCGACCGCCTCGGACCACCGTCATTCGCCGTCGGGCTGTTCCGCCTTGCGCAGTTTCTCGGCGAGCAGATCGCCGAGCGTCGAGCGCTGAGTGCGGGACTGCTGCGCGGCCAGCTCGCTCAGCGCCTGGCGCTGTTGCTGGTCGTGCACCGCCTTGATCGACAGCGAGATCTTCTGCTCGCCCGGATCGACGCGCGTGACCAGAGCCTTCACGCGATCGCCCGGGTTGACCACGTCCGCCGGTTTCTCGACCGGCTCCGGCGACAGCTCCGAGGTGTAGATGAGGCCCTCGATGCCGCCTTCGAGCCGCACGAACGCGCCGAAGTCTGTGACGCTCGTGACCTCGCCCTCGATCTCGGTGCCCAGCGGATAGGTCCGCTGGATGTCGTCCCACGGATTGGGCGTCAGCTGCTTGATGCCAAGCGAGAACTTCTCGTTCTCCTTGTCGATCTTCAGCACGATGGCGTCGAGTTCGTCGCCCTTCTTGAACTTCTCGCCCGGGTGCTTGATCTGCTCGGTCCACGAGATGTCGGATACGTGGACGAGGCCGTCGATCCCTTCCTCGAGCCCGATGAAGAGTCCGAAGTTGGTGATGTTGCGGACCACGCCGCGTACCTGCGTCGAGACCGGGTACTTCTCCTCGATCAGGCTCCACGGATTGGGCTCGATCTGCTTCATGCCCAGCGAGATCTTGCGACTGACTTCGTCGATGTCGAGCACGATCGCTTCCACCATGTCGCCGGCCGTGACGACCTTCGACGGGTGCTTGACGCGCTTGGTCCACGACATTTCCGATACGTGTACGAGACCCTCGATGCCCGCTTCGAGTTCGAGGAAGGCGCCGTAGTCGGCCAGCGAAACCACCTTGCCGCGCACGCGCTTTCCGATCGGATACTTGTGCGCCGCATCGACCCAAGGATCCGGCTGGATCTGCTTCAGGCCGAGCGATACGCGCTCGGAGTCCGGGTCGAACTTCAGCACCTTGACCTTGATCTGGTCGCCGACCTGGAAGATCTCACTCGGGTGGTTCACGCGTCCCCACGACATGTCGGTCACGTGGAGCAGCCCGTCGATGCCGCCGAGATCGATGAACGCGCCGTAGTCGGTGAGGTTCTTGATCACGCCATCCACGATCTGCCCGACCTCGAGGGTCGTCAGCGTCTCGGTGCGCTGGCGCGCGCGTTCCGTCTCGAGCAGCGCGCGGCGCGACAGTACGATGTTGCCGCGGCGCTTGTTGAACTTGATGATCTTGAAGGCGAGACGGTTGCCGATCAGCGACTCGAGATTGCGCACCGGTCGCAGGTCGACTTGCGAGCCCGGCAGGAAAGCCTTCACGCCGATGTCGACGGAGAGGCCGCCCTTCACGCGCGAGACGATGTGGCCCTCGACGGACTCGTCGGCCTCGAAGGCGCGGCTGATCTCATCCCAGATCTTGAGCCGGTCCGCCTTCTCCTTGGAGAGTGCGATGCGCCCGTCCGCGTCCTCGACTTCCTCGATCAGTACGTCGAGGATGTCACCCGGCTTGACGAGCACGTTCCCGTTGTCGTCCATCAGCTCCCAGAGCGGGATCAAACCCTCCGACTTGAAGCCGACGTCCACATGGACGTTTTCGCCGTCGATCCCGAGGACGGTGCCGCGTACGACCTCGCCCTCCTTCATCGCTCGCTCGCTGGTGGCAAAGAGCTCGGCGAAGCTCTCGGCCCCGGTTGATTGTGTGGTTTGCGGATCGGTCATGCGGTTGTTCGATACTCCCATGCCCGCGCGCTATGCGCGGGCAGGCTTTCGGGTTGTGGCCGTTGCCGCGAAGCCCCCTGGCCTCATCGGATCGGGCGCGGTTCCGTCGTTCTCGTGCGTCGCTGCGTCGAGGTGCGCTCGCGCCTCGACGATCCAACGATCCATCGTGTCGAGGTCACCAGTTTCGAGCGCTCGTGCGAGGTCTCCGAGCCGCTCCGCTACGCGGGCGAGCGGCCCCTGGACCGCCTTGCGATTTGCGACAAGGATTTCCGCCCACAATTCCGGATCAGAGCGGGCGATTCGCGTGAAGTCTCGAAAGCCAGAACCCGCCACCTCGCCTGCGCTCGGAGGTGCATCACCGAGGGCCCGCGCGAAGGCGAAGGCAAGAGCATGGGGAACGTGACTCATCCACGCCACCTCGACGTCGTGGGTCGTCGGGTCGCGCCGCACCACACGCGCCCCGAGCGCGCTCCAAAAGCCCTCGATTCGCGCCACGGCCGCCTCGGAGTCACCGGCCGCGGGTGTGATCACGCAGGTCGCGCCCTCGAAAAGATCGGTCCGGGCGTGTTCGGGACCCTTCTCGTGGCTACCCGCCATCGGATGCGAGCCGATGTAGACGACCCCGGGTGGTACCAGCCCGGGCAGTGTCTCAGCGAGCATCGACTTCACGCTGCCGACGTCGGTCACCAGCGCGTCGCGACGCAACCCCTCCGAAGCCGCCCGCAGCACCGCAGCCATCGACCCCACCGGCGTGGCCAGCACGACCAGCTCCGCACCCTCGACCGCCGCCGCGGGGTCGACTGCGATGCGGTCGACGAGGCCGCGGGCCCGAGCGGCGCGAAGCGGCGCCTCGCGCCGCCCGCAACCGACGACCTCTCGTGCGAGTCCGCGCTCGCGCGCCGCCCACGCAACCGAGCCGCCGAGCAGGCCGAGGCCGAGCACGGTGAGTCGCTGGATCGGCTCGAAGCGCTCGCTCATCGGCGGTCCTCCTCGACCAGGCGCCGCAGCGCCTTCACGAGGCGCTCGTTCTCCTCGGGTCGTCCGACGGTGATACGCACGTGGTCGGGCATCCCGAAACCGACCAGCGGCCGCACGATCACGCCTTCGCGCAGCAGTCGCTCGTAGGTCCCAGCGCCCGGCTTGGCGAGCACGAAATTCGCTTCACTCGGCCAGGTCTCGATGCCGAGCGCGCCCAGCTCGCGACGCAGGTAGCCGAGCCCCTCGGTGTTCTGGCGGACCGTGCGATCGAGATGTTCGTGGTCGTCGAGCGCCGCGACGGCCGCGGCTTCGGCGAGCAAGTTCACGTTGAATGGATGGCGCGCCCGCTCGAGGTAACCGGCCAGCTCGCGATCCGCGACGGCGTAGCCGACGCGCAGTCCCGCGAGGCCCGCGATCTTCGAGAAGGTGCGTACCGTCACCGTACCCGGTCGGCGCGCCACCCAGCCGAGCGCGTCGGGGAAATCCGCCCGGCGGGCGAAGTCGACATAGGCCTCGTCGATCAGCAGCACGACGTCGTCGGGCAGGCTCGCCGCGAAGCGGTCAAAAGCCGCGGCGCCGACACTCGTTCCAGTCGGGTTGTTCGGGTTGCAGACCATCACCACGCGCGTGCGCTCGGTGATCGCCGCGGCCATCGCGTCGAGGTCGTGGACGAGATCGGCATCGAGCGGCACCGGAACCGGCGTGGCTCCCATCCCCTTCGTCACGATCGGATACATCGCGAACGACGGCCACGCGAAGACGGCTTCATCGCCCGGACCGAGAAACGACTTTGCGACCAGCTCCAGCAGCTCGTCGGCGCCGCAGCCGAACACGAGCTGTTCGGGTGCTACGCCGAGTTTCTCGACCAGCTTCGATCGCAACGCGAAGCTCGCGCCATCCGGGTAGCGATGCACGCCCGCGAGCACGCGCTGCACGGCTTCGATCGCCCGCGGCGACGGTCCGAGAGGGTTCTCGTTCGACGCGAGCTTGACCACGTCGGAGATGCCGAGTTCGCGTTCCAACTCATCGATCGGCTTGCCGGGTTGATACGGGGTCAGCGCGGCGATCCACGGCTTCACGCGCTTCGCAATCGTCACGGCGGCGATGCCTCCGCCGCCGTCGCGCGCGGGAAGGAGCCGAGCACGCGGTGCGAATAAGCGGTCGCCGCCGCTGCAGCGAGCGCACGCGCGACCGACGGGTCGTCGCGGTGCCCTTCCATGTCGAGGAAGAACAAGTATTCGAACGGCTTGCCGGGCATCGGCCGCGACTGGATCGACGTCAGGTTGACCCCGGATTGCGCGAACGGGTCGAGCAATCGGTAGAGCGCGCCCGACTGCGCCTTGCTCACCGTGAACACCGCCGACGTCAGATCACGGCCGCTGCGCGCAGGCGCCTCGCGACCGAGCAACAGGAAGCGCGTGGTGTTGTCACGGCGGTCTTCGATGCCCGCCTCGATCGTCGTGAGTTCGTAGACCGTTGCCGCCGCCGCACTCCCGATTGCGGCGACGCTCGGGTCTTCGGAGGCCAGCCGCACCGCCGCCGCGCTACTCCCGGTTTCGACGCGCTCCACGCCCGGCAGGTTGCGCTCGAGCCAGATCCGGCATTGCGCGAGCACCTGGCCAATCGAAGCGACGCGCCGAACGTCTTCGAGACCTCCGCTGCGCGAGAGCAGATGGTGCGAGATGCGCTGCAGCACTTCGCCGCAGATCGTCAGCTCGCAGCCGACGAAGGCGTCGAGCGTCTGCGTCACCACGCCCTCGGTGGTGTTCTCCACCGGCACGACGCCCAGCTCGGCCTGGCCACGCTCGACCGCGGCGAAGACGTCGCCGATCGTGCCCGTGGGCACCAGTTCCGCCGATTCGCCGAAGTGTCGGCGCGCTGCCAGATGGCTGTAGGTTCCCAGCGGACCCAGGAAGGCGATGCGCAACCGCCGCTCGAGCGAACGCGTCGCGGAGATGATCTCCCGGAAGACCGGCTCGATCGCGGCGCTCGGGAACGGACCGGGGCTGCTGCGAACGAGCCCGGCGAGGATGTCACGCTCGCGGCCCGCGGAGTAGACCGGCATTCCGCTCCGCTCCTTCAGTTCCCCGACCGAACGGCCCAGCCCGGCGCGTTCGTTGAGCAGCTCCAGCAGCGCGAGATCGACCCGGTCGATCTCGGCACGCAGCCGCGCCAACTCCGCAGCGGCTTGCGCATCCGCGGCCGGCGAGCTGGCTTCCCGGGACTGACTCATCGCTACCTCCGCCGCCTAGCGTCGGGAAACGCCACGCGGCGCATTGGAATCTCAGTCGGGGGAGAGCAAGACGGAGAAGCGAGAGATCGCCTAACCCCCTGAAATTGCTCGCGCACCATATCAGAGGGGTTCCGGCGCCGCAAACTGAAATCGAGCCGATTCGCTCGCCATCGCGCCCAGTTACGCGATTTCGGCCGCGCGCGGCAGCGGAATCGAGTGATGGTCAAGCGCAACGACAGCCCGGTCGATACCTGGAAGCTGCGGGGTGTGCTCTCGGATGTCGGATTCCACGCTGGCTTTACGCCGTCAACCGCGCGACAGCCTCGCGACGAAGATCATCTTCTTCGTCTTCTTTTCCACGTTCGTCACCGCGCTGGTGGTGAGCTGGATCTCGGTGCACTCGACGTACCAGTTCCTGCGCACCCATCTCGATGCGTCGTATCCGATGCTGTTGGAGCGCGGCACCCAACGACTGGCCGCATGGGTCGACGACGGTCAGGGCAGGCTCACGGGCCTCGCCCGCGATCCCGACCTGCTCCGCACGAGCGCGGGCGCGCGCGACACACGCGAGGCCGCCGAGACGGTTCTCGCCGGCGCTCTCGAAGGACGGAGCCCGTTCGCCGGACTCATCGTCACCGACGCGCGCGGCGCCGCCGTCGCTTCGGCCAGCACGGCAGGTCTGCCCGCCCACCTGATGCGTGAGCTGCAAGTCGCCCTCGAGCCGACCCTGCGCGGCGTCGACGGCCGCCTCGTCGCGTCGACGCCGCTTCGCGACGCGGTGGGTGCGCAGCGCGGAACGCTCCACGGCGTTTTCGCAGCGGACGCATTCGCCGCGCATCTCGATGCCGCGCGCGGGCCGGAGGACGCGCAGCTCTATCTGGTCGATACGGCGGGGCACGTTCTCGCCGCGAGTACGCCGCCCGGAGCGAGTCGCTTCGAAGCCTTCCCGGTCGAGTTTCTGCAGCGGGGTCCGCGCGCCGCGGTCGTCGAGTTTCGCACGCCGCAGAGTCGACGCGGGATCGGCGCCTTCGGACGTCTGCCGCACCTCGATTGGGGCGTCGTCGTCGCGCAGCCGCTCGAGGCGGCCTTCGCACCGGTGTTCTCGGTCGTGACGCGGGTCTTCGTGATCGACCTCGCGATCATCCTGGTCTTCAGCTTCCTGGCCTACGAGATCACCGCAAAGATCGTGCGGCCGCTCGAAGCACTCTCCGAAGGCGCGCGGCGGATCTCGCAGGGCGAACTCGAAGTCGAGGTCCCGGACACGCACACCCACGACGAGATCGGGCTGCTCACCGGCACGTTCAACGACATGGCACGCCGGTTGCGGCGCAACCGCGACGAACTCGACCAGCAGCATCGCCAGCTCCGCGA
This sequence comes from uncultured Spirochaetales bacterium, assembly GCA_964353555.1. Taxonomy (GTDB): domain Bacteria; phylum Myxococcota_A; class UBA9160; order UBA9160; family PR03; genus PR03. The sequence continues at coordinate 30,554 of CAYGWM010000012.1, forward strand.
GCAGAACGAGGAGCTGCAGCGCGCGAACGAAGTCCTCGAACAGCTCTCGATCACCGATGGGCTCACCAAGCTCCACAACCATCGCTACTTCCAGGAATCGCTGACGCGCGAGATCAAGCGGATCTCGCGCAGCGGCGACCCGCTCTCGATCCTGCTCGCCGACATCGACGACTTCAAGGGACTGAACGACCGCTACGGCCACGCCGACGGCGATGCGTTGCTGATGCGCATCGCCCGGGTGCTGAACGAATCCGTGCGTGAGTCCGATATTCTCGCGCGCTATGGCGGCGAGGAGTTCGTAGTGCTCGCGACGGGCACCGACCAGGATGGCGCGCTCTTCCTCGCCGAGAAGGTCCGCACCGCCGTGGCCGAGACGGCGTTCGTGTTGCACGGCAGTCCCGAGCCGCTGAAGGTGACGATCTCGATCGGCGTCGCCGAGTTCGCGGGCGACCGCAAGCGCTTCTTCCACGCGGCGGATCGCGCGCTGTATCGCGCCAAGGCGGCTGGCAAGAACTGCGTGATGGCCGCCGAGCCGCGCGACCTGCTCGGCTAGTCGCGACCGCACCGACGCCGCATCGCGCGCAGACCGCGCGAGTCACGCCCTTCGCTCTTTTCAGGCTCCTCCGCTGCGACCCGCATAGCCTCACCCATGGGGCTGAGATAGGGTGCGCGCGATTGGGGGGCCGCGCGCACGACGCGTGCCATGCGGTTCCTCGACTGGGAGCGCAGCAAGCGCGTGACACGCGTAGTCGGACTCACTGGGGGGATCGGCACCGGCAAGAGCACGGTGTCGCGGCTGCTCGCCGATCTCGGTGCCGTCGTGATCGATGCGGACGCAATCGTCCACCAGCTGCAAGCGCCCGGCTCGCCGGTGCTGGCCGAGATCGCCAATGCGCTCGGCGGGGATGTTCTCGACGCCACGGGCGCGCTCGATCGCGCTCGCGTCGCCGAGCGCGTCTTCCAGGACCCGGCTCAGCGCCAGCGCCTCAATGCCATCATGCATCCGCGTGTCGGGGCCGAGATGGCACGCCGCAGCGACGCCGCGCGCCGCGCCGGCGCGCCGCTGATCGTGATGGACATTCCGCTGCTCTTCGAAACCCGGCCCCGTGATCGCACCGCAGCGCGCGGCGGCGCCGACGCCACTGTACTCGTCTACGCGCCGCGCTCGGTGCAGATCGAACGAACCGTCGCACGCGACGGCTGCACGCGGGAGCAAGCCGAGCATCGCATCGCAGCGCAACTGCCAATCGACGAGAAGCGCGCGCTCGCGGACCACGTGATCGACAACAGCGGCGCCCTCGCCGACACCGAACGCCAGGTGCGCGCGCTCTTCGCCACGCTCTGCGGCGAAGCCGCGGCTCGGACAGACCGATGAGCGACATTGCCGCGCGCCTGGAGCGCTTCCTCGCGGCGCGCCTGCCCGATGCCGCTGCGGTTCGCGTCTGCGACGTCGAGGCGCACACCGAAGGATTCTCGGCCGAGACGTTCTCGTTCCGCGCCGAGCTTTCATACGGAACGCGCATCGAGCGCGAGCGCTTCGTGCTGAAGCGCGAGCCCGCCGCCGGACTGCTCGAACCGTACGATCTCGAGCCCGAGTTCCGCGTGCTGCACGCGCTCTCGGACGACCCGCTGCCCTCCCCGCGCACACCGTGGTTCGAAAAGGACGCACGCGTACTCGATCGGCCCTTCTACGTGATGGAGCGACTCGCCGGCGAGGTTCCGATTCCCACGGCAGGCGCGAGTGGAGAAGGTCCCCTCGTCGCGGACGAGCGCGCCGCCCTCGCGCCGCAGGTGATGCGCGCGCTGGCCGATCTACACGCGATCGACTGGAGCGCACGGGGTCTCGCGTTCCTCGGCGCACCGGCGATCGGCGCGCTGCCGGGGCAGCGCGAAGTCGAACGCTGGGCCGCGCGCATCGCGGCGAGCGGCATCGCCGTCGAGCCCGTCCTCGCCGAGGCGCTCGGCTGGCTACGGCGACATGCGCCGGCGTCGCGCGAAGTCGTGCTGCTGCACGGCGACTACCGGCTCGGCAACTGGCTGATCGAGCGGGCCGGCGCAGAGACACGCCTCACTGGAATTCTCGACTGGGAAATGGTGCACCTCGGCGATCCCGTCGAAGACGTGGCGTGGTGCATCTCGCACCTCTGGCGCGGCGGCACGCCGCGCGCCGCGTGCCTCGCGTCGCCCGACGAGCTGGTGACGCTCTACGAAGAAGCCTCCGGACGCACGGTCGATCGCGCAGCACTCCGTTACTTCGAAGTGTTGGCGGTGGTGAAGATGGCGGCGATCATGCTGACCGGCATCCACGCATTCGCCGATGGGCGCACCCGCGACCTGCGGATGGCGATCTTCGATCACCAGCTTCCCTTCCTGCACGCGCTGCTCGCTGCGCTGCGTGGCTGGCTGCCGCTACCCTGAAACTGGAGGGCCCGTGCGTATAGCTCCCCAAACACTGCTCGAAGGTGTCGTGCGCACGCTGCACGAGCAGGTGATTCCGCACGTCGAATCGCGTACCGCGCGCGGACAGCTGTGGGCCGCGATCGACGTGCTGCGCAATCTCGGCGGTCGCATCGAAGCGGCGCTCGCACCGCAGCAAGAAGAAGCGCGCTCGGCAGCAGCTGCGCTGGCGATGCTCGCAGCGCGGCTGCGCGACGCCGGCGACGACGCGTTGGCCGTCGCGATCGAGCGCCGCCTCGCGGAGGCGCCCGCAATCCCAGCGAGTGAGCGCGTCGCAGCACTGCGCGACGCGCTCGGCGATGCCTTCGCGCGCCTCGATGCGCTTCCAGCCGAGCGCGCGGATGCGCTGCGGCCGATTCTAGGCGGTCACCTGGCGGCGCAGGCGGTTCGCGATCTCGCCTGGCTACAACCGTCGCTGCTCGAAGAAATCTCGCGAGGCTGACATGCTGCACCCGCTCGACGACCACCCGATCCACCAGACACCGGAGCCGCTCGCGCATCCGGCCACCGGCGATCGCAATTTCTACGACCGCTACTTCTTCAACGGCTACGCGCGCGACGGCTCGCTGTTCTTCGCCGCCGCGTTCGGCGTCTACCGCAATCGCGCCATCGTCGACGCCGCGTTCAGCGTCGTGCGGGGCGGCCACCAGCACTCGGTCCACGCGTCGCGCCAGGGCGATGCGCTCGGCGCGCTGCGCGTCGGCCCGATCGCCATCGCGATCGAGGACGCGATGCGCACGCTGCGCGTGACCGTAGATCCCAACGAATGGGGCATCGAGGCGGATCTGCGCTTCCGCGCCCGCACCGTTGCGGTCGAAGAGCCGCGCTTCGTGCGCCGCGAGCAGGGCCGCTTGCTGATGGACCTGACGCGTTTCACGCAGTTCGGCAGCTGGGAGGGATCGCTGCGCGCCGGCGGCGAATCGATCGCGGTGACACCCGCCGCGGTGCTGGGCTGTCGCGATCGATCGTGGGGCATCCGTCCGATCGGCGAGCGCGCTGCAGGTCCGATGCTCGCCGCGCCGCAGTACTTCTGGCTCTGGGCACCGTTGCATTTCGAAGACATGTGCACGCACTTCGACGTCAACGAAGATGCCAGCGGTCGGCGCTGGCACGACAACGGCGTCCTCGTGCCGCTGCTGCGCGACGCGAACGCGTCGGCGTTGGACACGGAGGGCACGCTGTCGATGCGCAGCGTCGAACACCGCATCGAGTGGCAGCCCGGCACGCGTCGCGCGCGGCGTGCGGAGATCGCGCTCGTCGCCCACGACGGCACGCGCCACGCGATCGCGCTCGAGCCCCTCGCCACGTTCCAGATGTGCGGAATCGGCTACCTGCACCCCGAGTGGGGTCACGCACACTGGAAGGGTCCCGAGGCCGTCGCCGGCGAACACTGGAAGCTGGCCGATTGCAACCCGCTCGACCCGCGTTTCATCCACGTCCAGCAACTGGTCCGCGCGCGCTGGGGAAATCGCGACGGGATCGGCGTCCTCGAACAACTCGTGATCGGCGCGCACGAGCCGTCCGGCCTCACCGCCCTCTTCGACGGCGCCCGCTAGCCGGTGCCGGGCGTCAAGTTATTACGTCGTCAAGTTTTGGCGCAACAACTTGACAGTCTGAATAACTTGACGCCCGGCACCGCTACTGGGTCGAGATCTCGACGCGTCGCACCAGCACGCCGGCTTCTTCGAGCAGCTTCTTGGCGACGTCATCGAGCGCGTACGAGGCGTTGTAGACCACCTCGGCGAGTCCGGCGTTGATGATCAGCTTGGTGCAGAAGAGGCACGGGAAGAACGTGGTGTAGATCGTGGCGTCGCGCACCGAGACGCCGTGATAGGCCGCCTGCGTGATGGCGTTTTCTTCGCCGTGCGAGCACAGGCACTCGTCGAGGCGCGTGCCGGACTCGGCGAACGAGTTGCAGCGCGGGCAACCGCCTTCGTTGCAGTTGCGGGTGCCGCGCGGCGTCCCGTTGTAGCCGGTCGAGACGATGCGACGATCGCGCTGGATCAGCGCGCCGACGTGACGCTTCACGCAGTTGCTGCGCGACGCCACCACCTTCGCGACCTGCAGGAAGTACTCATCCCAACTCGGTCGCTGGAAGCCCGCGCTGGCCTCGAGCATGCCTTGCACGGCGGCGTGCAGCGCCGGCAGCGAGCCTTCGTTACGCAGCCGCACGTCGGCGAGCGCCGCGACCGCGTCGAGCTGCTGCGCCGATTCGCCGCCCCCGCTGCGCTCGCGGCCTTCCTGCTCGAGTAGCGTCTCGAGCGATGCCGGATCGCCCGGTCGGTTGCGCGAGCGCAGCCGTTCGATGCGCAGCTTCGGATCCGCATCGACCCACACCAGCCGAAAGCCTCGACCCTGCGCGCGCAATGCCTCAACCTCGGCCGGATGCCGGATGGAATCGATCACATAGTTGCGATCGGGTAACAGGCGCGCGCAGATCTTCTCGGCGAGCGCGGCTGGACCGCTGCGCGCACGCAGCTCGTTGCCGGTCGCAATCATCCGCTCGCGCGTCTCTTCTTCGCCGCGCGCGCGCAGTTCGTCGCGCAATACATCGGACAGCGACAGCGCGAAGAACGAGCGCGCGCGCAGGTACTCGACCACCTCGCCCTTGCCCGCACCGTAGGGACCCGCGACACCGACGATCACGCGACTTCTCCTGCGGCGCCGAGACCGAGCAATCCGAGCACCTCGGCGGGCCGTTTGATGCGAACGCAGTCGACGTCTTCATAGGCGCCCGCGGCGTCGAGCAGCACCGGGCGCAGACCCGCGTTGCGCGCGCCCACCACGTCGATCGAGACGATATCGCCAACGAAGATCGACTCCTCGGCGCGGACGCCGAGCCGCGCGAGCGCGCGGTGGAAGATCTCGGCATCCGGCTTCTCGACACCTTCGAGGTGCGAGTCGACGATCACGTCGAGCGATGCCGCGAGGCCCGTCGCGTGCAAGATCGCGGCCGCGCGACCATCCGCATTCGACACGACGCCGAGGCGCAGCCCGGCTTGGTGCAGCAATTCGAGCGTTGCGCGCGCGCACGCGAACGGCACGCGCCAGAGACTCCGCTCGCGATTGTGCGCCTGCAACCGCGCGACCAACTCCGCGCGCGCCGTTCCGTTCATGCCCGCGCCCGCCAGCAAATCGTCGAAGTAGCTCGGCACACGCGACGCGTCGGTGCCCGGAACGCCGCCGAGCACACCCGCACGCGCATCGATCGCGCGACGCGCCCGCCCTTCCGCGCGCGGCAGCAAAGCCGCGTCGAGCGCCATGCCGAGCAGGGCCGCCTCCGCTGCGATGGCGGCGTAGTCGAGGTGCACGAGAACGCCACCCAGATCGAAGAGGACGGCCGCTGTGGAATCGCTTCGCAAGACGACGGCCGTGTAGCACAGCGACCCCGCCTCTGGCAGCCTGCGCGTCGTGCGGGTGTGGGTCTCCGGTGCTGGTGGTTTCGTCGGGACGTGGCTGTTGCCGCGCCTGATACGCGATGGACACGACGTCGTCGCAGCCAGCCGCGCGGTCGACGTGTGCGACGCAGTTGCCATCGCTGCCGCAATCGATCGTGCGCGACCCGATGCGATCGTGCACCTCGCTGCGCTCGCGTCGGTTGCCACTTCGTATGCCGATCCCGAAGCCGTCGCGCGCGTGAACTACTTCGGCACGCTCCATGTGCTGCGAGCGGCCCTGCACCACGTACCGCGCGCGCGTGTGCTGCTGGTCTCCTCGAGCGAGATCTACGGCGGCTCCGCGACGAGTGATCCGATCGGCGAGGACGCGCCGCTCGCGCCCGTCTCCCCGTACGCGCGCACCAAGGCGGCCGCCGACTTGCTCGGCGCTGCGTTTGCGGAGAGCGGCCTCGACGTGGTGCGCGCGCGCCCGTGGAACCACACCGGCCCGGGTCAGACCGACGCGTACGTGGCGTCGAGCTTCGCGCGCCAGCTCGCCGAGATGGTGCTCGAAAAGCGCGATCCGGTGCTGCGCGTCGGCAACCTCGACGCGGTGCGCGACTTCCTCGACGTCGCGGACGTGGTCGACGCCTACGCGCTTCTGCTCGATCCCAGCGTACCGCGCGGCGCCTACAACATCGCGACTGGCGTTCCGATCCGTATCGCGCAGCTGCTCGATCGCTTGATCGAACACGCCGGGTTGCGACCGCAGATCGAGGTGGATCCCGCGCGCCATCGCCCCGATCGGGCGTCGGTCGGCGACGCCACGCGATTGCGGCATGCCACCGATTGGGCACCACGCATTCCGCTGGAAGACACGCTGGCGCGATTGTTCGACGCGTGGCTCCGCCGCCTCAGCGCGTCGCGATGAGTGCGAGCCACTGGTCGTCGCGCAGGTCGCGCTCGCGGCGTTCGCCCACGACGCGCAGTCCGTGGCGTTCGAGCGCAGCACAGATCGTCTCGCGTTCCGCCACCAGCAGTCCGGAGAACACCGCAACACCGCGGGCTGCCACACGCGCCACCAGCGCGGCGAGGATCGGTCTCAGCTCGCTCGAGATCACGTTCGCGACTACCAGTTCGAAGTCGTTCGCGCGCGGCCCGAGCGCGTCGAGCGATCCGGCGAACGAAGCAAGCCGCTCCTCGACGCCGTTGCGGGCAGCATTCTCGCGCGTCTCGCGCGCCGCGATCGGATCGAGGTCGCAAGCGAGCGCACGCCCCGCACCGAGGCGCAGTGCAGCGATCGCGAGCACGCCGCTGCCCGAGCCCACGTCGAGTACGCGGGCCGGCTGCGCCGTCGCGAGGTGCGCATCGAGCAGCGCCAGCGCCAGCGCGGTGGAACCGTGCGCGCCGGTGCCGAAGGCCTGGCGCGGCTCGATCACCACTTCGCACTGGCCGGCCGCGAGCGCATGCGCGGCGAACGGCGGCCGCACCACCAGACGCGGAGAAATCACGATCGGTGTGAGCCCGTCCTTCCAGGTCTCCGGCCAGTCGCGCGCTACGACCGGCTCCGCTGCTGCCACGATCGCGGCGCCCGCGACCGCGAGCGCCGCCGCGCGTACGTGCTCGGCGTGCGTGGCCGGCGCGTAGACGAGGAGCACGATGGAGTCGCCGCTGTTGCGTTCTTCCAGCCCGCTGGCGCCCGCCGCGAAGACTTCTGCGGCGATCACCTCGGCGCGTTCGCGCGGGGATGTGATGCGCACGCAGACAAAGGCGTTTGGGCTCGTGGTCGCGCTCATGATGCTCCCGGGCTGCTACTACGCACATCTCGCCGAAGGTCAGCTGCGAATCTTGCGCGCGCGCGAACCGATCGAAGAGGTGGTCGATGACACCGAAACGCCTGCGACGCTTCGCGAGAACCTCGCCCTCGTCGAGGAGCTGCGCCGCTACGCGGAACGTGTTGGCCTTCGCGTGGGGGGGCAGTATAGGGCCTACGCCGCGTGGCCGGGCGATCGCGTGGTGACCGCGCTGGTCGCGACGCGCGTGGGCGAGATCGAACCGGCCGGCTTCTGGTTCCCGTTGGTCGGCACCCAGCCCTACAAGGGATTCTTCGATCTCGCGCGGGCGGAGCGCGAGGCAACGGAGCTGCGCGCACGCGGGCTCGACACCTGTCTCGTGCCCGTGCCAGCGTACTCGACGCTCGGTTGGTTCGACGACCCGGTGCTCGAGCCGATGCTCCAGAGCGGGACGGGACCTTTCGTCGAGATGCTGCTTCACGAGCTGGTGCACGCGACGGTGTTCGTCGCGAGTGACGCCGATTTCAACGAGAGCGTCGCAACCTTCGTGGGTCAGGAGGCTGCGGTGCGCTTCTTCGCGGAGCGCGGTGACGCGGCGAGCGCCGCCCACGCACGCGAGCGCGCCACGGACGAGCGTGCAGTCGCGAGCGTGCTCGCCTCGCTGCGCGCGCAGATCGCGGCGCTATACGCGGCGCCCGACACGGGTGGACGCAGCGAAGCGCGTGCCCAATTCGAGCGCGAGGCGCGCGACGCAGTGCGCGCGCTGCCGCTCACGAGCGGCTCGACGACCGCACTCGCCGAGCGGCTCCAACTCCAGGACGCCTGCCTCGCGCTGGCCGGGACCTACGAGCGCGACCTTCCTGTCTGGGCACAGCGTCTCGATGCGCTCGGCGGCGACCTCGCGGCCTTCATCCGTTCCGCTCGTGCGGCGGCCACCGCCACCGCGGATCCGCGCACGGCGCTTGCGACCGGGGCGTCCGCGCGTCCTTGATTGCCGCACGATTGCTTCGCAGATTTTCTCGCGTGCTGCGCGCCAGCCCTGTGCCCATCCATTGCGCACCTGCACTGTTGCCCGTGCGCGCTGCCACCCGGTTGCCGGTCCGTTGCCGGGCTGCTTCCGCTTGAGAGAAGCCTCCACTGCGCCGAAGAGCGCTGCGTGGCGCATCGTTCCTCACCGACCCCGGGCGCGTCGCCGCCGCCGCTCGATCCCGTGCGCGCCGCGGAGTTGGCCGGTCGTCTGCGCGCAAACGTCGAGCGCGCACTGCGCGGCAAGTCGGAAGTCGTGCGCCAATGCGTCGAGGCATGGGTCGCCGGCGGTCATGTACTGATCGAAGACGTGCCGGGTGTCGGCAAGACCACGCTCGCTCACGCGCTCGCGCGCTCGGTGGACTCGAGCTTCCGCCGAATCCAGTTCACCAGCGATCTGCTGCCCGCGGATCTGGTGGGCGCCTCGGTGCCGGAAATGCAGGGCGGCCGCGCGACCGGCGCGTTCGTGTTCCAGCACGGTCCCCTCTTCGCGCAGGTGGTGCTCGCCGACGAGATCAACCGCGCCAGCCCGAAGACGCAGTCCGCGCTGCTCGAAGCGATGGCCGAGGGCTCGGTGAGCGTCGACGGCGCGGTGCATCGCTTGCCGCAGCCGTTCCTGGTCGTCGCGACACAGAATCCCGTCGAGCACCACGGCACCCATCCGCTGCCCGAGTCGCAGCTAGACCGCTTCTTGTTGCGGCTTCGCATCGGCTATCCCGATGCCGCGGACGAAGCCGCCGTGCTGCGCGACGATCCCGCCGCCACCGAGCTGCCGCGGCTCACCGCGGTGCTCAGCGCCGACGAACTGCTTGCGATGCGCGCCGCCGCCGAGCGCGTGAAGTTCGACGACGGTCTCGTTGCGTATCTGCTCGGAATCGTCCGCGCGACGCGCGAGCACACGAGCGTGAGCCTTGGCGCATCGCCACGCGGGGCGGTCGCTCTGCGGCGCATCGCGCAGTCGCGCGCGCTGGTCGATGGCCGCGACTATTGCATCCCCGAGGACGTACGCGATCTGGCGGTTCCCGTGCTCGCGCACCGTGTCGTTCTCGATCCGCGCGAGGCCGGCGGTCGCGCCTCCGAGGAGGCGGAATGGGTGATCCGCGAGATTCTGGACGGCGCCGCCGTCCCGCTGTAGTCGCAGCCCTGCGTCGCCCCGACAGGCAGGATCGGCTGGATCGTCCTTCGCTGCGCGATCGGCTTCGCCGTGCGTTGAGGCCACCGCGGCGGCTGCGGCCGACGCGCGCAGGCTGGGTCTTCTTCGGGCTGGTCTTCGCGATCGGCTTCGCCGCGCTGAATACCGGCAACAACCTGCTCTACCTGGTGCTCTCGCTGCTGCTGGCGTTTCTCACGCTTTCCGGTGTGCTCTCGGAGTCGGCGCTGCGCGGCATTCGAGTGGAGCGCCGCCTGCCCTTCGAGTGGGTGGCCGGTCGCGGCGCACGCGTCGTGCTGGAGATCTCGAACGCGCAACGCAAGACGTGGGCGCACGCGATCGTCGTCGAGGATCTCGGGCAGGCGCCCGGCGACGCGAGCGAGCGTGTGCTCGGTCGTGCCTTTGCACTGCTGATCGAAGCGGGCAAGACCGAGTCTCGCTCGTATCGCTTCGAGCCGCCGAAACGCGGCGAACTGCGCTTTGCGCGCTTTCGGGTGATCACGCGCTTCCCGTTCGGGCTCTTCGCGAAGTCGCTCGAGCTGGATCACGAGGCATTCATCGTGGTGTATCCGCGACTCACCGCGCAGCGCGCGCCCACGCGCCGCATCGGAGATCCGCGCGGACAGCGCGAGGCGCCGGGCCGAGGCTCGCTTTCGACCGAAGTGACGGGGCTGCGCGGCTACGCGCGCGGCGACGCGCCGCGCCGCATCCACTGGCGCGCGTCGTGGCGTCGCGGCCAGCTGCTGGTGCGCGAGACCGAGGGTAGAGCGGGCGGCGAAGCACTCGTCGAACTGCGCACCCACGGCGCGGCACGGGGCGACGCCTTCGAGCAAGCCGTGGAACGCGCCGCCTCCGAGGCCGAAGCCGGCCTGCGGGCAGGCCTGCGCGTCGCACTCCGCACCGACGACGCCGCGTTCGCCGCCGCGGCCGGTGACGTCCATCGCGCGCGATTGCTCGGCTACCTCGCGCTCGTCGAACCCGGGATCGGGGACGCGCAATGACAGCCGCCACCCGAGTGCCGGCGACGAACCAGACGCCGCCCCGCCCGCTCGCGAGCTACGCGATCGTGTTGGTGAGCGCCGCAGCGCTCGTGCTCACCGGCCAGGTCTCGACGCTCGCGATCGCGATCCACGCGGTCGCGGTGATCGTCAGTCTCCGCCTCCGCAACCACCCGCGCGCCTGGCAGCGCAACGCCAGTGTGCTCAATGCGGGTCTGCTCGGATCGATCGGCTTCTCGCTTTCGCTGTGGCTCCGCGGCGATCTGGCGCTGCTCGCGCTCGCTCACTTCGCGCACCTCGCGCAAGCGCTGCAGCTCCTCGACGCACGTTCGCGCCGCTCGGACTTCCTGCTCGTCGCGCTGGCGCTCTTCCAGATTGTGCTCGCGGCGAACCTCACCGACAGCATCCTGTTCCCGCCGCTGCTGCTCGCGTTCCTGGTCGCAACGGTGTGGACGCTGGTGGTGCATACGTTGTGGATGGAGACGATCGCGGCGGGCGAAGCCTGGTCGCCGCAGCGCGCCTTTGCGCCGCGGCTGTTGCGAACCACGCTGCTTGCCTCCGCGGGGACGGCGGCGCTCGCGCTGGTGATCTTCCTGTTCTTGCCGCGCCTGCACGCGGGCGCGCTGGGTTCCCGTGGCGGCATCGGTGGTGCGGCGGCCGGCTTCTCCGATCGGGTCTCGCTCGGCGACATCGGTCGGATCCGGCGCGACCCCGCGATCGCGCTGCGCATCGAGACGCTGCGCGGTGTGGCAAAGCCACCCGAACAGGCCTACTACCGCGGCCTGGCCTTCGATCACTTCGACGGCCGCCACTGGTCCGTGACGCAGGGCGCGCGCGACCCGCTCGGGATCGCCGCCGATCTCGGCGTCCGGGTCGGCAGCTCCTCACGCGAGCCCGATCTGGTCCAGCGCATACTGCGCGAGCCGGTCGAATCCGGCGTGCTCTTCGGTGCAGCCCGACCGCTCGAAATCGAAGGCGGCATCGGCCGCATCGAACGCGATCGCAACGGCGGCCTCTACGCGCCCGAGTCCAGCGAAGATCGCGTCCAGTACGTGGTCGAGAGCGAAACGCATCTGCCCACCAGCGCCGAGCTGCGCGAGGACCGCGCGCTCGCACCCGAGCGCGGCGGCGAGCGCTATCTCGAGATGCCCCCGCTCTCGCCCGCACTGTTCGCGCTAGCTGAGCAGATCATCAGCGGCGCCGGCAACGACGCCGACCGCGTCTCGGCTGTCGAGCGCTGGCTGCGCGAAAAGGGCCGCTACAGCGACACGCCTCCGGCGGAGCGTGCCGACGACCCGCGCTCGCCCATCGAGCACTTCGTGCTCGAGAATACCGAGGGGCACTGCGAGTACTTTGCGTCCGCGATGGTGATGATGCTGCGCTCGCAGGGGATCCCCGCCCGCCTGGTGAACGGCTTCGCGGGTGGGCGCGACAACGAATTCGGAGGCTTCGTAGAGGTGTCGCGCTCCGACGCCCACGCCTGGGCCGAAGTGAGCTTCGAACACGCGGGCTGGGTCCGTTTCGATCCGACACCGCCCGACCTGCGAATGCGCGCGGCGCATCTCGGCATGATCGCGCAACTGCGCGACGTCGCCGGCGCCGCCGAGCATTGGTGGTACCAGCACGTCGTCGAGTTCGACCGTTCCGCGCAGCTTCGTGCGCTGCGCAGCGGCTGGCTCGCCTGGCAACGGTGGCGAGGGGAGCGCGCGACACCCACCGCCATCGCGCCGCGCGCGCCGCACTCGGGATGGCGCCAACTGCCGTGGCTGCAATGGGCGCGACCGGCTGTCGCGGCATTGCTCGGCGCAACGCTGATTGCCGGACTCGTGCGCTGGCGGCGACGCAGCGCACGCCGTGGTTCGCTGCCCGTCGCCTACGGCGAAGCGTTGCGGCTGCTCGAGGAGGAGCGTGGGCTCGTGCGCGACGCGGCGCTGCCCGCGCGCGACTTCGCGAGGCGAGCGGCACGCGTGATGCCGCCGGCTGCGGCCGCCGCGTTCTGGACCCTCACCGAGGACTACCTGCGCCAACGCTTCGGCGGACACCGGCCCGCGGCGCCGCGCCGCGCGCTGCGCGCGCTTCGTGATAGCCTGCGCGCATGAACATCGGGGAGCCGAGCCCGCGCACCATCGCGCTCGATGCGATGGGCGGTGACTTCGCACCCGAAGCTCCGCTGCGCGCCGCCGCGTCGTTGTCGCGCAGCACGGACATCCGCGTGCTGCTGGTCGGCGACGCGCGGCGCCTCGAACCCGCGCTCGCAAAACTCGGTGCCGACGCCTCGCGCATCGAGTTGCTCGACGCGCCGGGCGTGGTAGCGATGGACGAGCATCCGGCGCACGCAGCACAGCGTCCCGACACCTCGCTCGCGCTGGCCGCTCGCGCGGTCGCCGAGGGACGCGCGCAGGCGCTCGTCTCGGCGGGCAACACCGGCGAGCTGCTGCTGATTGCGGCGCGCGTGATTCCGCGGCTGCCCGGCGTGCGGCGTACCGCGTTCGCCGCCGTCTATCCGACGCTGCCGCGGCCCCACAACCCGGACCCCTTCGCGCTGCTCCTCGATGTCGGCGCGAACGTCCACTGCACGCCGGAAGACCTGCTCCAGTTCGCGACGATGGGCGCCGCCTATGCGGCGCGCATCTCGAAGGTCGCGCGACCGAGCGTCGGCCTGCTCAACATCGGCGAAGAAGCCTTCAAGGGCGATGAACTGTTGCGCGACGCGCACGCGCTGCTGGCCGGCGCCAGGGGCCTCGCGTTCCGCGGCAACATCGAGGGCAAGGACGTGCCGCTCGGCGCGGTCGACGTGGTGGTGTGTCCGGGCGTGATCGGCAACGTGGTGCTGAAGCTGTTGGAAAGCATGGGCGACGTGCTGCTGGCGATGGGCGACGCCGTCTACAGCGAAAAACTCCGCTGGCGCGCCGGCCGCTTCCTGCTGCGCGACGGCCTCGCGCGCGTCTCGAACCTGCTCGATTACGCCAGCTACGGGGGCGCGCCGATCCTCGGGTTCGAGCGCATCGTGATCAAGGCGCACGGACGCTCGCGCGAACGCGCGCTCGAGAACGCGGTGAAGGTGGCCGCCAAGGCCGTACGTGACGACGTTTGCGGCGTGATCGCCGCCGAGCTCGCGGCGACAGCGACATGAAGCGCTACGTGCTGCTGGACCGCGACGGCACGCTGATCCGCAACGTCGGCTATCCGCATCGCCTCGAGGACTACGAGCTGCTGTCGGGCGTCGGCGCAGCGCTCCGTCGTCTCGCCGACGCCGGCTACCGCTTTGCGATCGTCACCAACCAGAGTGGCATCGGGCGCGGCTACTTCGCATTCTCGGATTACGAGCGCTTTCACGCGCGGCTGCTTACAGACCTCGCCGCAGCGGGCGTCGTGATAGACGACACCTTCATGTGTCCGCACACGCCGGACGCCGGCTGCGAATGTCGCAAACCGGCTCCGGGGTTGTTGTGGCGCGCGCGCGACGAACTGGGCGCGGACCTCGCGACGAGCTGGCTGGTGGGCGATGCGGAGAGCGACATCGAAGCCGCCTGGCGCGCGGGCTGTGGCGGCGCGATCCGGGTGGGTGTCGCGTCGCCGCGACCGAACCGAGATCCGCAGGCGCTCGAAGCGCGCGACCTCGGCGAAGCCGCCGATCACATCCTGCGTCACGGCGCACCGTAGATCGGGTGCGTCTGTGGGATCACCCGCACGTCCGCAAGGATCGCCTCCGCGGCAACGGCGAGCGAAAGCACCTGCGCGGCACTCGGGCGCTCGGTCCCGGGCCCCCGCGGTGTCACGGGTTGGAGCACGAGCAGCACTCCGGAATCGATGCGCGCGATGCGGCGCGCCGCTTCGAGCACTTCTTCCGCTCCGCTCGACGCCGTGACGACGACCTTCACGAACACCTCGGGCGCACGGATCGCAATCCGCAGGAACGCCTCGTGCTCGTCGTGAAAGTCCGCGCGCGGTTCCTTGAACGACTCGCCTTCCCGGCGCACGTCGCTTGCCAGCTTCCAATCCATCGCAATGAGATCGACCACGTCGACGACGCGCGCGAGCGCTTCGGCTGCAAGTCCATGCGTCTCCAGGTGGATGCGCGGACCGCGATCGCGGAGCGTCTCGGCGAGTCCGCGCACGCATTCGGGTTGCAACAACGGCTCGCCGCCGGTCAGCGAAACGAACGCGTGGCGTCCGAGTTCTAGCGCCTCCGCAGCTTTGACGATCGTCGCGACCGGTGCCGGATTCGCGACCTCACGAAACGCGCTGCTGCCGCGCGCAAGCTGGATGCGGCACG
Source organism: uncultured Spirochaetales bacterium (assembly GCA_964353555.1). Classification (GTDB taxonomy): domain Bacteria; phylum Myxococcota_A; class UBA9160; order UBA9160; family PR03; genus PR03. The sequence goes on from CAYGWM010000012.1 coordinate 45,631, forward strand.
CCTCTGCTGCGCGCCAGGTGTGGGGCGAGTCGCACCAGCGACAGCGCAAGTCGCAGACGCCGAGCCGCACGAAGAGCGTCGACGCTCCCACGTACGGCCCCTCGCCTTGCACAGACGAGAACAGCTCCACGAAATTGCCGGCGAGAACGCCCACTACCCTTCGAGCAGCGAGCGGCCCATCGCGATCTCGGCCACGACTTCGTCGATGCGCTCCGGATGCGCCACCGCGCCTTCGATCCGGAAGCGCGCGACGTGATCGGGATCGGGCAGCGCCGTGACCCACGCGAACTTCTCGCCGAGGTGCTCGACCATCGAACCGAGATCGAGCACGCGCCGTGACACGCCCTCGTCGCTCGCCAGCACGAAGCGGTCGGTGCCCTCCGTCCACGCCAGCGACAGCGGTGCGCGGTAGCGATCGCGCACCACGCGCGCGGCGAGGTGCAGATCCTGCTCGGGCGGCAGCGGCACACGGACCAGCGCGTGCCCGCCGAAGTGCACGATCCGGAAGTCGCGCGCGGCGACCCACTCGAGTTCCGTCGGCAGCGGCGGCGGCGCCACGCGAGCGGCCTGTCGCGCCAGATCCGACGGCCGTCCGACCAGCAGCGCTTCGAGTTCCTGGCGTCGTTCGCCCGGCTTCGCCGCCAGCTGCGCGAGCCGCGACCACCAGAGCCGACCCCAACGCGCGTAGTCGTGCGTCGAGAAGCGACCCGTCAACAGGTCGACCAGCTTGTCCGAGAAACGCGAGCGCCGCGTGCAGCCCGCCAGCACCACCGCGAGCGCGCTGCCGGCCGCCGAGTCGACGTGGACCGAGTCGGCGCCGATCGCAGAACGCAGTGCCTCGAGGTCTTCGGGCGGCCACTCGTGGTGGTCGTACCAGACCAGCCGGTCGCGGTAGAGCGACGCCGTCTGCAGCGTCTCGCGCGCCGGCGACGCCGTGAAGCCCACCACTACGATCGGCGTGTCGTCGCGCAGGTCCGTCGCCACGTTGCGGAAGAACGTCATCAGCTCTGCCTGCGGGTAGATCCAGATCGTGTCGATCAGGCGCAGCTCACGCGCGAGCAGCACGGCAGCGGCGACCGATTCGCGATCCGCATGCGCGAGCACCGCCGCACGGCGGCGAGGCGGTCGGGGCGGCGGCCGGAGTTGTTCGGGTTCGGGATCGCCCTTCGCGAGGCGCGCGCGGCGGCGCTGTTCGCGCTCGCGTCGCATCAGCCGGTCTTCTTCGCTCTCCGGCTCACCCTCTTCGCCTTCCTCTTCTTCGTAGATGGGCTCGGGGACTTCGAGTTCGGGGACTTCTGCCAGCTGTGTCATCGACTCGTCGAGTTCACCGCCGTCGTCGTCGTCTTCGCGCTCCTCGGCGACTTCGGCAACTTCGACGACCGCCGGACGCGGCGCACCGCGATCGCGACCCCCGCGGCCACGACCCCGACCTCCGCGCTCACCGCGCTCGGGTCGCGCCGGTCGCGCGAACGATTCGCTGCTCTCGACGGGCGCGGGCTGCGCTTCCGGTTCTTCCTCGTCCTCCGAGTCGCCGCCGCCGCCGTCCGCGCTCGCGCCGGCCGGCGAACCCGGGCCACGTCCTCGGCCACGCCCACGCCGCCGTCGGCGGCGCCGAACTCCGTCCGCTTGCCCGGCTTCGTCGTTCGCTCCGCTCTCGCCCAGGTCGAAGACCGACAACTCTTCGAAGCGACGGCGCGGGGCTGCTTCCCCGGCACCGCTCTCGATCGGCGGCGCTTGCGCATCGGAGGCCGGCTCGGGCGCCTCGGGCACCCGCGTCGGCGCGGGAGTCCGTCGCCGCGACGCGACGAACGGCTGCGTTTCGACGGGCTCGACGGGCTCGACAGCCGCGACGCGCTCGAAGCGATCGCTGCGATCCACAGGCGGACGCGGCGGCGAGAATGCCGGCATCCGGCGTGACGACGCACCCGCGTCCAGCGCGGGCACCTCGCGCGCGACGAAGCTCGGCTCGCGCCCGCGACGCGACACCTCTAGCGAACGCAGATCGGCGTCGATGCATGCCAGCACACGGGCAGCCGGCGCGTCGAGGCGCTCGGTCGCGACGACCAGAGCCGGTCGAGCAAGGCCGCGCCACGCGCCGGGGCCCACAAGAATCGCCGGCAGCCGCGGCACGAGCGCGACCCAGGCATCGAGCACTGGACCGAGCGCGGCGAGGTTCAGTTCTGCACGCGCCACGCCGGCGATCGGGCATCCCTCGGCGTCGAGGCCGGCGAAGTCGATCGCTTCGCCGAGCGCGTCGGGCAGCGGCCAGCGCACCGCGCTGCGCAGCTCCAAGTGCGCGAGCAGTGCGCTCGCGAGCACGAAGCGCGACGCCGCGTCGCCCTCGCGCATGCGCCGATCGCCGAGGAACTTGCGCAGCGATCCCTCGAGTCGGTCGAACGCATCCGGCAGGCCATCGGCCACGAGCCGCAGCATTTCGCGACGCGGCTCGCGCACTTCGAGCGCGATCCCACCGTCATCGCCGCGCAGCACCGCGACGACGCGACCGAGCAGCATCAGCTCGTCACCAGTCGGTGTTGATCGAAGCGCGCCGTCGTGCTTCGCAGCGAGACCCGCGAGCGCCGCCGCACAGCGCACGTAGAGCGCGCGCCACGCGCGATCGGCGCCGGCGCCCGGCGCGGCAGCCCCGAGCAGCGAGGCCTCGAGCGGCTCGGGCTCGACGCCACCCTCGTCTTGTCCCGGCGCCCGCTCGATGCGCGCGCGCACGCGAAACGGCGTGCTACGCAGCAGGCCCAGTCGCCGGCGCGCGGCGAGCGGCCAGCTCGGTGCGATCGCGAGCGCAGTGCCGGTGAAGCCGTCGCTGGCGGCGAGACGCGTCGCGACCGCGATGGCCGCGAGCCACGCATCGCCGCCGTCTCGCGCGACGCCGACGACGAGTTGCTCGCCGTCACGCGCGGTGCCGGTGCCGACGACCGCGAGCGCCGCGGGCACATCGTCGCCGCCGGCCGGCTCGAGGGAGTCTGCATCGACGAGACCCAGCCGCAGCACGCGGGCGAGTTCCTGTGCGGCGTCGAGCCCCTGGCTCCCTCCGTCTTCGCTGCCACCACCACCCCAGCGTCGTCGCCCGAAGCGTCGTCGCATCTCAGCTCTCCTCCACCGCGGGCGCGATCAGCATCACGCCCGCTTCGATGAGCGCGACGGTCGCGTCGCGCACCACTCGTTGTAACTCACATAGGATCGAATCCGATCCCACGACTCGGGCCACGCGGTCCTTCGCGGTGGCACCATCCAACAACACCCCGCCGAGCAGCTTGCGGTCGCTCTCGGCGTTGCGAACGATCGCATTCCAGCGCGCCAGCGGAACCTCGACCTCGAAGCCCTCGAGATCGGCGAATTCCCCGGGCAGATTGCCGAGCACGAGCAGCACCGCGGCGCGCTTGCGTACCAGCGTGACGCGCCAATGACGATTCTGGGCCAGCACCATGACTAGGGCCTCACCAGCGGCGAAGAGGCTTCCTCTTCGCGGAGCACATCGAGCAGCGGTCGCAGCGCCCGATCGAGCAGCGCTCGCGCGACGGGATTCTCGCGCGGCGGCTGCTCGCGGAATGCGCGTGCAGCGGCGAGACAGCGCCGCGCCTCCTCGGCACGGCCGCGCTTCCAGGCGGTGTAGCCGAGTTCTTCGAAGCGCGCGGCGGTGCGTTCGGCAGCGGGCGGCGCGTAGCGGGACTCGAGCGCATCGCCAATCGTGGCATCGACGTGCGCGCGGCGCTGCTGATCGTCCACCAACAGTTGGCTCTTCGCGGCGTCGCGCACCTTTCCGGCCACCGCGTGCAGCACTTCGAAAGCAGGCGGCCAGGGGCCGTAGCCGCCCGCCTCGACGGCTTCCGCGACTTCGCGCAGCAGCGACGGCGCCAGCGGCGTCGGATCGAGCGCCGCGCGCGCCAGCCCACCGGGCGTGGCCGCACCCGCGGGCGCACGGGCGACGCGGCTGCGCCATTCGCCGAACGCCTGGGGCAGCGCGCGATCCGCCGGCTGCGCCTCCGCACCGCGCGCCAGCAGCGCGGCCACCGCCTCACGCGGCGCCTCGGTTGCGGCGAGCGCCTCGTTGCCGTCGAGGTCGCGCAGCAATCGGCGCGCCTGCGAGCGATTCGCCTGCAACACGCGGAACTCGAGAATCCCACGTTCCAGATCGACCGCGCCCTGAAAGATCCGCGTGCCACCCGAAGGACTCGACTCGACCACCACGACCAGCTGCGCGCCGCTCGGATCCGGCGGTGACACCAGCGCGACGTTGATCTCGTCATCGAGTTTCGGCAGCGTCGCCACATGGGCGACCACCGGCGCGGCAGCGACTTCGATGCCGCGCGAGCGCAACCGATGTTGCACGCGCCGCAGCGCCTTGCGCCCGGCCTTGCCGATTGGTCCATCCGCGACACCGCGTAGCGGCGCGCTGCCAGTCTCGAGATCGGCCCATGCGAGCGCGAGTTCCTCGCCGTCGTCCGGGTGATTGTCGAGCAGCCAGCCGAGCACCTGCGTCGCGGCGAGCGGCGTGAGCGCTGCGAGCAGCCGCTCCGGATCGCCGTTGGCAGGACGGATCGCGTCCTCGTGTTCGGGAAGCGCCGACGCCGCGGCTTCGAGCGCGCGCGCGAGACTCACGGGCGCGTCTCCACGCGCACCCAATCGAGGTACGGCGCGAGGCCGCCGGCCGTCGGCAGTACGACCAGCTCGGGCACTTCATACGGATGCAGCGCGCGCAGGCGTTCCGCGAGCGCCTCGATGCGGTCGGCGCAGGTCTTGATCACGAGCAGCACTTCGCGTTCATCCTCCACGACGCCTCGGAAGCGATAGATCGAGCGTACGCCGGGCACCAGATTCGCGCAGGCCGCGAGGCGCTCTTCGACCAGCGCACGCGCGATCCGCAGCGCGACGGCTTCGTCCGGTGCGGTCGCGAAGGCCACGCGGACGTCCGTTTCAGTCGAGGCCGCGACCATCGGTGAGCCTTCGGTGCTCCGCGAGAGCGAAGCGGTCCGTCATGCCCGCAACGTAGTCGGCGATCGCGCGGGCTTCTCCGTCCGCTGCGAAATGCGCGCGCACCTGCGCCGGAACCGTCGCCGGCTCGCTGCGGTACACGCGCCACAATTCCTCGAGAACGCGCTCGGCTTTCTCGGTCGTCGCTACGACATGCGGGTGGTAGTACAGATTTCGGTACAAGAATTCCTTCAGCTCGCGCAATCCCTTGGCCAGCGCGGGCGAGTAGTCGAGCCAGCGGCGCGGCGCAGCGCGCACCGCGTCGACGTCGGCGGGCTGCGCCTCGTCGAGTCGCTCCGCGGTCGTTGCGACCAGGTCGGTGACGAGGCCGTTCAACAGCGCGACGATCGTCTGCGCGCGCAGCACCGACAGCGGCGCGTCCGGCATGCGCTGGCGCGTCTCGCCGTGCACATCGCGCCAGAGCGGCACTTCGCCCAGCTGTTCGAGCGTCAGCAGCTCGGAGCGAAGCCCATCGTCGAGATCGTGATTCGTGTAGGCGATTTCGTCGGAGCGGTCGGCAGCCTGGGCCTCGAGCGGCGTCTGCCCGCTGCGGTCCGGACGCGGCACCGGATGATCCCAGTTCGGGACGTGCTTGAGGATTCCCTCGCGCGTCTCGTAGCTGAGGTTGAGGCCGCGGAATCCGGCGTAGCGCTCCTCGAGCAGGTCGACGACGCGCAGCGTCTGGCGGTTGTGATCGAAGCCGCCGTCGTCGCTCATCAGGCGATCGAGCACGCGCTCGCCGGCATGGCCGAACGGGGTATGACCGAGGTCGTGCGCCAGCGCGATCGCCTCCGCGAGGTCCTCGTTGAGTCGCAGCGCGCGCGCGACGGTGCGCGCGATCTGGGCGCCTTCGAGCGTGTGCGTCAGGCGGTTGCGATAGTGGTCGCCTTCGTGATGGACGAAGACCTGCGTCTTGTACTCGAGGCGGCGGAACGCGCGCGCGTGGAGCACGCGATCACGGTCGCGCTGGAACGCGGTGCGCAGCGGATGCTCTGGCTCCGGCGTGACACGTCCGCGCGACGCCGCGGCGCAGACCGCGAACGGGGCCAGGCGCGCGCGCTCCTCGGCCTCGTAGTCGACGCGGGTGCGAAGCGAAGTCACCGCTGCGGCTCCCCGGCGCCGGCCTTGCGCAGCACATCGTCCAGCTGCGCACGCGACGCCGCGCTGAGCGACTCCGCCGGGCGCGGCGGAGGGACGGCGCTTCGCAGCCGGAGGTATCCGGCGCCGAGCGCGATCCCGATGCCGAGCGCGAGCGCGATCCAGCGCTTCAAGTTCCAACCTCTCATGGCGAGTCGAGCAGAGCGAGACAGAGATTGCGGAAGAGCGCACCAGAGACGCATCTTCCCGCGGGGAGGGACTGCGAAACTTAGGAAGGAGCCAAGCTCCTGTCAACGCTCTCGGTAAGCTCGCGGCCATGTCGACTCTGCCGCATCGCCTGCTCCTCGGTCCTGGTCCTTCCAACCCGCATCCCGACGTGCTTGCTGCGATGGCCGACTCGTTCGTCGGTCATCTCGACCC
>CAYGWM010000012.1:52234-57639 GCA_964353555.1 uncultured Spirochaetales bacterium
CGCATCCCGACGTGCTTGCTGCGATGGCCGACTCGTTCGTCGGTCATCTCGACCCAGCGTTCCTCGACTGCATGGACGACGTACAAGCGCGGCTGCGCCGGCTGTTCGAAACCGAGAATCGGCTGACGATTCCGCTTTCTGCGACGGGCAGCGGCGGCATGGAGACCTGCTTCCAGAATCTCGTCGAGCCGCGCGACGAAGTGGTGATCGGCGTCGCGGGCGTCTTCGGCGAACGCATGTGCGAGGTCGCGAACCGACAAGGCGCGCGCGTGACCCGCGTCGACGCGGAGTGGGGCACGGTGCTCGACGACGCTGCGATGGCCGCCGCGATCGCACGTGTGCGCCCGTCGCTGGTCGCGTTCGTGCACGCCGAAACATCGACCGGCGCGCACCAGCCCGTCGAAGCGATCGCGCACGCGGCGCGCGAGGCCGACGCGCTGGTCGTACTCGACTGCGTGACTTCGCTCGGCGGCCTGCCGGTCACGCTCGACGCCTGGGACATCGACGCCGCTTACAGCGCGACGCAGAAATGTCTCTCCTGCCCGCCTGGTCTCGCGCCGGCATCGTTCGGCGTGCGCGCACTCGAACGCGTCGCGCGTCGCAAGACGCCGGTGCCCAGTTGGTACTTCGATCTCAACCTGCTCGGCGGCTACTTCGGCGAGCGCCGCGTCTACCATCACACCGCGCCGATCGCGGCCATCGTGGGCCTCGCCGAAGCGTTGCGGCGGATCGAAGCCGAGGGCATGGAGGCGCGCGTCGCGCGCCACCGCGCCGCCGCGCAACGACTGGTCGCGGGACTCGAAGAGCGGGGCTTCGAACCCGTCGTCGCAGCAGAACATCGGCTGCCGATGCTCACGTCTGTGCGGCTCCCGGAGCGTGTCGTACGCGACGGTGAAGCCGCGCTGCGCCGCCGGCTGCTCGATCGCCACGACATCGAGGTCGGCGGCGGACTCGGAAAATTCGCGGGCAGCGTCTGGCGCATCGGGCTGATGGGCGAGAACGCGCGCGCCGACATCGTCGACCGGCTGCTCGCAGCGCTCGATGCAGAGCTGGCGAGCTAGTCCGGCTGCGCGATCGTCTTGCCGCGCGCGCTGAGTTCCGCGCGCGCCGCCTGCGTGTCGGCGTGCCACGAGTGCTGGTCCACGATGGTCCCGGCCGAGCGATCGATCTTCCAGCCCTGCGCCTGGTAGCCGAGCAACAGCCGATCGGGGATCAGACCGACGCGCAGCAGGTTCGGCAGCACCGTGCGCGTCATCGGCTCTTCGAGGCCTTCGAGGTCGAGGCCGGCGGGATTCGACACTTCCTTCAGCAGCTTCGGCACGAAGGTCGCGGTGTCGACGCCGGCCGTCTGCAGCGCCAGCCACTGCGTCGTGAACGATGGCTTGCCACCGCGCCCGGCGATGCGCAGCACGCTCTCGTAGGCGAGGTTCTCGAGCCGCGTACGCGCCTCGTCGGGCAGGTTCGGAATGCGCGCTTCGAGCGATAGCACGCCGTACGCGACGTGACGCGCCTCGTCCTCGTGGACGTTGCCGATGAACGACGCGAGCACCGGCTCGACTGCCATCTCGGTGCCGGAGCGGAAGAAGCCGAGCGCGACGCTCTCGAGGATCACCTGCATGCCGACGCACTTCGCCTCCCAATCGCGCTCGGCGAGGATCTGCTCGACGATCGCCTTCAGATCGGGGTCGATCGGGTAGCGGCGCCCGACTTTCGCGAGGTAGCGCGCGAAGACTTCGACGTGGCGCGCTTCGTCCATCACCTGCACAGCCGCCGCGAACTTGCCGTCGAGATCCGGCACGACGTTCACGAGCTGGCCGCAGACCATCAGCGCGGCCTGTTCGCCGTGCAGCACTTGCGAGAGCGTGAAGGTCGCGGCCTCCCGGAACAGCCGCGTCTGCACGTCATCCGGCAACTCGCGCACGCAGTCGAGGCGCGACAGGAAGTCGCGTGAGCGGTCGAGCACGTCGGAGCTGGTCTCGTAGCGGTCCCACTCGACGTCCACTTCGGCGTTCCACTGGTGGCGCTTCGATTTACTGTACAGCGACTCGAGCTTCTCGGCGTCGAGCGCGTAGTGGTCGCGGAACACGCTCTGCATCAGCACATCGGTCGAAAATCGTTCGATTGAAGTCATCCGGTACTCCGTTGGCGAGCGTGCATGCTAGACGGATTCGCGCGCACGAGCCAAGTGCTCTTGCAGTGCGGCGAGCCACGCAGCCGGGTTCTCGAGCTGCGGCTGATGGCCGGCATCGGGAACCACCGCGAGCCGCGCGCCGGGGATCGCCTGCGCCAGCTCGTCCGCAGCGCCGCGAAAGCCGGTGTCACCGCTGCCCACCAGCACCAGCGTCGGGCAGTGGATCTCGCCGAGTCGCGCGACGAGCGGAGGCTGGTCGAAGAGCGCCGCGCCGAGCGCACCGAACGCAAACGGATCCATCGCGTGGTAGTTCGGGAAGCGCCACTCGTCCCAATAGCGATCGCCCCACTCGGCTTCGAGGCGGCGATCCGCATCGGTGCGTCCCGCTTCGGGACTCGACGCACGCGCGCGCAGGATCGCCGCGAGGGGCACCATCCCCGCCTCGCGCGCAACGCGCGCCGCCAGCTCGACCGCGTCGCGCGAGAGATCGGCGGGGGCGCGCGCCGACGTGTCCATCAACACCAGCGACGCGAAACGCTCCGGCTGGGCCAACACCGCGCGCAGCGCGACCATGCCGCCCATCGAGTGACCGAGCAGATCGCAGCGCGGGATGCCGAGCGAATCGAGGAACGCGAGCAGGTCGAGCACCAGCTGATCGAGCGTGTAGCCGTCCGCGGTGCCGGTGTTCGTCGATTCGCCGTGCCCGCGCAGGTCGGGCAGCACGATGCGACCGAGCGCGGCCAGCTCCGCAATGCGCGGTGCGAAGTCGCGACGCGAGCCGGTGAAGCCGTGCAACAGCACGAACGGTCGCGTGCCAATGCCGTGCTCCTCGTACATCATCTCGACGCCGTTCACCGCGATGCGTCGGCTCATCGCTTGCTCAGCCATGCAGTCGCGGCTCGGGTGGATTCTCGGCGAGCACCTGTGCCTCGTGCTGCGCGATCTCGCCCAGACGTTCGCGCACTTCGCCGGGGGAACGGAAGCCTTCGGCCAGTTCTACGTAGTCGCGATGGTGACGCGCCTCGACTGCGAGCAGCGAGCGGTAGTACGCCGAGAGCTCGCTGTCGACCGGATCGAGCGCGTCCGCCAGCAGCCCGAAGCGTTCGCAACTGCGCGCTTCGATCACCGCGCCGACCAGCAACGAGTCGACGAGGTGATGACGCGGATCGCTGCGAATGACGGCGTGCAGCCGTCCCGGGTAGCGACCCGGCTTCTGGCGCGCGAACGGCACATGGCGTCGAGCGAGGTGCGCAAGCACGCCTTCGAAGTGCGACAGCTCCTCGCGCGCCAGTTGCGCGAGCGGGAGCTGCAACGCGGGATGCTCGGGGTAGCGGAACAACAGCGTGACGGCCGCGCCGGCGGCCTTCTTCTCGAGGTGTGCGTGATCGAGCAGCACTTCGTCGAGCGCCGCCAGCGCGCGGGGCGCCCATTCGGGTCCGGTGATCGAGGCGAGATGCAGCATCGGGCCGGCAGTCTACCGCCCCATCCGGCTCCGACGAGTGAACCGCGCGCACCTCGATTCGCCCGGCGCTTCCCCGTTGCGGCCCTGCCCCTATCATGGACGGCCATGCAATACCGACAACTCGGACGCAGCGGGCTGCGCGTCAGCGAGATCTCGCTCGGATCGTGGCTCACCTACGGCGCGACGGTCGACGTCGCGGGTGCCGGCAAGATCGTCACCGCTGCACTCGAACTCGGCATCAACCTCTTCGACACGGCCGATGTCTATGCAAGCGGCGCCGCCGAGCAGGCGCTGCGCGAAGCGCTGCGCGGTGTCGCGCGGCACAAGGTGGTGATCGCGACCAAGGCGTTCTTCCCGATGTCGGACGACGTCAACGACCGCGGCCTGTCGCGCAAGCACTTGTTCGAGAGCGTCGAGGCGTCGCTGCGGCGGCTCGGCACCGACTACGTCGATCTCCATCAATGCCACCGCCCGGACGAATCGGTGCCGCTCGACGAAACGGTGCGCGCCTACGAAGACCTGATCCGCGCCGGCAAGGTTCTCTACTGGGGCGTTTCGGAATGGAACGAGAAGCAGATCGCCGACGCGGTGCGCACGGCGGAACGCTGCGGTGGCTACGCGCCGATCTCGAACCAGCCGCAGTACTCGATGCTGCGTCGCGGGATCGAGCAAAAGGTGCTGGGCACCTGCCAGCGCGAAGGCATCGGCCAGATCGTCTGGAGCCCCATGGCGCAGGGGGTGCTCACCGGGAAGTACGCGACCGGCCTGCGACCGGAAGGAACGCGCGCGGCGCACCCGTTCCAGTCGCGATTCATGGAGGCGTTCCTGACCGAGGAAGTGCTCGCGCGCGTCGAGCAACTCCGGCCGCTCGCGGCCGACCTCGGTCTCACGATGAGCCAGCTCGCGATCGCGTGGTGCCTGCGGCAGCCGAACGTCGCGAGCGCAATTGTCGGCGCGACGACGCCGGCGCAGATCGAGGAGAATGCGAAGGCCTCGGGCGTCGTGTTGCCGCCCGAGGCCGTTGCGAAGATCGATGCTTTGTTCGCTGCCTGAGAACTACGACTTGGCGATGTTGACCGTCTGAAGCTCGGTGAATCCGAGCAGCCCCCACGGACCGTTCTCGACGCCGATGCCGGACCACTTGGCGCCGCCGAATGGTGCGTTGGGCACGATCGCGAGATGCTGGTTCACCCATGCGGTGCCGCACTCGAGCTGGCCAGCGACCTCCGTTGCGCGCGCGACGTTCGACGACCACACGGAACCCGAGAGCCCGTACATCGTGGCGTTGGCGCGCTCGATGGCGTCGTCGACGTCGCGATACGTGACGATCGGCAGTGCCGGACCGAACTGCTCTTCATCGACGAGCCGCGAACCCTCGGCGAGACCCGTCACCAGCGTGGGCGGGATGAAGTAGCCGCTGCCGGCGAGCGGCGCGCCGCCGGTCACGCAGTGACCACCCGCCTGCTTCGCGTCGGCCACCAGCTCGTTCACGCGGTCGAATTGCATCTTGTTGTTCAGCGGACCGAGCTGCGTGTCGGCTTGCAGGCCGTCACCGACCTTCACCGCATTCGCAACCGCGGCGAGCGCCGCGACGATCGGCTGCTCCAGTCGCTCGGGCACGTAGAGGCGCTTGATCGCGGAGCAGATCTGTCCGCTGTTCGAGAACGCGCCCCAGAACAGTTTCTCCGCGACCTGCTGCGGATCGGCGTCGTCCAGCACGATCGCGGCGTCGTTGCCGCCGAGTTCGAGCGTCATGCGCTTCAGATCGGGCGCGCACGCGGCCGCGACCTTCTTGCCGGTCGCGACCGAGCC
>CAYGWM010000012.1:57739-60239 GCA_964353555.1 uncultured Spirochaetales bacterium
GTGTACTGGAACCAGACCGCCGCGCCGATCAGTTCTTCCGCGGCGCGCGCGAGCGGCTTGCCCTGCTCCTGCGTGAGGATCGGCGCCAACTCGCCGACTCGCGCCTTGATCGCTTCCGCGCACGCAACGAGCGCAGCGCGGCGCGCATCCACATCCCGCTTCCACGGACGGAACGCGCGCGACGCCGCTTCCATCGCCGCGTCGAGCTGCGCTCGGCTGCACGCGGGAGCCTGCGCGAAGACCGCGCCGGTCGCGGGGTTGATCACGCCGAAGCTGGTGTCGCCGGCGATCGAGTTGCCGTCGATCGTCATCGTGAAGTCGCTCACTACGCCTCCGCGCCGCGCGGCGGCGTGGCCTTGTGGAATGCGACGAGATCGCCGCCTGCCGCGAGCGGCGGATTCGGGTCGGCGAGCAGCCGCAGTGCCTCGGCGCGGTCGTTCTCGTCGAGCGTGCGCGTCATCGTGCAGAACTCGACCAGGATCCCGTTCGGGTCGGTCGTGTAGATCGAGACGCACCAGCCGTGATCGATCTCGGCGACGTCGTGGCCGTGGCTGAGCCAGCGGTCGCGACGTCGCTTGATGTCGTCGAGGTCGGTCGCATGAAAGGCAATGTGATTGCTCCACAGCGGCAGCCCGAGCCCCGCTGCGATCGCGGTCGGGTAGTCCTTCGGGAGCTTGTCGTCGTGCAGATCCCAGAACGCGATCAGCTCGCCGCCGCCGGTCTCGTAGAAAAGATGCTTGGCCCAGCCGCCTTCGGGCGACTTGGCCGCGACCACCTTCACCAACTCGAAGCCGGTGGCCTCGGTGTAGAAGCGATGGTTGCCCTGCACGTCGCGCGTTGCGACGGCCACGTGATGAAACGCCATGACGGTTTCCTCCTGCTGTGCGCCAGCGCGGGCCGATCGTAGCCGAGCCTGGCGCCGGCTGGCTCGCGGCTTCAGGCCGCGCCGCGACGCTCCGATAGGCGCTTCAATCATGTGGATCGACGCCGTTGCACTGCTTTTGCTCGCGATCTTCGCCTGGCTCGGCGCGCGCCGCGGCGCGCTCACGAGCGGCCTCTCGCTCGCGGGATTCGTACTCGGCTACGCCGCTGCGATCTTCGCTGGAATCTACGCGGGCGGGATCGCCGCTGCGCTTTGCGGCGTCTCGCCGCTGCTCGGCGCGCCGATCGCCGGTACGGTCGCATTCCTGTTCGTGAGCTTCGCCGTCGCGGTCGTCTCGTTCGTGCTCCGGCGCCGCAGCGAAGCGCTCCCCGGCACCGCGAGCCGAATCAGCGGCGCCTGTTTCGGCGCGCTGCGCGGCTCGCTGCTCGTCGTAATGATCGGCGTGCTCGGGCTGTGGATCGACGCGCTGCCGCAACTCGCGAATCGCGACGCGAGCGACACGCCCGCCGTAGACACACCGCTGCGAGCGGCCGCCCGCGCTGCGGTCGTCGCGGGAGTGGAGACGGCCCTCGGCGACACGCCGGGCGCAGACCTCGTTGCGCACACGCTCGCACAACCCGCAGAAGCCATCGAGCAACTCCGCGCACTCGCTGCGACGCCCGAGATCGCGGCGCTCGCTGCCGACCGCGAGTTCTGGGCCTACGTCGAAGCCGGCTCGATGCAGGCCGCCGTTGCGCAGCCCAGTTTTCAGAAGCTGCAATGGAACGCGAGCCTTCGTGGCCAGCTCGCCGCCGTGGGCTTCGTTGACGAAATCTCCGCCGGCGATCCCGCGATCTTCGCGCTCGAGATGCGCGGCGCGCTCGAGAAGATCGGACCGCGCTTGCGCCAACTGCGCGAAGACCCCGATCTAGCGCGGCTCGCGAACGACCCCGCCGTCATCGACCTGGTCCAGCGCCGCGACGTGGTGGGCCTGCTCGCCAACCCGGGCTTCCAGGGCGTGCTGACGCGCGCGCTCGCGCCGATCCCGGCCACATGATCCTCGCCGCTCGCCGTGGGCTCGCTACGCGGGAAGGCGCCTTGGTCGCGGCGTTCCGCTCGCGGAGCGATTCGGCGCTCCGCGTGGCACTCTCGGGTCTCACGCCCGCGAGGAGCCACACTTGTCGTCTCAAGTTCGTACCGACGTCGGCGCCACCCATATCGCACTGACCGTCGCCGACCTGGACGCCAGCATCGCGTTCTATGCGCGCTATGCCGGGATGAAGGTGGTGCACGAGCGCAAGGATGCGGCGCGCGTCGCGTGGATCTCCGATCTGACGCGACCCTTCGTGCTGGTGCTGATCCAGGTGCCGCGCGTCGAGTTCCGCCTCGCTGGCTTCAACCACATCGGCGTCGGTTGCAAGTCGCGCGAAGACGTCGACCGGCTCGCAGCCGAGGCACGCGAAGCGGGCTGCCTCGCACTCGGCCCGATCGATTCCGGCTATCCGGTCGGCTACTGGGCCTTCCTGCGCGATCCCGACGGACACCAGCTCGAGATTTCGTACGGGCAGGAAGTCGGGAATACCGTCGAGCACGCAAGGGAGGAGTCCCGATGAAAGGCTCTCGTCCGGAAGGGGACGT
>CAYGWM010000013.1:0-7715 GCA_964353555.1 uncultured Spirochaetales bacterium
GATCGGACGCACGCGGCCGCTGGCCAGATCGGCGCCGAAGCGGCGCTCGAAGGACGCGGCGATCGCCGCCTTCTCCTCGACGGACCGCGTGCGCAGCGTCGAGCCGACGACGTGCAGCCGCTTCGCGAGCAGCACCGCGAGATTCACCTCGACCTTCGCGCCGCCCATCAGCCCGATCAGCACCAGACGCCCGCCAATCGCGAGGCTTCCGAGATTGCCTTCGAGGTACGCCGCGCCAATCGAGTCGAGCACGACGTCGACGCCGCGACCGCCCGTCGCCTCGCGCACGCGCTCGGCGAAGTTCTCCTTGCGGTAGTCGATCGCGACATCGGCCCCGAGTTCGAGACAACGCGCGCACTTGTCCTCGGAGCCGGCCGTGATCAACACGCGAGCGCCGGCGGCTTTCACGAGCTGGATCGACGCCGTTCCCACGCCGCTGCCGCCCCCGTGAACGAGCGCCGAACCCGCTGCGGGAAGCGAGCCCACTTCGAACAGATTCAGGAACGCGGTGAGAAACACCTCCGGCACGGCGGCGGCTTCTTCGAGCGAGAGCCGCTCGGGTACGCGCAGAGCCGAGCCCGCGTGCACCACGACCTGCTCCGCGTAGCCGCCGCCCGCGAGCAGCGCCATCGCGCGATCACCCGGCTTCCAACCGGTGACGCCGAGGCCCACCTCGATGACGGTGCCGGCGCACTCGAGCCCGAGAATCGGCGACGCACCCGGCGGCGGCGGATACATGCCCTGACGCTGCAGCAGATCGGCGCGGTTCACCGCGGTTGCGGCAACGCGCAGTCGCAACTCGCCCGCGCCCAGTACCGGCTCGGGCGTCTCGCCGATGCGCAGCACGGTCTCGTCGCCGGGACGATCGATCAAGACGGCCTTCATGGAGGCCGAACCTACCCGGTGGAACGACGGGGGACCACTGCGTTGAAACGGCCCGGCAAACCCTGCCCGGCGCCGGGAGCCTCGCGCCCGCTACCGCTTCATCAACCCCGTCGGGATCTCGCGGAACGGTCGGTCCTTGTCGACGCGAATCTCCGGCGGCAGCCGGAGCACGCGCTCGGCGATGATGTTCTTCAGGATCTCGTCCGTGCCACCCGCGATGCGAATGCCCGGCGTCCCGAGATACATCTCCTGCCACAGGCCTTCTTGCGGACTCACCGACTCATCGTTGACGGCGCCCATCATGCCCTGCAGCTCCATCGCGAAGGACGCCATCTCCTGACCGAGCGGCGCACCGACGGCCTTGCCGATCGAACCCTCGGGGCCCGGCGTCGTACCACGGGAGAGCGCCGACAGCGTGCGATAGCCGGTGTACTGCAAACCCTTCGAGCGGATGTAGAAGTCGGCCAGTTTTTGGCGCACCGACGAATCCTCGATCGCTGGACGCCCGTTGCGACGCGTATCGCGCGCCAGCTTCAGCAGATCGCGGAAGCGACCGGCTCCGCCGCCCGCGCCAATTGCGACGCGCTCGTTCATCAGCGTGGTGATCGCGACGCCCCAGCCGTCGCCGACCGCGCCGAGGCGGTTGGTGTCGGGCACGCGCACGTCGCTGAAGAACACGGTATTGAAACCCGACGCGCCGTTGATCTGCTTGATCGGCCGGATCTCGACGCCCTTCGCGTGCATGTCGACGATGAAGTAGGTGAGCCCCGCGTGCTTCGCCGCTTCCGGATCGGTGCGCGTCACGATCATCCCGAAGTCCGAGAAGTGCGCGCCGGTGGACCAGATCTTCTGGCCGTTGATCACCCAGTCATTTCCATCCTTCACTGCGCTGGTGCGCAGACCCGCGAGATCGCTGCCGGCGTCCGGCTCGCTGAAGAGCTGGCACCAGACCTTCTGCCCGCGCGCCATCTCCCGGATGTACTTGTTCTTCTGCTCGTCGCTGCCGTGCGCCATGATCGTCGGCCCGAGCATGCCGTGGCCGATCGCGTAAATGTTCGGCGGCACGTCGAACTTGGCTTCTTCCTGGCTCCAAACGACGGCTTCGAGGCGGCCGAGGCCCTGTCCACCGAACTCCGTCGGCCAGGTGAGGACCGCCCAGCCTTCGTCGAACTTCTTCGTCTGCCAGTCCTTCGCCTTCTGGATCACGTCGGCGCTTTCGCGCTCGCCCAGCATGTTCGCCGCGATCTCGCCGGGCGGGCGCAGCCGCGCGTTCTGCTCGAGCCACGCGCGGGCCTTGGTGCGGAACGCGGCTTCCTGCGGAGTGTCTTCGAAGTTCATGGTGTTCTCATTCTCCCGCGTCGAGGTCGACGCTCGACGACTTCGCTTCGAGGCGCTGGATCAGCTTCTCACGCCAGGCGCTCGGGGTACCGAGCGCGGCGGAGAGCCACTTCGCGCGGCGGTAGAACAGGTGACAGTCGTATTCCCAGGTGAAACCGACGCCGCCGTGGAGCTGGATCATCTCTTCGCTCGCCAGCTCGAAGGCATCGCTCGCAGCGGCGCGGAAGCCGCATGCGGCCAGCGACAGCTCCTCGCTGTCGGTCGAGAGCGCCCACGCCGCGTAGTAGCCGTTGCTGCGCGCGATCTCGATCTTCGCGTACAGCTCGGCCAGCCGGTGCTTCACGGCCTGGAACGACGCGATCGGGCGCCCGAACGCGTAGCGCGCCAACGTGAACTCGCGCGTGATCTCGAAGGCGCGCGTTGCGCCGCCGATCTGCTCGAAGCCCATCATCACCGCGGCGCGATCGAGCAGCCTGTCGAGTTGCGCGGCGCCCTTCGCTTCCGACCCGAGCAGTTCCGCCGGCGCGTCCTGGAAGACGATCTTCGCGACCGAGCGGCTCGGATCGAAGGACTCGACGCGGCTGCGCACGACACCGGAAGAGGACAGGTCCACCAGCGTGAGCACCGGTCCCCCGCCGCCCTTCGCGACCACGACGGCCACGCCGGCGCCCTCGCCGTCGAGCACAGGAACCTTGGTGCCATTCAGCTTGCCACCGACCAAGCGCGTCGCGACCGAAGCTGCGTCGGCCTCGCCCGCGCCTTCGGCGAACGCGAAGGTTCCGGTGATCTCGCCCGACGCGAGGCGCGGCAGCCAGGTCTTCTTCTGCGCGTCGCTCCCGAAGAGCAAGATCGCCTCGGTCGCGAGATACACCGACGAGCCGAAGGGGATCGGCGCGAGCGAGCGGCCGATTTCCTCGGCGATCAACACCAGCTCCAGGTAACCGAGGCCGGCGCCGCCATGGTCTTCGGGGATCACCGCGCCGAGCCACCCCATCTCGGCCACGCCCTTCCACAGCGTGCGATCCAGAGTCGCGCTCTTCGACTCGAGGACCTTGCGACAAACATCGAGGCCCGCGTTCTTCGCCAGAAAATCGCGCGCGCTGTGCTGAACGAACTTCTGGTCCTCGGAGAATTCGAGATTCATGCAGAAGACTCCTGTTGACTCGAAAGTCAGGGCGGGGGCAGTATAGCCGTGCCGCCGCCGCGCGCGGCTGTCTGCGGACCCGATTCGCTCATTCATTCCGGTGGCGATGGCAGGCCACGCCGTCGCATCATGGCGCGAGTGGTCCCGCAAGGGTCCCGGCGGGAGAACGCAACCGATGGCGAGCGATGTGACGCGGGACGAGATCGAGCTGGCCTTCGCCCATTACTGCGACGTGCGGGAGCACGCCATCGCGACCGGTGACTGGCGCCGCTGGGCGGCGCTCTTCACGGAGGATGCCCGCTACGTCGAGCACGCCTATGGCGAGTTCCGCGGGCGCCAGGCGATCGCTGACTGGATCGTCGGCGTGATGGAGCCATTCCCGACGATGACGTTCCCGAACGACTGGGTCGTCTACGACCCCGAGCAGGGCTTCGTCGTGTTCCAGTGTCAGAATCGCCTGCCGCACCCGACCGATCCGAGCGGCGCGCCCTTCCAGTTTCCGACCTGGACGAAGCTCGACTACGCGGGGAACGGACTTTGGAGCTGCGAAGAAGACGTCTACAACCCGAAGCGCGCCGCCGATGTGATCCAGGCGTGGATCAACGCAGGCGGGAAACTGGCCGCGCGCGAGCGCGTGAAGATGCAGCACCCCTGAACCGGCGACCGCAGCGCTGTTCCCGCTCGCGATCGCCGGTCTCGGGTCCGCCGCGCGCCGCTAGTTCAGCTCTTCGCGGCCGTAGCTGAGGATCGTGCGCGCGATGATCAGGCGCTGGATCTGCCCAGTGCCCTCGTAGATGTCGGTGATGCGCACGTCGCGGAACCACTTCTCCAGCAGGTGTTCGCGCGAAGCCCCCATCGGGCCGAGCAGCTCGATGCAACCCTGCGTGATCTCGCGCACCGCTGCGCCCGCCTTCGCCTTGCAGATCGACGACTCGAGGTTGTTGGGCTTGCCCTGGTCGGAGAGCCACGCCGCGCGCAGTACCGTCAGCATCGCGGCTTCGTAGAGCGCTTCGAGTTCGAGGAAGCGCTGCGTGATCGCCGACTGCGCGGCGAGACCGCCCGCGTATTCGATCGCGATGCCGGCCGACGCGAGCTGCTCGCGCGTCCAGTCGAGCGCCGCCTGCGCGATGCCGAGGCCGATCGCCGCAACCGCCGGACGCGTCATGTTGAAGGTCTTCATCACGCCACTGAAGCCGCCCGACGACTCCTTCGGGATTCCCTCGTTGCCACCGAGCAGGTTGCCGCGCGGGATGCGGCAATCCTTGAACACGTAGGCGGCGGTGTCGTCGGCGCGGATCCCGAGCTTCTTCTCCTTGTGCGCGACGATGAAGCCCGGCGCGCCCTTCTCGACCAGGAACGACTTGATGCCAGCGCGGCCGGCGGACTTATCGATCGTCGCCCACACGATGACGCCCTCGGCGCGACAGCCCGTGGTGACGAAGATCTTCTCGCCGTTCAGCACCCACTCGTCGGTGGCCGGATCGAGCACCGCGGTCATCGACACCCGCGACGGATCGGAGCCGCAGCCCGGCTCGGTGATCGCCATTGCGAGCGTCAGATGATTCCATTGCTTCTGCTGCTCGGGCGTGCCCGCCGCGCGCAGCGCCGCGTTGCCGAGACCGCCCTTGGCGCGGCGCATGCGCACCGAGTAGTCGCCCCAGGTCTGGCCGGCGACCATCATCATGCTCATCACGCCGAGACTGGTGTCGTCCGCGCCGCGGCCGGCGAAGAGGCTGATCATCGGTGGGAA
Source organism: uncultured Spirochaetales bacterium (assembly GCA_964353555.1). Classification (GTDB taxonomy): domain Bacteria; phylum Myxococcota_A; class UBA9160; order UBA9160; family PR03; genus PR03. The sequence goes on from CAYGWM010000013.1 coordinate 5,118, forward strand.
GTTCTTGGCCTCGGGCAATTGGTCGGGCGGAAACTCGTGTTCATTCTCGTCGTAGTGCCGCGCGTACGCGCGGCACGCGAGCGCCTCGACACGGGTCGCGCCAAGAACCTTCTTGTCGTTGTCAGTGAGCTGGAAGTCGATCATGGGGTTTCTCCTAGACCAGCGCCGCGCCGTCGAGGACGCTGAGCATGCGCACGTTGCGGTACCAGAGTTCGACCGGGTGTTCGCGGATGAAGCCGTGGCCGCCGAGCACCTGCACGCCGTCGTCGGCGATCTTCATCGCCTGGCGCGCGCAGTAGAGCCGCGCGAGCTGCGCCCCGCGCGTGGCATCGAGACCGCGCTCGAGCTGGCTGGCAGCCTGCCAGGTGAGCCAGCGCATCGCGTCGACCTCGATGCACATATCGGCGAGCGTGAAGGCGATCGCCTGCTTCTTCGCGATCGCCTCGTCGAAGGCCTCGCGATCCTTGGCGTACGGAATCGCGTACTCCATCACCGCACGCGAGATGCCCACGAGCACGGCCGCTTGAGCGGTGCGCGACAGGTTCACGATGCGACGCGCATCGCAGCCGGCGTCGCCACCGAGACGTGCGGATGCCGGCACCTCGACGCGTTCGAACGTCAGCGTGCCGGTCGATAGAGCGCGCAGTCCGAGGTTCTTTTCGGGCGACGCGATCGTCAGGCCCGCGGCGTCGCGCGGCACGAGGAAGCCCTGCACGGCGTCGGCGCCGTCACCGCCGTTGCGCGCGAGCACCAGAAAGTGACTCGCGCGATCCGCCAGCGGCACGAAGCACTTCGCACCCGAGAGCACGTAGGTGTCGCCTTTGCGCTCGGCACGCGTGCGAAGCCCCGTCGGGTCGAAGCACGGGCCGGGCTCGACCAGCGCCAGCGACGCGGCGTGGAAGGTGTCGCCACAGAAGAGCGGCAGAAACTCTCGCTGCTGCGCCTCGGTGCCGAACTCGACGATCGGCATTGCGAAGAGCGCCGGCGCGATTGCCGCGAGTGCGAGTCCCGCGTCGCCGAACGCGAGTTCTTCGAGGACGAGCGTGTTGGTGATCGGCGAGCGGGCCTCGCCTCCACCGCCGAACGCCTCCGGGATCTGCGTCGCAACCAGCCCGAGTTGCCACGCCTGCTCGAGGAACTCCGCGGGAACGCGGCTCTCCTCATCGCAGCGCCGCGCGATCGGTCGGATCGCGCTCGATGCGAACTCGCGCATCGCGTCGCGGGCGACCTCTTGTTCTTCCGTCGGTCCAAACGAGATCATTTGCTCCTCCTGGTCTTTCGCGCCGATCCGCTGTGCTCCGAGAAGTTCGCGGTCGGACGGGGAATCTGATGGAAATACTGGTCGAGCGCGTCGCGCCCGCCGTCCTTGATCAGCAGGCCACGCTTCACGGCGTCGCGGGCGTCGAGGATGCCGAGCGCAACGCCGCACCAGACGCGCGTCTCGGCGGTGTATCGAACGTCGGCGGTCTCGGCGAAGCCGCGCGTCACGGTGCAGGCGCCGTCGCGGATGCGCAGCGTCCAGACGCCGCCGCCGGGGCCGGAGAGGCGGATCTCGAACGTCACCACCGCGCCGCTCGCGACGTCGTCCCGCAACAGGAACGGCAGCGACTCCAGGATCGACTGCGCCGACGTCTCCGTGAAGGCGCCGAAGTCCGCGATGTGCTCCTCCATCGCGTGATCCACCCACCAGCGCGCGATCGCCGCAATCATCGGTTCGAGCGTGCGACCACGCTCCGTCACCGCGTAGAGCGAGCGAGCGCCCGCAGCGACGGTGGTGATCCGCTCCTGCTTCGCGAGTTGCCGCAGTCGCGCCGAGAGCACGCGCGGCGCGATGCCGGTGCGCTGGCGCAGATCCTGGAAGCCCTTCGGACCGCCGAGCAGATGGCGGATCAAGACCAGCGTCCAGCGATCGCCGATGCGGTCGAGCGCGCGGCCGACGGGGTCGAACACCTCGCCCGGACGCGGGACCTGCTGGCTCGCTATACGGCGTGGCAGAGTCGGTACCTTAGTGCCCACGGTGAAGGTATCTATCGGATACTGATGTTGATGGCAAGGGGATGCGATCGGGCAAGGCCCTGCTGCTGCTAAGCTGCCGCCCGACCGAAGGTGGACGGGGGATCGCCGGCGGACACAGACCGTTCCGCGGGAGGAAAGTCCGGGCTCCACAGAGCAGGGAGGTCGCTAACGGCGACCCGGGGTGACCCGAGGGAAAGCGCAACAGAAATGACACCGCCGATGGCCGATGAGGCCGTGGTTCTCGGTGAGAGAGTCGCGGCGGAGGCACAGGCAAGGGTGAAATCGTGGGGTAAGAGCCCACGCGCGACAGCCGGGTGACCGGCGGCGAGGCAAGCCCCTCCCGGAGCAAGCTCGAATAGGGACGCCGCGTTGGGCGGCTCGCTCGCGCTCCGCAGCGACTCGTCGCGGCGGAGCCGGCGTCCGGGTGAGAGCGCTCGAGCGACGTAGCAATGCGTCGCCTAGACGAATGATCCTCGCTGGCGCCGGGGCGACCCGACGCCGGAACAGAACCCGGCTTAGAGTCCACCTTCGGTCACCCCGTTTGATGACCTCGCCGCTCGCCTGCGGCTCGCTACGCGGGAA
>CAYGWM010000013.1:7815-51374 GCA_964353555.1 uncultured Spirochaetales bacterium
TTCGGTCACCCCGTTTGATGACCTCGCCGCTCGCCTGCGGCTCGCTACGCGGGAAAATCATGACCTCGCCGCTCGCTGTGGCTCGCTACGCGGGAAACGGGCACTTGCGGTGCGAGCGAGCTACGAGATTCATCTCCGAAGAAGGAGTCCCCGATGCGCATCGAAACCGGCATCCCGATGAGCGACTGGCGCGCCGTCGCAGCGGCAGCAGAGCGCGCCGAAGCGCTCGGCTTCGACGGCCTCACGTCGCCCGAGATCGCAAACGACCCGTTCATGCCGCTCGCCTTTGCAGCACTCGCGACCGAGCGGATCCAGCTCGGCACCGCCATCGCGGTCGCATTCGCGCGCTCTCCGATGGTGGTCGCGAATCTCGCGTGGGACTTGCAACTGAACTCGCGCGGCCGCTTCGCGCTGGGTCTCGGCCCGCAGGTGAAGGGCCACAACGAGCGCCGCTTCTCGGTGCCGTGGAGCCCGCCGGTTCCGCGCTTGCGCGAGTACATCGAGTCGTTGCGGGCGATCTGGCGCTGCTGGGAGCTAGGGGAACCGCTGGCGTACGAGGGTGAGCACTATCGATTCTCGTTGATGACGCCCGAGTTCTCGCCGCCGGCGAGCGGGCTGCCGCCGATCCCGGTGACGATCGCAGCAGTCGGCAAGGACATGCTGCGTCTCGCGGGCCGCGTCTGCGACGGCGTCCGCCTGCACGGCTTCTGCACGCGGCGCTACCTCGAGGAGGTCGCGCTGCCGCGGGTGCAGGACGGTCTCGAGCGTGCTGGACGCGATCGCAAGCACTTCGAAGTGTGGGGCGGCGGATTCGTCGCGACGGGCCGCGACGCCGACGAAGTCGCGAAACAGTTCGAGTGGTGCCGCTACCGAATCGCGTTCTACGGCTCGACGCGCAGCTACGCACCCGTACTCACGCTGCACGGCTGGGACGACCTCGCCGCGAAGCTGCACGAGATGTCGAAGCGCGGGCAGTGGAAGCAGATGGCGGCGCAGGTTCCCGATGACGTGGTGCACGAGTTCACCGCCACGGCGCCGTACAGCGAACTGAAACCCGCCGTCGACAGGCGTTTCGGCGGCCTCGTCGACTCGATCGCGCTCGGCTTTCCGGACGATGTCCCCGCCGGCCTCGCACGCGAACTCGTCGCCGACCTTCGGACGATCCCGCAGACGTTCCAGGGATTCCCGCGGAGCTGGTCCTGAGGGTTCGCCCTGATGGACCTCGCCGCTCGCCTTTGGCTCGCGGGCGCTAGCCCGCTGACGACGGCTTGCGACGGCGAATCGGCAACTCGCGCCGGTAGCACTGCACGCGGCGGCGGCGGTGGCGGTCGTAGCGCCGCCATTTGCGGTCCGGCACCTCGTCGGCCGAAATCGACTCGAATCCCTGCCGCTCGAAGAACGCGCCCACGCGATCCTGCGTCGTACAGGCAAAGACCCAGCGCAAGCGAAGCGTACGAGCCTGGCGCAGCGCATACCGAACCAGGTGCTGTCCGACGCCTTCCCCCAGGAATCGCGTCAGTGTGTAGAGCGATGCGATCTCGCCTGCGCGGATCTCCGGATACGGAAGCAGCGCGCCGATCCCGGCGAGATGGGAGCCTTCGACGAACGCGCCGAAGCCGCTGACGAGGATCTGATCGATCTCGCGCGCCGTTCGCGGCGCCAGATACCCCTCGTCGACACCGCGGCCGATCAGGTCGTAGGCGGCGTCGAAGTCGTCGAGTCCGAGATCGCGCACTGCGATGTAGCGCTTGCGCGTGAACAGCGTCCCCGAGCCCGGGTACGTGAAGAGCTCTTCGCGAAGTCCCCCGAGCGAGCACACGTTCACGGCCTGCAGACCGCCACTGAGCAGGCGATCGACCTCGCGCAGCAATGCGACGCGTTCGCGGCCGATCCGCCGTCGATGGACCAGCAGCTGTCGCAACTCGTCCTGGTGGACGAACGAGAGTCGCTCGCCGCTCGGCGCGCGCAGGCCTCCTTGGGGATCGATCCAGACGAGCTTGAAGAGGCCGAGTCGCAGCGCCAACTCGCGGATCTGCGCGGCGAACGGGCGTCGGCCACCAGCCAGGATCCCGAGCCGCGACGACTGTCGCAGAGCGCGCCAGACCGCAGTCTCGAGCTGCCGCGTAGCTGCCGGCAGAATCCGCTCGCCGACGGCTGCGGCAAGACGATCGCGTCGTGACGAGATCACGATCACGTTGGTGTCGTTGCGCGCGAGAATCTGAACGACTGCAGCGAGCTGTTCGGCTTCGCGAAGCAGGCCTGCCGGGCACGCAATTCCGAGCGTGCGCCCGCGAAACTCCTGGAGGTAGAAGTCGCGCTCGAAGTGCGCGCCCTCTTCGGCGGCGGTCATCGGCCCGCATTGTTGCGAATCCCGAGCCAGCGTGGTCGCCGGGGATTTCCAGACCGTGGGAATGTCACGGAACGGGACGCTGCCGCCACTCATCAAAGCCTGGGCTGTGATGGGAACCAGGCAGGCGGTCCGGCCTCTACGGTCCCTCCCCGCGAGGGCCGATAGGACGAAAATGAGGGGTTTTACCATCGCACGAGGCGATCAGGCAGCGCGAGAAAGTTCTGGTAAACGGATCGGGAAGCGTGGAGAATGCCGGGCTGTCCGGTACCCCACCGAACACCCGGCGGCCCGCCACCGTCGGAGCGACGAAATCAGATCGCAGCGAGATCCCGAGTGAACCCTGCGCTGCCGCTCTACTCAGTCTACTCGGGCGGAATCTGCTGACGGCTTGCGATAGAGAGTTTCGGGCAGCGCCCCCGGGGCCAACACTTGGGACCTCATCTACGTCCGAGTTCATCGAGCGTTCGAGTTTTCGAGTCCGAAGAATCTGCAGAACCATGAGAGGTCTTTCGTGAAGCTGGAGGATCGGCAGACGACGGCGGCAACCGAGGTCGAGGCCCGTGGTCCCCAGGGCGCCACGGCTTCCTTCGCATCCGAGGATCTGGATCCCGGCCGCGAGCGGCGACCGCTGGAGTCCTATTTCCAGGAAATCGGCGGCACGCGCACGCTTCGTCGCGAGGAAGAGGTCTACCTCGCGAAAGAGTTGGAGGCAGCGACAGCAGCTCTGCGCGGGGCGCTCTACCGAATCCCGTGTTCCTCCCGCCATGTGGTCGCCCGCTGGGACGATCTACGCGCGCTCTCGCACACCGGGGCGAAGCTCTCCGAATCGATGGGCGACGAGGAAACCGGTGAGATCGCGGCTCGCGTCGAGCGCGCGGTCAAGAAGCTGCGGGTTCTTCACGCCGAGCGCGACCGTCACCTGAAGCGGCACGCCACCAAGGCCGTCGCGCGCAGCGACGAGAAGATCGCCGACGAACTCGAGCGCGCGCAGCTCTCGCTGGCGGTTCTCGCCGAACTGCGCGAGCGCGTCTTCGTGATCGCCAAGCAGATGCGGGACGCTCGCAAGGGCAGCAACCGCCTGAACACGCTCGAGACCGAGGCCGGCGCAACCAAGCTGGAGATGCTCGAGCGCGTGACGATCGTTCGTGACGCTCACGCGCGCATGACCGAGGTGAAGAACCGCTTCATCGAGCACAACCTGAAGCTCGTCGTTGCGATCGCGAAGGACTACCGGAACCTGGGGCTCTCGTTCCCGGATCTGATCCAGGAGGGAAACCTCGGCCTGATCCGCGCCGTCGAAAAGTTCGACCACCGCCGTGGCTTCAAGTTCTCGACCTACGCCGTCTGGTGGATCCGGCAGGCGCTGGTGCGTGCGATCCAGAACCATTCGCGGACGATCCGTCTGCCGTCGCACGTGCACGACCGCCTGCAGCGCAGCCAGCGCGTGCGCGCGGAGCTGACCGGCAAGCTCGGCCGCGAACCGACCGCCGCGGAACTCGCACCCGCACTCGGCACCGACATCGACTCGCTGGAGTCGCTCGATCGGCTCTCGCGTGAGGCGATCTCGCTCGAGTCGTCGGTGGCCGGCACCGAGAAACGCCTCGAGGAGTTCGTTTCCGACCCGACGGCGATCACGCCGGATGGCGGCATCGACGGCGATCGCATGCGCTCGGGCGTCGGTTCGCTGATCCAGAGCCTGTCGGACCGCGAGCAGCTCATCCTGCGTCTGCGCTACGGCCTCGGCGGCGAGGAAGAACACACGCTCGAGCAGATCGGGCAGTCGCTCGGTCTTTCGCGCGAGCGCGTGCGACAGCTCGAAGCGCGGGCACTGAAGAAGCTGCGCGAGACCGCACCGGCGCAGCGTCTGTACCCGATCCTGGAGCCCTGAAGCAGGCCCGATGAATCTCGCCGCTCGCCTGCGGCTCGCTACGCGGGACTAGTCGACCGGGGCAACGAGGGGTTTCCGGCCGGCCTGCGATTGCTCGCGCGCGAAGCGCACGCGCAGCGTCTCCACCAGCACGTACGCGGCCGGCACCACGAACACCGTGAGCGCGGTCGAGAACGCCATCCCGCCAACGGCCGCGATTCCGAGCGGCGCCCGCAACTCGCCGCCCGCACCGACGCCGAGCAACTCGCCGAGTTGCCGATTGCCGCCGAGCGCGATCGGCAACATGCCGACGATCGTCGACAGCGCCGTCATCAAGATCGGGCGGAAACGCGTGCGTGCGGCCTCGAACGCCGCGTCCGCGATGCCGTGGCCCTGCTCGCGCAGCTGGTTCGCGAACTCGACGATCAGGATCGAGTTCTTCGCGACCAGTCCGACCAGCATCACCATGCCGATCTGGCTGAATAGATTGAGCGTCGTGCCGGTGAGCCAGAGCGTCGCGAGCGCGCCAGTGAACGAGAGCGCCACCGCGATCAAGATCGTCAGCGGATGCACGAAGCTCTCGAACTGCGCGGCCAGCACCAGGTAGATCACCGCCACGCCCAGTAGATAGGCAAAGACGATCGCCTGGCCCGACTCGAAGAACTGTTCCGACTCGCCCGAGAAGCCGACGCGGTAGCCGCCCTCGGCCGGGAGGATTTCCTCGGCGAGCGTGCGCATCCGCGCGAGCGCATCGCCCTGAGAAACCCCCGGCGAGAGGCTCGCCGTCACCGTTGCGGCCCGTTGGCGGTCGAAGTGCGGGACACCGCGCGCAGCGGTGGTCTCCGCGACGCGCACCGCGGAGGAGAGAGGGACGAGCCCTCCGCCGGTGCCGTGAACGTAGAGCAGAGGGATGTCGCCGGGCCGTGCGCGCTCGCTGCGTTCGAGCTGCACGATCACGTCGTAGGTCTGACCACCCACCTTGAACGTCGAGAGATCGCGGCCGCCGAGCAGGATCTGGAGCGTGCTCGCGACCTCGCGCACAGAGATGCCGAGATCGCTGGCGCGGTCGCGATCGATCGTCACATCGAGCTGCGGCTTGTTCAGCACCAGATCGCTGCGCAGGTTGAAGAGTCCTGGAATTTCCTGCTCGGCGCGGCGCACCAGTTCGTCGGCGTAGCCCGCTAGCGACACGACCTCCTGCCCCATCAACACCACCGAGATCGGCGCGCCGCCGAAGCCGCGACCGAGCGCCTGGAACTCGTTCGCGAACGCCTGTACGCCGGCGACGTTGCCGAGCTTGCCACGCAGTTCGGCGATCACGTCGCGCACGTGACGATCGCGCTCGTTCGCGAGCGAGCCGATCACGATGCCCTCATTGACGATTCCAGGCGCGCCGAGACCGAGCGCGATCACCGAGAAGTTGCGGGCTACTTCGGGTACCGACTGAACGATCTGTTCGACCTGATGCTGGTAGCGGTCGGTGTACTCGATCGTCGCGCCCTCGGGTGCGCGCGTGAAGACGAAGAAACCACCCCGGTCGGCGCCCGGGATGAACTCGCGGTCGACGGCGCCGATGAAGAGCATCACGAGGCCCAGTCCGAACCACGCGATGCCGACGCCGACCGTCACACCGCGATGCGCCATCGCGCGACGCAGCAGGCTTGCATAGCCGTCGGTGAGTCCATCGGAAGCGCGCGCCAGCGCCGCTCGCAGGCCCGTCTCCCGCTCGCCGCGCCGCAACACGCGCGCACAAAGGGCGGGCGATAGCGTCAGCGCGACCAGCCCGGAGATCGCCACCGACGCGGCGACCGTCACGCCGAACTCACCGAAGAGCCGGCCCGTCGTGTCGCTCAGGTACGCGAGCGGCAGGAATACGGCGACCACCGACACCGTCGACGCGACCACCGCAAACGAAATCTCGCGCATGCCGCGGATCGCGGCTTCGCGCGGCGGGGTCCCGCCCTCGACCCAGCGCGTGATGTTCTCGAGCACGATGATCGCGTCGTCGACGACGAGACCGATCGCGAGCGTGAGTCCCATCAGCGTCAGTGTGTTGATCGTGAAGCCGGCGAAGTAGAGGATCGTGAAGGTGCCGATGATAGACACCGGGATCGCGACGGCCGGGATCAGCGTGGCGCGGAACGTGCGCAGGAACAGGTAGATCACGATCAGCACCAGCACGATCGCCTCGGCGAGCGAGTGCAGCACGTTCGAGATCGAGTCGCGGATGAAGGTCGAGCCATCGAAGGCGATGGTGAGCTTCACGTCGCTCGGCAGTTCGCTGCGAATCGCGTCGATCTCGGCCATCACGCCGTCGACGACCGCGATCGTATTGGCGTTCGAGAGTTTCACGACGCCGAGCCCGACGGCGGCCTCGCCGTTGAAGCGCACGATCTTGCGATCGGTCTCGGGTCCGACCTCGACGCGGCCGATGTCGCGCAGCCGCACCGGTTGCCCCTTTGCGCTGGCAACGACCAGCGCCTCGAAGGAGCGCGCGCTGTCGAGTTCGCCGAGCGTGCGGACGGTGAACTCTCGATCAGGCCCCTCGATACGACCAGACGGAATGTCGACGTTCTCGCGCCGCAGCGCAGCGGCGACGTCGTCGACGGTGAGACCGAACGAGGTGAGGCGGTCGTTGTCGATCCAGACGCGCATCGACATGCGCCGCTCGCCGGCGATCACCACGCTCGCCACGCCCGGAAGCTTCGCGAGGCGATCCTGCACGGTGTTCTCGGCCAGTCGCGAGACCGCCATCTGGTCGCTTCCGCCCGCGAGTGCCAGCCATAGCACCGGACTCGCGTCGGCGTCCTGCTTGGCGACGACGGGTTCCTCGATGTCGTCGGGAAGCTGGTTGCGCGCCCGCGCCACGCGGTCACGCACGTCCGCAGCGGCGAGATCGACGTTCCGCGACAACTCGAACTCGACGACGATGCCCGACACCTGTTCGCGCGAGAGCGAGGTCAGGTGCTTGACGCCCTCGATGCCGATCAGCTGGTCTTCGAGCGGCTCGGTCACCGAAGTCTCGACGACCTCCGGCGCGGCGCCCGGGAAGACCGTGATCACCGAGACGATCGGCGGGTCGACATCGGGCAGCTCGCGGTTGGGCAGGCGAGACAACGCGATCACTCCGAGCATCGTGATGAGCAGCGAGATCACCGTCGCGAGAACGGGGCGCTCGATGCAGACCTCGGAGAGCTTCACGCACCGCCCCCAGCTGCGGTCGCCGCGCTGGAATCCGGCGCGGGTGCGCTGCCCACTGCGGCGGGAACCACCTTCACCTTGGCGCCGATCCGCACCTTGTGGGTACCCGCCGTCACGATTCGATCGCCAGCCGCGAGGCCCGCGCGGATCTCGATGCGCCCCGGCTCGCGCGCACCCAACTCGACCGCGACACGCTCGGCCTTGTCCTCGGCGTCGATCCGCCACACGAAGGTGCCATCGCTATTGGTGACGAGCGCTTCCTCGGGCACCAGCACCGCCTCCCGCTGGCCGAGTTCCGCCTTCACGCGCGCGAACATGCCGGGCAGCAGCACGCCGTCGGGATTCGGCACGCCGCCTTTGATCAGGATGCGCCGCGTGGTGGAATCGACGCTCGGCGCGATGAAGCGGAGCACACCTGGAAAGCGCCGGCCGGGAAACGCCGCGACTTCCAGCTCGAAGGTCGCGCCGATGCGCGCGAGCGGCAGCAACGCCTCGGGAATCGAGAAGACCAGCGAGAGCGGGTCCACGCCGTCGATGCGGACGAGTCCGTCGTCGACTTTGATGCGCGCGCCCGGTGAGACCAACCGTGCGCCGACGCGACCGTCAAAGGGCGCCCGGATGCGCGTGCGCTCCAGCTCGATGCGACGCAGTTCGGTGCGCGCGCGCGCGCCATCGAGGTTTGCGCGCGCCTTGTCGAGCTGCGCCGCCGCCGCGGCGTTCCGGTTCGCAAGCGTATTGGTGCGCCCGAAGTCTTCCTGCGCCAACGCCAGCTCGGCCTCGGACTCGCGCAGCCGCGCACTCTGCTCGCGGTCGCGCAGGCGGAAGAGCACGGTGGCCGCGGTCACCGCCTGCCCATCCTGGAACTCGACCGACTCGACCACGCCCGGAACTTCCGACTTCACCACGACCGAGTCGTCGGCCTGCAGCTCACCGAGCAGGTCGGCGTGTTCGTGGAACGGTTGGACCGCTAGCGTCAGCACCTCCACCGCGGGCGGGGGAGGACCGGGCGGACCCTCGCCGGTACCGTCGCCGCCACAACCCGATGCGCACGCAACCGCGATCGACAGGGCCGCCGCGAGGGCCGTTGCGTATCGGAGTTTCGTGGTGCTGGAGGCGCTGCGGCAGGGCCCGCTGCAGCCCCGCGTCGTCGGGGAATGCACGGGCCGAGACTATCCGATGCCCCCCGGCGATGCAGCACTCGGACGGGGGGCGAGGGGGGCTCGTCGCGTTATGATGCCGACCCTTTTGGCTGCCCGCGTCCGCGCGCCGGGAGATTCGCGTGCATCTGCTCTGTCTCGACCTCGAAGGCGTGCTCGTGCCCGAGATCTGGATCGGAGTGGCCGAGCGCACGGGAATCGCCGCGTTGCGCATGACCACGCGCGACGAGCCCGACTACGACAAGCTGATGCGCCAACGCCTCGCGATCCTGGAACGCGAGGGCCTCGGCATCGCGGACATCCACGCGGTGATCGGCGCGATGGACCCGCTGCCCGGCGCGCTCGAGTTCCTCGACTGGGCGCGCGAACGGCTCCAGGTGCTGATTCTGTCCGACACCTTCTACCAGTTCGCGACGCCGCTGATGCGCAAACTCGGCTGGCCCACGCTGTTCTGCAACTTCCTCGACGTCGATGCGACGGGCCGTGTCGTCGGCTACCGGCTGCGCCAGCAGGACGGCAAGCGCCAGGCGGTGCAGGCGCTGCACGGTCTCGCGTTCCGCGTGATCGCCGCCGGCGATTCGTACAACGACACCTCGATGCTCGGTGAAGCCGAGGCCGGCATCCTCTACTGCCCGCCCGACAACGTGGTGCGCGAGTTCCCGCACTTCCCAGTCGCGCGCAACTACGACGATCTACGCCGCGAGATCGATGCTGCGCTGGCGAGGCTCGGCTGATGACGGCGCGCTTCGCGCTCACCGAATCCGAACGGCGCGCCTGGCGGGAGGACGGCTTCTTCCTGCGCCGCGCCGTCTTCGATGCCCGCGAGATCGACGCGATGCGCGCCGCGTCCGATCGCGTCCGTGACGTCGCGCTGCGACTCGCCGGGGAGGGCCGCCGCTACGAAGTAGACGGCAATCGCTACGTCGACGCGGGCGCCGTCACGGTGCAGCTCGAACACCGGCCCGGTTCCGCGTCACTGCGCGTGGTCGAGCCGTTCCACGCGCTCGATCCGGTCTTCGATCGGCTCGTCGACGACGCGCGCCTGGTCGAACCGATGTGCGATCTCGTCGGCACGCCGAGCGTCGGGCTCTGGACCGACAAACTCAACTTCAAGCCAGCGCACGACGGATCCGGGTTTCGCTGGCACCAGGATTCTCCGTATTGGGCGCATGCGTGCCGTCACCTCGATCAGCTCCCGAACGTGATGCTGGCGCTCGACGATGCCGATGAAGCGAACGGCTGCTTGCGCGTGGTGCGCGGCAGTCACCGGCACGGCTTGCTCCCCGGTCGTGAGGGAGAGGGCGTGCTCGGTCCGCTCTTCACCGATCCGCGTCATTTCGATCTGCAGGCGCAGGTGGCGGCCGCCATGCCCGCGGGCGCGCTCCTCTTCTTCAGCCCCCACACGGTGCACGGCTCCGAGCCCAATCGTTCGGAACGCATCCGCCGGGCGATCGTGCTGACCTACCAACCGAGCGGCTACGACCAGTTCAAGGCGCCAGGCCGTCGCGAAGCGGCGACGAGCTAGACGCGGGGGCCCCATGGCAGCACAACGCGACACCTGGATCGTGACCGGCGGTGCCGGCTTCATCGGTTGCAACTTCGTTCGCCACGCAATCGCGAGCTCGGACGCCCGCCTCGTCGTGCTCGATCTGCTCACCTACGCCGGCAGCCTCGAGAATTTGCGCGACGTGGTCGACGGCGAACGCGTCGTGTTCGTGCAGGGCAACATTGCCGACGCCGAAGCGGTTACGGCGGTGTACCGCGATCACCAGCCGAGCGCGGTCGTCAACTTTGCCGCCGAGAGTCACGTCGATCGCTCGATCGAAGCGCCGCGCGATTTCCTGACGACCAACGTCGGGGGCACCTTCGAGCTGCTCGAGGGCGCGCGACGTCATCTCGCCAGCGCCGATGCCGCGGCGCGCGACCGCTTCCGCTTCCTGCACGTCTCGACCGACGAGGTCTACGGAACCCTCGGAAGCGACGGCCTCTTCTCCGAAGACACGCCCTACGCGCCGAACTCGCCGTACTCTGCGTCGAAAGCCGCCGCCGATCACTTCGTGCGGGCCTACCAGCACACCTTCGGCGTGCCCACGCTGGTGACGAATTGCTCGAACAACTACGGGCCCTACCAGTTTCCCGAGAAACTGATTCCGCTGATGATCCTGAATGCGCTCGAAGGCAAGGCGCTGCCGATCTACGGCGACGGCGGCAACATCCGCGACTGGCTCTTCGTCGAGGACCACTGCGAGGGCATCCTGCAGGTACTGCGCAAGGGCCGCGTCGGCGAGAACTACAACGTCGGCGGTGGCAACGAACGCACCAATCTCCAGCTCGTCGATCGTCTCTGCGCGCTGCTCGACGAATTGCGCCCGGCGCAGCAGAACCCCGCGTTGCGCAAGCAGGGCCATCACAGCTACGCGGATCTCAAGACCTTCGTGACCGATCGCCCGGGACACGACCGGCGTTACGCGATCGACGCCAGCAAGATCCGCCGCGAGATCGGCTGGTCGCCGCGTCATGATCTCGAGAGCGGCCTTGCCGACACCGTGCGCTGGTACCTCGACAACGCCGCGTGGTGCACCGCGATCCAAGACGAGCGCTATCAGCGCCAGCGGCTGGGTTTGAAGGCCTGAGCCGCCTCGCCCTTCGATTCACAGAACTTTCACAAACCGCCTGTTTTACCAAAGTTTCACAAGCCAGTCGGCTTGGGAGGCCGAGTCGATCTCTATTCTCGCGACGCTTCGAAACAACGGCGCTCGTCCGAGCGCAACGAAGGGAATGCATGTCGCTCGCGCTATCTCCGGTTCCGGATGAACAGCCTGAAATCATCCTCGCGCCGAACGCCGCGGACGGGATCTGGTCCTCGCGGCTGGCCGACTGGCTCACCTACGGCCTGTACTGGGGCGTGCACGTCGCCGCGATCGGTGTGTTGTTCACCGGCGTCACGAAGACCGCGCTGCTGCTGTTCGCACTGACGTTCTGGGGTCGCCTGTTCGGCATCACCGGCGGCTACCACCGCTACTTCGCGCACAAGACCTACAGGACGAGCCGGCCGTTCCAGTTCCTGCTCGCGCTGCTCGGCACCGCGGCGACACAGAAGGGCCCGCTCTGGTGGGCGAGCCTGCACCGCATTCATCACCGCGAGTCCGACGGCCCGGGCGACGTGCATTCGCCGAAGCGCGGTTTCTGGTATTCGCACCAGGGCTGGATCTTCGACAAGAAGTGGCAGGCGACGCGTCTCGACGGGATTCCCGATTTCGCGAAGTACCCGGAGATCCAGTGGCTGAACCGCTGGCACTTCGTGCCGCCGGTGGTCGTCGCGGTCGCTTGCTACGCGATCGGCGGCTGGCCGGGGCTGTTCTGGGGTTTCTTCCTGTCGACCACGCTGCTCTGGCACTCCACCTACACGATCAACTCGCTCTCGCACGTGTTCGGCACGCGCCGCTTCGACACCGACGACACCAGCAAGAACAACTGGCTGCTCGCGCTGCTCACGTGCGGCGAAGGCTGGCACAACAACCACCACCACTACATGGCGAGTGCACGTCAGGGATTCCGCTGGTGGGAGATCGACGTCACCTACTACGTGCTGCGCGCGCTCGCGGCCGTCGGCCTGATCTGGGACGTGCGAGAGCCGCCCGCCGCGCTGAAGAGCGGGCGTGTGCGGGAAACGGTGATCGAGCGCAAGGCAGCCTGACCCGCATGCCTCACTGAGCCCTACCCAGGATTGGCCGTCGAGCCCGGGCCGATGCGCCCCCCGCGTCGGCTTCCGCGAGCTGTGATCCAACTGGGGGCAGCCGCTAGCGGGCCCTGGCGAGCGGAGCGTCCGTGATCGTCACGTCGGCCTGGTTGCGCAGCCGCTCGATCTCGCGGGTGAGAAGCGCGTCGTGCTCGTGCTGCACCCACGCCTGCTGCACCGCGTCGGCGACGTCGTCCAACGGCGGCACCACGTCGGGCTCCCGCGCGACCAGCCGCGTGACCCAGTAGCCGTCCATCGCGCGCACCGGATCGCTGATCTCGCCGGGCGCGAGGTGCGCGAGCGCCTGCACGACGACGTTGCCGAAGCGATCGCGCAGCGCATCGAAGTTCGTCGGGCCGGCGGCGAGCGGCGGATCGAGCGGTTGCCCGAGCGCTGCGAGCGACTCGCCGGAACGCGCGCGGCGCGCGATCTCGCTGGCCCGCTGCTTCGCGTCGTCCTCCGCAATCGCGCCGACCGGCACGAACGCCACCTCGACCTGCACCGCTCCCGCACGCGCCAGCGTCTTGCCGTAGTCGCGATAGAACGCTTCGAGATCGCTGCGGTCCGGATCGCGCATCTCGGCGGTGGTCAGCGTGTCGATCACCGCCGACACGATGGCGCGACGCGCGCTGGGTTCAGAGCGATCGAGACCGAGCGCGATGCCGTGCTGCAGCAGCAGCTCTTCGTCGATCAGCCGGTCGAGAATGCGGCGCTGCTCGGCGGGATCGAGCTCGAGGCGCCCGCGCTCGCGCGCGATCGCGCCGGTGAAGCGCGCCAGCGCGTCGCGCGTGACGGGTTTGCCGTTCACCATCGCGACGACTTCGGACGGAACGCTCGCCGTAGCGCCTCGAGCGTTCGGCGCGCCACCTCGCACCAGCGTTGCCGCGGCGATCGCCGCGCCTGCAATCGCGCCGACGACGAGCCAGCGCACTGCACTCGCCGAGCCCCGCTGGGTCTCGCTCATCGCGCCGCCAGCCCAGCCGTGGCGTAGGCGCCGGCGCGGAAGCTCTGCATGTCGACCACCTGCCCGGTCTCGCGGGCGTGCTCGGCCGCGAAGCCGATCAGGTGACTCTCTAGCGCCGCGCGACCCGATGCGCGCACCGCGCGGCTGCCGCTCTGCATCAGATCGCTGAAATGCGCCATCAAGCCGGGGTCGCCGCCGAAATGCCCGAACACGGAGCCGCCGTCGATCTCGTGGCGCAGGGCGCCGAGCGCGCCGGCGCGCGACACCTCGATCGCACCGCTGTCGAGCAGCCCGCGCACTTCGCCGCGCGTGCCGGTCAATCGAATCGTGCGCTGTTCGTTCGCGGCGAGTCCCTGCAAGCCGAAGCTCGCGGTGACGCCGCCTTCGAACTCGAGCGCGACGACCTGGTGATCGAGCGCGTCGTTGTCGCAGTGGAACACGCAGCGCCCGTAGCGACCGGTCTCGAGCGCGTGCCGGCGCGCGGCGCGTCTCGGGTCGGGCGACACGTCGGACCACGGCCAGGCGCGCGCAATCGCGTCGTCGGGCCCCGCGTAGAACGCGACCGCGTCGTGCGGGCAGCTCGCCTGCACCGGACAGCCGTCGGTGCAGCGCAGCGGCGCGCCGGCCGGCGCGCGCTCGGCGCGGTAGTGCGCGAGCGACCCGAACGACGCCACGCGAACGGCCGGACGATCCACCAGCCAGGCGAGCAGATCGAGATCGTGACACGACTTGGCCAACAGGATCGGCGCGGCGACGCTGCGATTGCGGAACTTTCCGCGCACGTACGAGTGCGTCATGTGCCACTGCGCGACATGCTCCTTCAGATCGACGTGCACGATCTCGCCGAGCACCCCGCTCGACATGATCTCGTGGACCTTCTCGTAGAACGGCGTGTAGCGGAGCACGTGGCCGATCTGCAGCAAGCAGCCCGCCGCCTCGGCGGCCTCGACGACGCGCACGCATTCGGCCGGCGTCGGCGCGATCGGTTTCTCGAGCAGCACGTCGTAGCCGCGCTCGAAGGCGGCGAGCGCAGGCAGCACGTGCAGCGTGTCGGGGGTCGCGATGATCGCGACGTCGGCAAGGCGCGGACGCGCCAGGCACTCGGCCCAGTCGCGGAACACGTGTTCGGGTGCGATGCCGTGTTCGGTCGCAACGGCCCCGCGCGACGCATCGTCGGGCTCCGCGACGGCCACGACGCGCAGGCGGTCGGGATGCGCGGCCGCCCAGCGCGCGTACACGTAGCGACCTCGATTCCCGGCTCCGATCACGACCGCAGTCGACGCCTTCATGCTCTCCCCGGTCTCCCTCGACGGCTATACTCGGCAGCCGTGAACCAACAGATGCCCGATCCGGATGCAGCACCGTCCGCGGGCCCGCCCGGGCCGGTCACGACCGAGCAGCTCCAGACGATCGCGAGCGGACTGCGCATCGGTCACTACGGTCGTCACATCTTCTTGTGTGTGCATGGCGACTGTGCGCCGTCCGAGCAAGCCCAACAGTCGTGGCAATTCCTCAAGCGCCGTTTGCGCGAACTCGGTCTCGAGCGCGCGGCCGGCGGAGTCTACCGGACCCAGGTCAACTGCCTGCGCGTCTGCAAGGGCGGCCCGATCGCGGTCGTCTACCCCGACGGCGTCTGGTATCACGGCTGCACGCCCGATGCGCTCGAACGCATCCTGCAGGAACACCTGATCGGCGGCAGGCCGGTCGAGAGTCTGCGCTTCGCCGCGAACCCGCTGCCGAATCCGTCCGAGCCCGCGCCGCCGGGGCTGCCCCGGCGCAGCCGGAGTGCGAGCGCGTGAAGGCTGTGCTGCTCGTTGGCCGCGAGCACGGAGAAATCGGTGCGGTCGCGGAGCGGTCGCTCGGTCGAGTCTCGGTCGCGATCTCGCGCGGCGGCGCCGAGAAACGCTACGAGTACACCGACCCGAACGAAGACGTCGCGCTCGCCGCCGAGGGCTCGCGCGGCACGCTGGTCGCGGTCGCGGATGGACACTGGGGGCACCGCGCCGCGGAAGTCGCGCTCGTGCACCTGCGCGACGAGCACTTCGAGGCGTGGCTCGACGGCGCCGAGCGCTCCTCCGAGAACTGGTACCAGGACGTGCTGCACGCGCTCGTTGCCGCGAACGACGCGATCCTCGCCGCCCATACCGAGCGCGAGAACCCGCGCACCACGCTCGCACTCGCGTTCGCGCGTCCTGCGGAGGGTCTGCTGATCACCGCGTCGGCCGGCGACAGCCATCTCTTCGTCGCGGGCGAGACGCAGGTGATCGAGCATCTGCCGCGCCAGCGCAAGCAGAGTTTCCTCGGCAACGCGAGCCGCAAGCCCTCGCAGCTCGCGCGCGAGCTTCGCATCGAAGTGCATCCGCTCGGCGACGCGCGCGTGCTGCTCGCGGTCACCGACGGCATCTCGGAACACGGCATCGGCGTCGCCGACCCGCGCGAAACGGTCAGGACTGCCGTGGCGAACGCAGACGCCGCCGCGCCGAGCGCGCGCGTACCCGTCGCCGCGCGCGCGCTGGTCGACGCCGCGCTCGCCGCGCACGTGAGCAACGACGCGGGCGACAACGTCGCAGCCGCGGTCGCTTGGATCGCCCGCTGATCAGATCCCTGCGAGCAGCAGCGCGACGCGCTCCGCGATCGCCGGCGCCGCGGTGAGCCCGGGCGACTCGATGCCGGCGAGGTTCACGAAGCCGGGCAATCCGCGCGCCGACTCTTCTTCGATCACGAAGTCGCGGAACGACTCGCCCGGCCCCGCGAGTTTCGGGCGAATGCCCGCCTGATCGGGCGTGAGCCACGCGGCGCGCAGCGTCGGCAGGTAACGCTGCGCGGCACGCGCGAAGGGCTCGGCCTTGGCCGGATCCACCGCGTAATCGATGCGATCGACGTACTCGGCGTCGGGACCGAAACGCACGCGACCGCCGAGGTCGAGCGTCACATGGACGCCGAGCCCTGCTCCCGCCGGCACCGGATAGACGAGTCGCTCGAAATGCAGCGGTGCGCCCGGTGCGAGTGCGAAGTAGTCGCCCTTGCAAGGGTGCTGACGCAGGCCGCACGCATCGACATCGATGCCCACGAGGGTGGCGATGCGATCACTCGCGAGACCGGCTGCGTTCACGACCGCAGCGGCTTCCAGCGATTCGCGCGCGCCCTTCGCATCTTGCGCAACGACGCGAAAGCCCGGCCGCGCCGCTTCGATCGCGACGACTTCGCGACCGAGCGCGATTGCCGCGCCGTGCGCCTCCGCTTCCGCGGCGAATGACAAACACAGTGCGTGCGCATCGACGATCCCGGTCGCGGGCGAGTGCAGCGCGGCGACCGCTCGCACCGACGGCTCCAGACGCGCCACTGCAGCGGCGTCGAGGATCACGAGATCCGGCGCGCCATTCTCGGACCCGAGCGCGCGCAGCCGCTCGAGCGTCGCGACTTCGGCGGGTTCCACGGCCACGACCAGCTTGCCGAGACGGCGATGCGGGATGCGTTCGCGCTCACAGCGCGCATACAGCGCACGGCTTCCCGCGACGCAGAGCTGTGCCTTCCACGAACCGGCCGGGTAGTAGAGGCCCCCGTGCAGCACCTGGCTGTTTCGGCTCGTCGTCTCGCGGCCGAGGCCGTCGTGGCGCTCGACCACGACGACCGAGCGACCGGCACGCGCGAGCGCCGCCGCGGTCGCGAGCCCCACGATGCCCGCGCCGATCACCAGCACGTCGCATTCGGGTTTCACGATTGGCATCCTGCTATACGGGGAACGCTTCGCCGAACGCCTGCTGGTAGCGCGCGCGCAGGCCGGCGGCGTCGATGCGCACGGACTGGGTGCCGCGTTCCTCGACGGCGAGACAGCCCATCAGCGAGCCGATGCGCGCGGCGCGCGCGAGCGGCAGGCCGCGGTCGAGACCGAAGAGCAGCCCAGCACGGTAGGCGTCGCCACAGCCAGTGGGATCGACGACGCGTTCGGCTTTCGCGGCGGGCACGTCCGTGTGCTGGCCGCCTTCGAAGACCGTCGAGCCTTCTGCGCCACGCGTCACGATGACCGCGTGGGCACGCTTCACAAGGTCGGCTTCCGGCACCCCAGTGCGCTCGAGCGTCACCGCCCACTCGTAGTCGTTGACGATGTAGACGTGGGCGCCGTCGAGGAACGCCAGCAGGCCCGGACCGTCGAAGTTGATCAGCTGCTGGCCGGGATCGATCACGCTCGGAACGCCGCGCGTCTTCAGCGCCGCCTTGTGATTGCGCATCGCCGCGTTGTCATCGGGACCGATGATCGCGAGCGAGATCGGCTCGGTCACGTCGGCCACGCGCAGCGCGCCAGCACGCTCCATCGCCCCCGGATGGAACGCCACGATCTGGTTGTCGTCGAGATCGGTGGTGATGAAGCACTGCGCGGTGTGCACATCCTCGAAGATACGGATCGCATCGCGGCGGATTCCATGTTGGTCGAGCCAGGTCGCGTAGGCGCCGAAGTCGCGGCCCGCGGCGCCGAGGATCAGCGGATCCGCGCCGAGCAGCTTCAGTCCGTAGGCGATGTTGCCCGCGCAGCCGCCGAAGAACTCGCGCATCTCCGGCACGTGGAAGCTCACCGAGAGGATGTGCAGCTTGTCGGGCAGGATGTGGTTCTTGAAGCGATCGGGAAACACCATGATGCGGTCGATCGCGAGCGAACCAGTCACCAGAATGGACATGCGGCCTCCTCGTGCGGGCGGCAGTCTGGCCGGATGCCCAGGCCCGGTCAATGTCGGAACGCTTCGCGGGGTCGACACCCGCCAAGCAGGCTGATCGCGCGCGGCGATCTGCGCAGGCGGCGGGTAGAATCGGCGCGATGCGCATCACAGAGCTGTACGCGCGCGGCGAGCCGGTGGTCTCCTTCGAGTTCTTCCCGCCCAAGACGGATGCCGGCTACGCGTCGCTGGCACGGACGATCGCCGATTTGAAGCGGCTCTCGCCGGGCTTCGTGTCGGTCACCTGGGGAGCGGGCGGCTCGACGCGGCGGAAGACCGTCGATCTCGTCGTATCGATCCAGCGCGAGATCGGTCTCACCGCGATGGCCCACATGACCTGCGTCGGCGCGCCGCGCGCGGAGCTCGCCGAGACGCTCGCGCACCTCGCGAGCGAGGGACTCGAGAACGTGCTGGCGCTGCGCGGCGATCCGCCGAAGGACGCCGCCGGCTTCGAAGCCGTGCCGGACGGGTTCTCGCACGCCGACGAGCTGGTCGCGTTCGTGCGCGAGCACACAAGGCTCTGCGTCGGCGGCGCCTGCTATCCCGAGAAGCACCCCGAAGCGCCGAGCGCGGAGGTCGATCTCGCGAACCTGGTGCGCAAGGTGCGCGCCGGCGCCGAGTTCCTGATCACGCAGCTCTTCTTCGACGCCGACGACTACAGCGCCTTCGTCGCGCGCGCGCGCGCCGCCGGGATCGCCGTGCCGATCGTGCCGGGCATCATGCCGGTGGTGAGCGCCGCGAACGCGCGCCGGATGGCACAACTGTGTGGCTCGCGGATTCCCGACGAGCTGGAAGCGCAACTCGCCGCCGCCGGCGACAACGAAGCGGCGACGCTCGAAGTCGGCGTCGCGTGGGCGGCGCGCCAATGCCGCACGCTGCTCGAGCGCGGCGCACCGGGCCTGCACTTCTATACGCTGAACAAGTCGCCGGCCGCGCGCCGCGTCCACGAGAGCGTCTTCGCGTGATGCGCAACGTGCGCATCGCCGTGCTGCTGTCCGGCGAAGGCACCAGCTTCGAGAACCTGTGCGAGCGCATCGACGCCGGCGAGGTGCCCGCGGAGGTCGCGCTGGTGATCGCGTCGAACACGAAGGCCGGCGGCCTGCGCCGCGCCGAGCGACGCGGGATTCCGGCGCTCGCGGTGCCGCGTCGCACGTTCGCGTCGAACACCGCGTTCAACGACGCGCTGCACGCCGAACTCGGCAACCACGAGATCGACCTCGCCCTGCTGCTCGGCTTCCTCTCGGTGTTCGAGCTGCGCGGCAAATACGACGGCCGGACGATCAACGTGCATCCCGCGCTGATCCCGGCGTTCTGCGGCGCTGGCATGTACGGTCATCACGTGCACGAAGCCGTGCTCGCGGCCGGCGTGAAGGTCAGCGGCGCGACGGTGCACTTCGCCGACGATCACTACGACACGGGGCCGATCATCCTGCAGGAAGCCGTGCCGGTGCAGGACGACGACACACCGGAGTCGCTTGCCGCGCGCGTACAGCAAGTGGAGCGGCGGCTGGTGCCCGAGGCAATCCGGCTCTTCGCAGCAGGACGGCTGGCGATCGACGGCCGGAAGGTTCGGATTCTTCCGCCGGCCCCTGCGCAATAGCGCCAGTGCAAACACCGGGATCGCTCCGCTTGCTCACGAATTTCGCTCTTCGATCAGCTCGATCCGGTAGCCGTCGGGATCTTCGAGAAACGCGATCACCGTGGTGCCGTGCTGCATCGGGCCGGGTTCACGCACGACCTTGACGCCCTGCGCCCGCAGCGAATCGCACAGCTCCCGGATGTGATCGACGCCGAGCGCGACGTGACCGAACGCGGTGCCCAGCTCGTAGTCGCGACCGTCCCAGTTGTGGGTGAGTTCGAGGACTGCGGTCTCGGATTCGTCGCCGTAGCCGACGAAGGCCAGCGTGAACGCGCCGCCCGAAAAGTCCTTACGGCGCAGTAGCTTCATGCCCAGCAGCTCGCAGTAGAAATGAAGAGAGCGATCGAGGTCCCGCACCCGGAGCATCGTGTGGAGCAGCCGCATCGGAGGGCAGTCTAACCCGACCCGCAGGCATCTCGTGTCGCGCAATTTCTCGATTGACTAGGAGCGAATAAAAAGCGAAAGTTAACGAATGGTCTCGCCCCCCCTGCGGACCCGCAGAGAAGCCGGGTCTATCGACGATCTCCTGCGCGCGCTCCGCGACACGCTGCCGGCCGAGCTGGCCGAGCGACTTCGCACCGGCGCAGCACCGAGCGAGACGAGAGCCCTGCCCCGTCTCGCGACGGGCATCGCAGCGCTGGACGCGCTGCTGGGTGGCGGCCTTCCGCGCGGGCGCGTGACGGAGATCACCGGGCCACTCTCGTCGGGACGCACGTCGCTCGCGCTCGCAGTGGTCGCCGCTGCCACGCGCGCCGGCGAGATCGCCGCGGTCGTCGACAGCGCCGACGCGTTCGATCCGGCCTCCGCCGCCGCCGCAGGCATCGACCTCTCGCGCGTGCTGTGGGCGCGCCCGTCGCGTCCGCGCGAAGCGCTGCGCTGCGCCGAGCGCCTGCTCGAAGCCCGCGGCTTCGGCCTCGTGGTGTTGGATCTTGCAAGCGAAGCTGTTGTCGATGCGCGCATGCAAGGCGCCACAGGAGCCGCGCAGCGAGCTGTAAGCGAGCGAAGTTCATCGAGCTGGCTGCGCATCAGTCGCAGTGCGACCGCGAGCGGTACCGCCCTGGTGCTGGTGGCGCCATCGATGCACGCCGGACCCTTTGCTGCGCTCAGTCTCGAAGCCCGCGCGACACACGTTCAGTTCGCGACGCATCCCGACTGGCTCGAAGGACTCGACGCACGCGTCGTGCCCGTGCGCAGCCGGCTCGGCGGATCAGCGGGCAGCGCGGGGTTGCGGTGGAAGATTGCGGGATGACGCATGGCGCGACGATTCATCAGACGGGAGTTCTCTGGGTGGGCTCAACCGCGAGCGATCTTCTTGCGAAGCACGGCCAGCGCGAGCATCGCGATCGCAGCGCTCGCGGCGGTGGTCGGCTCCGGGACATTCGTCACCACGTAGTCGACGAGTTCGCTGGTGGCGCCCACATCCAACAGCGTCGTGTGCGCAGGGACGTCGCCACCCGAGAAGGACACCGCGACGGGGCCTGCTGCGACTGCCTCGGGCAACGGGATCGCGTAGCCACCCGCAGCGCTGGTGACGGCGAAATAAGACCCGACGCTCGGCACGACGTCGACGCCCGCGATGCCCTCGCCTGCGTCGTAGCGATCGTTGCCGTCCAGGTCCTCCCACACCGTGCCGACCAGGAAGCGGTTGTAGTGATCGGGGTAGCTCGTGGCCGCGTAGGCGTAGTTCCCGGTCACCACGAGCGGGCCGACGCTGGTCGCGGCGTTCGCTTCAGGCACCACGGCGAGACCGACGTTGGCGTAGTCGCCGTCGATGCTCATGATCGCCAGGCGATGGCCGCGACCGGCCTGCATGCCGGTGCCGTCACTGCCGCCCCAATCGACGTTGAAGCCGGCGTGTCCGTACAGCGCCGAGTCGGCGTACGAGAAGACGTTCCCGCGCATGCCCCAGGCATGGAAGCCGGCGCTCGCGACGCGATCGAACTGGCCGGTGTGATTCTGTGCATTGTTCGCGATCAGATACAGCGAGTGGTCGCGAGCAGCCGCGTAGAGCCGCGCATCGAAGGCAGCCGGCGGCTTCACCGCGATCGCCGCGAACTCCTGCAGCAACGCGTTGATGCTCACATCGAACCAGCCGAGCGCGGACTGCACGTCGGTGTCGTCGACATTGGCGAGAAAGACACCCTCCGCCGCCGGGTCCTGGCGCGCGCGGTTCATCAGCCAGAGAAGGCATTGTTCGTCGGCGTTCGGATGGACGCCGTCGGAACTCTCGTGGAGCGTCCACTCGACCTGCGCACCGGCCGCCGACGCGGCGAAATACCGCGATGCTTCGGGCAGGGCGAAGGTCTGCGAGACAGCGGGCGGATCCTGCGCGGGCGCATGCGGTGCCGCATTCGCCGCCCCGGCGAAGAGCGCGACCACGGCGAGCGAAAGTGCAGAACGCATCAGCATGAACATGTGTCCCGCTTCGGCGCGGCGTACCCGCAACTGAATCGCGCAGCGCACGATCGGCAACCCGGCGGCGGTGCGCGCGCAGCGCGGCGGCAACGCAGCGGAACGCCGCATGAAACACCAACCGCAACGCGGTCCCGCGCGCTTCGCGTGCGTGCTCGTCCCGGCCCTGCCCGCCGCGGCGCAGCTTCGCGCACACCCCGAACTCGCCGAGTCACCGCTTGCGGTCGTCTCGGAGCCGGGGCCGCGCGCGACGGTGCTCTCGGTGTCCCCCGCAGCAGCGCGTGCCGGCGTGCATCCGGGCACGACACTCGCCCACGCACGGGCGGTGTGCAGCGCGCTCGTGCTGCGCGTCTCCCATCCCGCGCTCGAGCGCGCCGCCCGCGACGCGCTCTTCGACGTCGCGCTCTCCGCATCACCGCGCGCCGAGCCCGTCGCGCCGGGCAGCGGTGCGCGTGCCGGCGAAGCCGCCGTACACCTCGATGCGTCCGGTCTCGGCCAGCTGTTCGCGAGCGAAACGGCTCTCGCGAGCGCGCTGATCGAACGAGCGCGTGCGCAGGGACTCCCCGCCGTCGCCACCGTCGCGACGTCGCGGGCGCTCGCGCTGCTCGCCGCGCGCAACCTCGCAGCGCAGCGCAGCATCGGCGCCACCTGCGTGGTGGCGCCCGGCGAGGAGGCGTCGTTCCTCGCGCCGCTGTCCGTCGATCTGCTCGCGCTCGGCGACGCGGTCGCCGAGACGCTGACGCGCTTCGGCATCTATCGCCTCGGAGCGCTCTTCGCGCTGTCGCCCGCGGTCGTTGCGACGCGCCTCGGCGCCGGCCTCGCCACTGCGCTCGCCGTGTTGCGCGGCGCGCAGCGCGAAGCGCCGATCCCTGCCCCGCATGGGCTGCGTCTCGAAGAAGCCGGGGCCGCCGAGTCGCCACTCGATCAACTCGAAGCGCTGCTCTTCGTGGTCGGCGGCCTGCTCTCGCGGCTGTTCGCGCGACTCGCGCTGCGCCACCTCGCCTGCGCCGATCTCGAACTCGAATTCGTGCTCGCGGATTCCAGTCGCCACGCTCTCCGGCTGCGGCTCGCCGCGCCGACCACCGATACGCGCGTTTGGCTGCGCCGGTTGCGAATCGCGCTCGAACGCGATCCGCCGCGCGCGCCCATCGATACCATCAGCGTCGCCACCGAAGGCAGCCCTGCACGCCGCGACCAACTCGACCTGTTCCGCCCCGCCGGACCCGCTCCCGCCACGCTCGACAACCTGCTCGCCGAACTCGAAGTGCTGTGCGGCCCCGGCCGCGTCGGCGCCCCGCGAATCGCCGACGACCACCACCCCGGCGCCTTTGCGATGGGACCTTTCGCTCCGAACTCATTCCCGAGCCACCCTCCCAAAGCGCCCCAAGCACCGGCTCTGGTTCTGCGCGCGCTCCGGCCGCCAACGCCCGCCCAGGTGAGACTCGATGCGGGTCGCCCCACCACGCTGCGCAGTGCCGTCGCGAATGGCGACGTACTCCACTGCGCCGGTCCCTGGCGTCACACCGGCGGCTGGTGGTCTGAAGAGGACCGTTTTGCGTTCGACTGCTTCGACGTCGCCACCGACGACGGCCTCGTCGTGCGCCTGCGCCACGACCGACTGCGCGACGCCTGGCACATCGACGCCGTCTACGACTGAACCCTCCCGCAGAGGGCGAGAGGTCTCCTCCGACGCGCGCCAGGCTCACCTCGCACCGACCTCCGATGGGCCCATTGTCCCTCAGATGACATCCGTTCCATCTCACTCTTGACCTGCGCCGTCCACGCGCGCTAAACGCGATGTCATGCCCAGCGCAAACCCCCGCCCTGCTACGGCCCGCAAATCAAAAATCTCGAAGGACGCGCCCGGACTCTTCTTCCGCTCGTTCCTCGAGCGGCCGATGGAAGTCGGCTCGATCATCCCGAGTTCGCGCTTCCTCGAACGACGCGTCACGCGTTGTGCGCGGCTCGACAAGGCGAGCGTCGTCGTCGAGTTGGGACCCGGCACGGGCGGCACGACGCAAGCGCTACTGCGCGCGATGCGTCCCGACGCGAAGCTACTCAGCATCGAGATCAATCCGCGCCTCGCCGAGAGCGTGAGTCAGCGCATCGCCGATCCGCGCCTGATCGTTCATTGCGGCAGCGCGACCGATCTCGCTGACGCGCTCGCCGCACACAGCCTGCCCGCGCCGGACGCGGTGATCTCGGGCATTCCGTTCTCGACGATGCCGCGCGAAGTCGGCCTCGGTATCCTGCGCGCGATTCGCAACAGCCTCGCGCCGACCGGCTGCTTCGTCGCCTACCAGGTGCGCGACAAGGTCGCCGTGCTGGCGCGCGAAGTATTTGCGAAGCCGTCGCGCACCGAACTCGAAGTGCGCAACGTCCCGCCGATGCGGGTCTACCGCTTCGACGCGGGCGCCTCGTCGTCGGCCTCGCCGCGCTTGCGCTGAAGCGAGAGCCCCGCGCGCGTCGCCGCTTGCTGCCCGGCCCGCACCACCGCGCGGGAACCGAAGCGCTGCGTGATCTCGTCGAGCGCGCGGTTCAGCTTCACGCTGCGCTGGCGTTCGCGCGTCGGCTCGAAGAGCCCGAGCTGCGGCGCGGTCACATCGACGAGATTGGTCGCCGCCACACCGACCAGCCGGATCGGGTCCGGCGGCATCCGCTCGAGCAGCCGGCGCGCTTCGCGACCCAGCGCCACACCGTCGTCGGTCGGCTCGGCGAACGTCGCGCGGCGCGTCAGGATCGGATAGCCGCGCGCGCCGGGCGCTCTGCGCGCGCCGAGCTTCACCTTCAGCATGACGGTGCGCGCCGCGAGTCCGTCGCGCCGCAGCCGTCGCGCCACCGATTCCGCATGACCCAGCACCACCGCGCCGATGCGCGCGCGATCGGCGATGTCGGCGTCGAAGGTGTTCTCCTCGCTGTACGAGACGGCATCGCGGTCGGGGACCACGTCGCGCGCGTCCTGCCCGCGCGCCAGCGCGAAGACATGCGCGCCGAGCGATTCGCCGACCAGCTTGCGCAGTGACTCCGCGTCGCCGCGCGCGAGCGCGCCGATCGTCCGGATGCCTGCCGCGTGCAGACGCGCCTCGGCGACGGGTCCGACGCCCCACAGCCGGCCCACCGGCAACGGATCGAGGAAGTCGCGCACCTGCTCGGGCAACACTTCACAGAGGCCATCGGGCTTCGCCTCGTCACTGGCGATCTTCGCGACCATCTTGATCGGCGCGATGCCCACCGAGACGGCGAGATCGAGTTCGTCGCGCACCATTCGTCGCAACGCCTCGCCAGCGACGCGCGGCGCGCCGAGCAATCGCTCGGTCCCGGTGAGATCCACGAACGCCTCATCGAGCGAGATCGGCTCCACCAACGGCGAGAAGCGCGCGAACAGCGCGAAGACCTGGCGCGACACCCCGGCGTAGTTACGCATGTCGCCGTGCAGGAAGATCCCGTGGGGACACAGCCGTCGCGCTTCGTAGGCCGGCATCGCCGAGTGCACGCCGAAGACGCGCGCCTCGTAGCTCGCCGCCGACACGACGCCGCGTGGCCCCGTACCGCCGACGATCACCGGCTTGCCGCGCAGCTCCGGCTGATCGCGCTGTTCGACCGACGCGTAGAACGCGTCCATGTCGGCGTGCAGGATGACGCGGGGGAAGGGCATGTCCCCAGCGTAGTACCGAGGCGCGGCTTCGGCGCGCGATTCCGGTTGACCGTCCCCCCTCCGCGTGGGACAGTGCAACGTCCTCCCGCGAGAGTGCCCGCGATGAACTCTTCCTCGCGACCGAAGTGGCAAGGTCTGGTGGCCGCTGCTGCGATCGTGCTTGCGGCGAGCGGCGCGCGAGCCGCTGCCGTGCCGTTCACGACGAGTCTCGTACTCCAGATCGCAACGCTCCCGCCGGTCGTGATCCCGGGCGCCGGCACTGTGATCGTGAACGGCTCGGCGGGCGGCTCGCACATCCATTCGCTCGCATTCGCGGGCTCGACCTTTGCGACCTCCGGATTGGTTCTGTCCATCACGAATCCGTCGGTATTCCCGATCGCCGGCGTGCACATCACGGCCCACAATGGCGCCGGCAACTTCGCGGACGGCGGCGGAACACTCGGGGGCGTCATGCCGATCGCGGGCGTCGCGAAGGTCTGTCTCTTCGGACCCTGCACGGCCGCTGTCTCGAACCTGTCGGTTCCGCTCAGCGTCGTCGGCCAGGGTGGATGGGCGAACCCGACGGGCGCCGTGAACCTCACCGTGATCGGTGCTCCCTGGACGACCGGGACGGCCGCCGTGGGAACGATCACCGCGATGGGATCGGCGCACGGGCCGGCCTCGGCGACATCGAGCACGTTCCTGCCGGGCGGGCAGTTGAAGCTCGTGACGCCGGTCTTCATCAACACCGCAATCGGCGCATCCCCCGTGGTCCCGGCGTTCGGAATCCTGACGTTCCACTTCGTCCCCGAGCCGGCGACGATCGCGCTGCTCGCGGGTGGAATCGGGCTACTCGGCATCATCGGTCGCGCGCGACACGGCTAGCCCGCCGCGCGATCGCCAGCGCGACGTCCCATGGCAACCCCAGCACTTCGCGCGCGAGCGCCCACGTGTAGCGCCGCGCACCGAGCGAGCTCGCGGTGCCGCGCGCCGCTGCCGCCTCGGTGCGCACGCCGAGCACACGGAAGACCGCGCGCACGCGCGCGACGTGATGGGCGTCGGTGCAGACCGTCACGGACGCGACGTCGCCGGCGCCTTCGAGAATCCGCACACACGCAACCACCGACGAAAAGGTGTCGGTGCCCCGCTCTTCCAGCACGATGCGCACGGGTTCGACGCTGACTTCGACGAGCAGCCGCGCCATCACCGATGCTTCCGACGGCTCGTGGCGACCGACGCCACCGGTCGGCAGGAAGCGCGCACCCTCGACGCCGCGCGCCGCTTCGACCGCGGCGGCCACGCGTCGTCGCATCGCGGGACTCGGCTCGCCGCCCTGCCACACCGCGGCGCCGAGGATCACGAACCAGTGCGTGCTCATCTTCGTTCGGCAAGGAAGCGACCGATCGCTGCGCCGACTTCGCGCGGACGCTCGAGCGCGACGAAGTGCGAGCCGCCCGGAATCGTGACGACCTGCACCGACGGCAACGTCGAGATGAGCCGATCGCGCAGCGCGGGCGTCACCGCGCCGCGTTCCCCGAGCACGAGCAACAGCGGTGCGCGGATCTGCGCGGCGAGCGGCCACAGCTCGAGCGCGGCGGCGCCCTCGTAGCAAGCGGCTTCGCGCTCAGCGTGGCAGATCAGCTTCGCGGCATCGCCTTCCGTCGCGAGCATGCCGCCCAACACCGAGTCGAACGCGACGGGATCGAAGCTCGCGAACGGCGGCTTCGCGCGCAGGCGCTCGCGCGCTTGCTCGCGCGACGCGAAGCGGTCGCGGCGGCGACGCGCGGCCGACGCAAGGAATGACGAGCCCGCGAATGAATCCGTGCCGCGGCTCGCCGATTCGCCCCACAGCACCGGTTCGATCGCGATCAGCGCGGCGAAGCGCTCCGGGTGCATGCCCGCCGCGGCGAGCAGCGACGTCGCGCCGCTCGAGTGACCGACGCCGATCACAGCGGACCGCATCGGATCTTCGGCCGCCAGCTTCGACGCGAGCGCAGCGACGTCCTCCGCGAGCCGCGTCCACTGATAGGCGGCGCGATCTGTGGGCGCATCGCTGCCGCCGTGGCCGCGCTGATCGATCGCCACCACGCGCAGCGACTCCGACGTTCCTTGCTGGACTTCCGCGACGACGGGTCGCCAGCCGTCGGCGCACAAGCTCGTCGCGTGAACGAAGAGCACGGTCGGCCCTGCCCCTTCCCATCGCAGTGCGCGGAAGCGCAGTCCGTTCGCGTCGAGCGTGTTTTCTTGCGGCTCGTTCGGCATCGCGCCGCAGTCTACGGAGTCCGTTATCGTGCGCGCCATGAGCGAAGCAGCACCTGAAGCGACCCCGATTCCTACGAGCAACAGCGGACCGGCGGCCGGCGTCACGTGGGATCTCGCCGATCTCTACGCCGGCGCCGACGACCCGCAACTCGAAGCCGATCTCTCCGGCGCACTCGAAGCCGCGCAGCGCTTTGCGGAGCGGCACCGCGGTCGCGTCGTGGAACTCGACCCGTCGGCGCTGGCCGCGGCGATCGACGAGCTCGAGGCGTTCGAAGAGCCGGCGTCCCGGGCCGCTGCGTTCGCGCAGTTGCTGTTCGCAGCCGACACCGCCGCGCCCCGAAACGGTGCGCTGCTCCAGCGCGTGCAGGAGCGCAGCACCGAGATCCGCAACGCGGTGATTTTTTTCGAGCTGGAATGGGTAGCAATCGACGACGCGCGCGCCGGTGCGCTGCTAGCGGCACCCGCCCTTTCGCGCCGCCGCCATCTGCTCGAACAGATGCGGAAACAGCGCCCCCATGTGCTCTCGGAACCGGAGGAGCGGCTATTCGAGGAAACGGCCAACACGGGCCCGCGCGCCTTCTCGCGGCTATTCGACGAGACGCTCGGCTCGATGCGCTTCCAACTGGAAACTGCCGACGGGAAATCGGAAGAACGGAGCGAAGAGGAAGTTCTCTCGCTGCTCTACGAGCCCGACCGCGATCTGCGTCGGCGCGCCGCCGATTCGTTGACGTCAGGGCTACGCCAGAACGCGCGGCTGTTGGCCTTCATCTTCAACACGCTGGTGCAGGACAAGGCCACGCGCGATCGGCTGCGCAGCTACGCGTCGCCGATCGACGAGCGCAATCTCGCCAACGAGATCGACACCGAGACGGTGCAGGCGCTGATGACCGCGTGTGAGCGACGCGGCGCGCTGGTCGCGCGCTACTACCGCTTGAAGGCGAAGCTGCTCGGCCTTGCCGAACTCGAAGACTACGACCGCTACGCGCCGGTTCTGGCTGCAGAAGGCCACCGCTCGTTCGACGCCGCACGCGACCTGGTGCTCGAAGCGTACGGCGACTTCTCGCCGCGGCTGGCGGAGATCGCCGGTCACTTCTTCGAGCGCCGCTGGATCGACGCCGAGCTGCGCACCGGCAAGCGCGGCGGCGCGTTCTCCGCGTCGACGATCCCGAGCGCGCACCCGTACGTGCTGCTCAACTACACCGGCACGCTGCGCGACGTGATGACGCTCGCCCACGAACTCGGCCATGGCGTGCACCAGTATCTGTCGCGCCCGCGCGGCCTCTTCGAGATGGACACGCCGCTCACCACCGCGGAGACCGCCAGCGTGTTCGGCGAGATGCTGACGTTCCGGAGGCTGCTGCGCGACGAGCCGGATCCCGCCGTCCGGCTGGGTCTGCTCTGCGGCAAGCTAGAGGACGCGTTCGCGACGGTGTTCCGCCAGGTGGTGATGACGCGCTTCGAGGAGAAGGTGCACGCCGCGCGTCGTGCTGAGGGAGAGCTGCCGATCCCGCGCGTGAACGAGCTGTGGATGGAGGCGAATCGGCCGATGTTCGGCGACGCGGTGCGCTTGCGCGACGACTACGCCTGGTGGTGGCTCTACATCCCGCATTTCGTGCACAGCCCGTTCTACTGCTACGCGTACGCGTTCGGCGAGTTGCTCGTGCTGGCGCTGGTGCAGCGCTACGACGAAGAGGGAGCCGCGTTCGTGCCGCGCTACCTCGCGATGCTCGAAGCGGGCGGCTCGCAGTCGCCGCGCGAAGTCGTCGCGCACACTGGCCTCGACATCGGCGACCCGGGCTTCTGGGATCGCGGCCTCGTGCTGCTCGAGAAGATGGTTGCCCAGGCAGAATCGCTCGCCGTGCAATGCGGGAAGCTCTCGCAATGAGCCCCCTGACCCGTGTTGGCGCGCGTCCGGCCGCGGCGCGGAATCATGAACTGGGATCTCGGTCAGGTCGCAGCGTTCTGGGCCTGCTTCCGAACCCAGAGCTTCCACCACGCGGGCGCGGCGAAGGCGAGCCAGATCGAGATCGCCGACACCAATCCGAAGAGCGAGAGCACGAGCGTCAACAGCGGCAGCTCGTTCATCGGCTGGCCGTAGGAGAGACCGACGATCATCCCGACGAGGGAGCCGCTTCCGGCCATGCCCGCGCCGATCGCCCACAGCAGGAAGCGATTCGCGACGAGCGCGTCGCCGATGCCGAGGCGGAGCCGGCGCCGCATCTGAAGCCACCAGCGCAGCGCTTCGCCCGCGCCCCACAGCAGGATCGCGATCTGAATGCCCTGGCGTACCAGGATCCAGCCCGGCTGCATCCATGCCGACGGTGCGAAGCCCGTGGTCCGCGCGTCGCCAACGATCGCGATCGCGAGTCCGGCGATCGAGCCCAGCGCGATCGCCGCCGCGAAACGAGAGCGCGGGTGGTAGATCTTCCAGTTGAAGATCGCCTTCGCGGCAGTCCCACCGCCTACGGCGATTGCGGCGAGACCCGCGAGCAGCGACGGAGCCTGCGGGTCGTTCGCGCCGGCCGCCGCGGCCAGCATGATCAGACCGAAGCCGGCGGGTCCGATGCCGAGCACGCCGAGACCGAGCAGCAGCTCCGGCAGCTGACGCGTGCGCCCCCACTGCGCGAGCAGTCGCACGCCCACCCAGAGCGAGACGAAGAAGAAGGACAGGAAGCCCGGTAGCGCCAGCAGCTGCACGACTCCCCCCTGCGCAACGCGCGGCAAGCGTCATCGGCAAATCCGGCGCGGAACCTGACCAGATCGCGACAGCGCGGGGAGATCAACTCGCAACGGCACGCGCGATCTCGGTCGCCGCGCGCATACCGCTGGTGAGCGCCATCTCGGTGTAGGGGCCGATCAGGTAGTCGCCCGCGAAGGCGAGTCGCGGCGAGCGCTCGCGGCGCGCGTGGAACGCGGCGAGCTGCGGCAGATATCCGGCGTAGAAGAGCGGCAGCATGGGATCCCAGCGATGCACCGCCGTCGCGATCGGGTCGAGTCGGCCAATCGGAGTGCGCGCCAGCGCCTCGACCACGTGCGCGACCACCGCGGCGTCGGGCGCATCGCGCAGGCGCTCGGCCGCGCTCGCGGTGAGCGCGGCGTTCAGCAGTCCCGCGCCCGCCGGCGCAACGCGCGGCTTGTGGTGATCGACCGCGAGTCCGTAGAGGCCGACCTCTTCGCGACGCGGAAAAGCGACGCCGTACCACGGCAGCGTCTCCGGCGCGCGGTCGGTCATCAAGAAGCAAACCATGCCACGCACGTAGCGCACGCGCGCGAAGAACGACTTCTCTTCAGGCGTGAGCGACGTGACGACGCCCCCTACCAGCGACCCGGGCAGCGCGACCACAACAGCATCGGCAAAGACGCGCTCCTCGCGGTCGCCGCTTCCGCCCGGCCCACGGGACCGGATCGTCACGCGCGCACCGTCGGCGCTGGTCTCGATCGCGGTCGCTTCGCAGTTAGTGCGCACCGGCACCTGCTCGGCGAGCGTCTGCGTCAGCAGCCCGATGCCGCCGTCGAAGGCCTGCAAGCGAAACCCCGACAGCACGAAGCGCGCAGTGAGCAGCGCGAAGGCGCTCGACAAGTCCTCGGGATCGGCGTCGAAGGTCGACGAGAACGCCGGCACGAACAGATACTCGGCCGCTTCTTCGCCGACGATGCGCGCGAGCCCGCGCGCCAGATCCTCGCGGTCGATCGCCGCGGCGCGTTCGGGGTGATACGGATCCAGGCTGCGACGATACCGAGCGATCTCCAGCAGCAGCCGTGGCAGTCGCAGCTTCGCGCTGGTAGAGAGCAGTCGCGAGCGCGCGAACTCCACGAGCGAGCCGTAGTCGCCCGGGTGCAGTTTCCCATCACGCAGGATTGCGTTGCTGGTCTTCGCGACGGGGTGCAGCCGCGACCGCAGCCCGAGCGCATCGACGACGCGCTGCAGGTTGCGATAGCCGCTCGCGACGAACTGCGCGCCGCGATCGACGACGAAGTCGCCCCGCGGCGTCGCGATGCGCTCGCTGCGCATGCGCCCACCCGCGACCGCCTCGCGCTCGAGCACCACGACTTCGTGCCCGGCCCGGCGGAGCCGCCATGCGCAGGTCAGCCCAGCAACGCCCCCTCCCACGACCGCAATCGACGCCATCCCCGCATCTTAGGGAGGTGCCGGGCGTCAGGTTGTTTCTTGTCAGGTTATTGGAGCGACCTGACCGGAATAACTTGACGCCCGAATAACCTGACGCCCGGCACCCCTCCGGGGGGACCTCGGGGTTCGTTGACTCGGGGCGAACAACGGGCGAAAGTCGACTCGTGTCCCGTCACACCGATGTCGTCGAGCTGCGCTGCGCGAGCGCTTTTTCCTTTCTCGAGGGCGCCAGCAATCCCGAGGACCTCGCTGAGCGCGCCGCCGAGCTGGGCTACGGCGCCGTCGCGCTCGCCGATCGCGGTGGCCTCTACGGGACCCCGCGCTTCCACCAGGCGGCGAAGGCGGCGGGCATCGAGGCGATCGTGGGAGCCAGAATCGCGGTGAAAGACGGGCCCGAGCTGCTGCTGCTGGTCGAGTCGCAGCGCGGCTATCGGAACCTCTCGCGGCTGCTGACCGTGGCGCACGAGCGGGGTGGCAAGAAGGACGCCGCGGCGAGCTGGGACGAAATCGCGGAGCACGCAGGCGATCTCGTCGCGCTGGTGCGTGGCGACGGGTCGCTCTCCGCCACGGCGCTCGATCGGACCCGGGGCGTGTTCGGGCTGGAGCGGGTGTGGGTGGATATTTCGCGCCATCTCGACCGGCGCGCCGAAGGCGAAGCGCGCTGGGCGGCGGCCGTCGCCGAGGCGCACCGCGTTCCGATCGTCGCGACGGGCGACGTGCGCCACGCGCGCCGATCCGATCGTCCGCTCTTCGACGCCCTCACCTGCCTGCGCCACCACGTGACGCTCGACGCCGCGGGCCGTCGCCTCGCCCCGAACGCCGAGCGTCATCTGCTCGAGCCGGCGGAATGGACGCGCCGCTTCGCCGATCGCCCCGCGTGGCTCGCGGCGACGCGGGAGGTCGCCGAGCGCTGCGCCTTCCGGATGGGCGATCTCGGCTACCGCTTCCCCACCTTCCCGACGACGGACGGCGAGTCGCAGGCGTCGCTGCTGCGCCGCCTCACGCTCGATGGCGCGCGCTCGCGCTACGGCCATCCACTCCCCGAACGCGCGCGCCAGCAGATCGAACACGAGCTGCGCGTGATCGAGAAACTCGACCTACCCGGCTACTTCCTGATCGTCTGGGACATCGCGCGCTGGGCTCGCGAGCGTCGCATGCTCGCGCAGGGTCGCGGCTCGGCCGCCAACAGCGCCGTCTGCTACGCGCTCGGCATCACCGCCGTCGACCCGGTCGGCATGGAGCTGCTCTTCGAACGCTTCCTGTCCGAAGAACGCGGCGAATGGCCCGACATCGACATCGACCTGCCCTCCGGCGGCCAGCGCGAATCCGTCATCCAGTACGTCTTCAACCGCTACGGCACGCGCGGCGCCGCGATGACCGCCAACGTCATCACCTACCGCACGCGACTTGCCGTGCGCGAAATGGGCAAGGTGCTCGGCATCGCGTCCGATGCGATCGACAAACTCGCGAAAGTGCTCACCACGCTCGAACACCGCGAAGGCGCGGGCGAAACCGCCGCGCTGCTGCGCCAGGGCGGCGTCGATCCCGACGCCCCGCGCATCCGCCGCCTGCTCGGCCTCGCGGGGCGCGTACGCGGCCTGCCGCGCCATCTCGGCCAGCACTCGGGCGGCATCGTGATCGCGGCGGGGCGACTCGACGAAGTCGTGCCGATCGAGCCGGCGTCGATGGCCGGTCGCCGCGTCGTGCAGTGGGACAAGGACGACTGCGCCGACCTCGGCATCATCAAGATCGACCTGCTCGGCCTCGGCATGCTGAATGCGCTCGAACACACCATCCGCCTCGCTCGCGAACACGAAGGCGTGGCGATCGACCTCGCACAGCTTCCCGCCGACGACCCCTCCACGTACGCGATGATCCAGCGCGCCGACACCATGGGCACCTTCCAGATCGAGAGCCGCGCGCAGATGGCGACGCTGCCACGCATGAAGCCGAAAAACTTCTACGACCTGGTGGTGGAAGTCGCGATCATCCGCCCCGGCCCGATCGTCGGCAAGATGGTGCACCCCTACCTGAACCGTCGCGCCGGCCGCGAACCCGTCGAGTACCCGCACCCGTCTCTCGAACCGATCCTGCGTCGCACCCTCGGCGTCCCCCTCTTCCAGGAACAACTGCTGCGCCTCGCGATGACCGCAGCCGGCTTCACGGGTGGCGAAGCCGAGGAACTACGTCGCGCGATGGGCTTCAAACGCTCCCAGCAACGCATGCAGGCGATCGAGACCAAACTGCGACGCGGCATGAGCGAACGCGACATCACCGGCACCGCCCAGGACGACATCGTCCGCGGCATCACCAGCTTCGCCCTCTACGGCTTCCCCGAATCCCACGCCGCAAGCTTCGCGTTGATCGCCTACGCCTCCTGCTACTTGAAGTGCCACCACCCCGCCGCGTTCCTCGCAGGACTCCTCAACGCCTGGCCAATGGGCTTCTACTCGCCCGCAAGTCTCATCAAAGACGCGCAGCGCCACGACGTCGACGTTCGCCCGATCGACGTTCTCCACTCGAAATGGCTCTGCGACCTCGAATCTGAGCGGTGCGTACGCCTCGGTTTGCGTTTCGTGCACGGCCTTCGTGCAGACAGTGCGCAGCGCATCGAAGCGGCGCGCGACGAGCGACCGTTCGCGCACGTCGCCGACCTCGCCAAACGCGCCGCGCTTTCGCGTGCAGAGCTGCTGACGCTCGCCGAACTCGGCGCGCTCGCGTCGATCGATGCCGACGCTTCGTCGCGTCGTGCCGCGCTCTGGCAGGTCGCCGCGCTCGAGCGCGATCCTCGCTCGCTCTTCGCGGGCACATCTCCGCCATCCGCCACTTCGCCGCTGCCCGAGATGAGCGCGCTCGAGGAAACCCTCGCCGACTATCGCGCGAGCGGAATCTCGACCGGCCCGCACGTGATGGCGCACCTGCGCGATCGGCTCACGCGGCGCGGCGTACTCTCCGCGACCGTTCTGCGCGACGTCCCGAACGGTCGCTGGGTGCGCACCGCGGGGCACGTGATCGTGCGCCAGCGACCCGACTCCGCGAACGGCGTCTGCTTCCTCACCCTCGAAGACGAGACCGGCACCTCGAACGCAGTGCTCACGCCGCAGCAGTTCCGGCGCTTTCGCGTTCCGCTCCACACCTCGCCGCTGATCGAGATCGCGGGGCCGCTCCAGAACGTCGATGGCGTGCTGCATGTGCGCGTGAAGCGACTCGTCGCACTCGGACTCGCCGATGCGGATTCGCGGAAGCCCTCGGCCGCGCTACCCAACTCGCACGACTACCACTAGCAATCAATCCGTCGTCCGCGGGGTTCCGATCCGGCGGCCGGCGCTATCTTGCGCCGCCTTCCGGGGGGTCCATGAGCGGAGCGACAACAAAGGAGGGCGCGTCGAAGCGACGCGGCGCCGCGCACCTCGGCCTGCTCGGTCCGCTGCTCTGTTGGGCGATCGTCTACGCCGACATCGGGACCAGCGTCTACTACGTCCCCGGTATCCTGTTCCGCCAGGTCGGCACCAGCGCCGCCAGCTTCGTGCTCGCCACCTCGATCGTTTTCATCTTCCTCGCCGAAAAGTACGCCGACATCTCGGCGCGCTACGCGAACGGCGGCGGTGTCGTTTCGGTCGCGACCGACGCCTTCGGTCCGCGCGTCGGCGCGCTCGGCGGGATGTTGATCCTGGTCGACTACTTCCTGACGGCTGCGATCTCCGCGGTCTCCGGCTTCGCGTATCTCGCGACGATGTTCCCGTCGCTGGAACACTCGGTTCCGCTCCTCGCCGTGGTCGGGCTGATCCTGCTCGGTGTACTCAACTGGGTCGGCATCCGCGAGTCGGCAGCGGTCAGCGCGGCGATCGGAACGGCTGCGTTCGCGGTGCTGATCGCGCTGGTCGGATTCTCGTCGTGGAACGCCAGCCCGGAGCACTGGCATCAGATCGGCGGGCAGCTCGCCGCCGCCGGCCAGCTCCCGCTGCGCGATGCGGTGATCGGCTTCTCCGGCGCGTGGCTCGCGTTCAGCGGGCTCGAATCGCTCGCGCAGATCTCGCCCGCGATGGCGACACCGCGCCGGCGCACCGCCGGCATCGCGATGGGGCTCGTGGTGGTGGCGGTGCTCGCAACGTCGCCGATGCTCACGGCGTTCTCGACCAACGTGGTCGACCCGCGCGGCCTGAACCCCGATGCGCTGCAATCGGAACTGGCCTTCGCGATGGGCGGCCCGTGGCTGCGCGGGCTGGTCGTGATCAGCGCGTCCGCACTGCTGCTCTTTGCCGCGAACACCGCGCTGGTCGGCGCGTATCACATCTACGGTGCGCTCGCGGACGGCGGCTTTCTGCCCGACGCACTGCTGAAGCGCTCGCCGCGATTCGGCACGCCGACGCTCGCGATCGGGCTCGCGGTCGTAATGCCG
This sequence comes from uncultured Spirochaetales bacterium, assembly GCA_964353555.1. GTDB lineage: Bacteria > Myxococcota_A > UBA9160 > UBA9160 > PR03 > PR03. The sequence continues at coordinate 44,278 of CAYGWM010000013.1, forward strand.
ATCGGCGTGCTCGGCATGACGGGCGGCAACATCGCAACGCTCGGTGAGCTGTACGCGTTCGGTCTGCTCGGCGCGTTTGCGATCTCGTCGATCTCGCTCGACCGCGTGCGCATGGCCGAGGGCCAGCGCGGTCTGCTCTTCGCGCTCGGCGTCGCGACCACCGTGATGGTGCTCGTCGCGTTTGCGACGAACCTGGTGGCGAAGCCCTTCGCGACGGTCTTCGGCGGTTCGCTCACGGCGATCATGATGATTGCGGGCCTGGCCTACCGGCGCGGCATCTGGCGACCGCGCGGCGCGGTGTCGGTCTCGATCCAGGAAGCCGAGCGCATCGCCGCCGAATCCGCGGCCGCCGCCGAGATCCTGACGCTCGCCGAGGCGATCGACCTGGCGCCGGCCTACCGCCCGAAGACACTCGTCTGCGTGCGTACGCCAAACGAGCGACTGCTCGAGGAAGCCGCCGCGCACCTCAAAGGACGCCAGGAAGTGGACGTCGCGGTGCTCTTCATCGACGAGGTGCCGGGCCTCTTCGTACCGCGCGACACCGAGCCGTCACGGGAAGCACGCGGCGTCCTCGAAACGTCGGTCGCGTGGCTGAACGCGCAGGGCGCCGCGGCCATCCCGGTCTGGCGCGTCGCGAGCGACGCGGGCGAAGCCATTGCCGACGCCGCTGCTCGTCTCGGCGTCGACGCCATCCTGATCGGCACCTCCCAGCGCGGCATGCTCTGGCACATGCTGCGGGGCAACGTCCTTTCGAGGCTCACCGCCCGGGTCCCCGCCCGCACCCGCCTCGTCATCGTTGCCTGATGCGCGGCGATCAGCTGGCGCGCCAGTGGCGGCTGATCCAGCGCCTCGCGCGCTCGCACTGGGGCGTCGGACTCGACGATCTGGCGAACGACTTCGAGTGCCATCGCCGCACCGTGTACCGCGATCTCGATGCGCTGATGGCAGCCGGCTTCCCGGTGCTGTCCGAGCGCCGCGAGGGTCGCGTCTTCTACCGCTTCCTCGACGACTTCAAGCTCGGCGACGTGCCGTTCACGCCCGACGAGATCCTGTCGCTCGCGTTCGGCGAGGATCTGTTGCGCACGCTCGAAGGCACCGTCTTCCACGATTCGATCCGCTCTGCACTCGACAAGATCCGCGCGAGTCTCGGACCGGAAATGGCCGAGTTCCTGGGTCGCCTTGGCGAATCGTTCCGTGTGTTGCCGGGTCATCACGGCGACTACGCGGCGATGCGCGACACGATCCGCGTGCTCAACGAAGCCGTGCTCGATCGCCGCACCGTTGCGATCGAATACCGCACCGGGCGCACCGGACGCGAGAGCCGGCGCGATCTCGATCCGTATCGCATCTGGTATCGTGCCGGCGCGCTCTTCGTGGTCGGTCACGACCACCACTCCGGCGAGGTGCGGACCTTCGCGGTGCAGCGGATCCGCTCGATCAAGCGCAGCGAGCGGCGCTTCACGGTTCCCGCGAGCTTCGACTTCGACGCCTACATCGGCACGGCGTTCGGCGTGATCCACGAACCGCCGATGGGGGTACGGATCCGCTTCGACAAGCGCTGGGCTGATTGGGTCGCGGAGCGCACCTGGCACGCGACACAGAAGCTGGAACGCCGCGCGGGCGGCGCGTTGGAACTGACGATGGAAGTGGGTGGCGCCGCCGACGTGCGTACCTGGGTGCTGTCGTTCGGCGCGGGCGCGGAAGTTCTCGAGCCGGCGTCGCTGCGCGAGGACGTCGCGCGCGAACTCACCAAGGCAGCGGCGCGCTATCGCTAGTTGCGACTAGACGTCGATGCCTTCCGCGGTCGGGTCGTCATAGCGCTGATGAAAGAACGGCAGCAGCCACTCGCCCGGGATCGCGCGCAGCACCGTGCCGTTGCTCTCCGTGCGGCCGACTTCGTATTCGAGTCGCACGAGCTTCCGAACGGGCAGGTCCACGACCGGGTCGAAGGGCGATTCGCGCAGCGTCAGCGCGCCGGCGACGCGCTGCACGCGCTGCTGGCTGTGTCGCCACTCGAGGCGTACCAGCAGCGGTTCCTGGTCGAAGCCCTTCCCCTTCTCGCACGACGGGAACGCCTTCACGCAGTAGGCCGTCTCGGTGAAGTCGCGCGGTCCTAGCGATTCGCCGAGCGTGCCTTCGACTTCGAGGTACGTGACGCCCATGCGTGTGACGCGCGCGGCGACGCGATCGCCCTCTTCTGTTACTTCGATCGCCGCGATCTTCTTCGGCTCGCCATAGGTCTCGCGGCCCCCGATCACCGCCTGCTCGGCGGTCATCGGCATCGTCAGCAGGTAGATGCCCTCGGCACCGTCGTAGCTGGCGCGCACGCCGAAGATCGCCGAGCCGATCTCGAAGGTGACGCCGGGGCCGTGTTCCATCGAAACGTGTGAGAAGGTCACGCAGACCTCCGGACGCGCGGCAGGCACCAGCGGTCGCGGCACGACGGCGGCGGCGATCGCCGAATCGGTCTCGTAGACGCAGCGGATCGAACGCACCGTGCTAGGCAGGAACTCGGGGTTCTGCTCTGCAGCGCGCTTCAGCTGCTCGAGAGTCTTCACGTAGCGAACACGAGCCATCGCAACTTCTCCTAGGCGCGGAATGCGCTCTTTTCGGGACCGATGCGCGCTGCGAGCGGCGCCAGCTTCTCGACGTCGAAGCCGTAGACGCGCGCAGCGTTGCCGCCGAGCATCGCGGCGAGTTCATCCTCGGGAACGCCGTGGAAGGAATCGCGCATCTGCTTCGCGGTCTCGGGCCACGAGCCTTCGGGATGCGGGTAGTCGGAGCCCCACATGATGTTGCGCAGGCCGATCTCGTGGCGCCGTTCGACTTCGCGGCGCGGCATACACGAGGCGCCGAGGAAGACGTTGCGGCGAAAGTAGTCGCTCGGCTTCATCGACAAGTGGCTGGTGTAGTCGCCGAGCTTCGCCGAGTACGGCGTGTCCTCGTAGCGGAAGTCGAGCAGCTGGAGCATCTCGGGCACCCAGATCGTCGTGGACTCGGTGACCGCAACCTCCAGCTTCGGATGGCGTTCGAAGACGCCGGCCCAGATCAGGAACGTCAGCGGTCGCGCCGACCACCAGCAGACTTCCGAGATGTAGGTACCGACCATGCCGGGGCCGTCGCCGTAGTCGGTCATCGGCGCGGCGCCCGAGTGGAAGTGCACGACGAGGCCGAGATCCGCGCACGCGGCCCAGATCGGCTCGTATTTCGGATGCGAGTAAGGCGCGTTCGTGCCCCACATCGACGGGATCAGGATCCCGCGCAGGCCGTTGTCGCGCACCCAGCGGATCTCCTGCAGCGCGACGTCGATGTCCCAGCAGATCGGCGCGATCGCGACGCCCGCGCGGCGCTCCGGCGCCATCTGGCAAAACTCGGCCAGCCAGCGATTGTGGGCGCGCGCGCCGGCCCACTGAAGAGCCGCGTCGACGCCTTCGGTCGGCAGCGAGAGGCCGGCGCCGAACGGCGGCATGTTCATCTCGGTGATGCCGTCCGGGAAGATCACCTCGGCGGCGATGCCGTCGGCATCGAGCACGCGGTTGCGCTCGTCGGAATCCCAGGCGCCCGAGAGTGCGCGATCGCGGCCCTGTCTCCATTTTGCGTTGACGTCGGCAATCAGGAACCTTTGCGCGGCGGCGCGCGTCGCTGCGAGCTGGATCGGCAGCGCGACGTCGAAGAGTTCGCGGTACTGCGGATCGACGTAGTCGCGATACTGCTCGGGCGGCAGTCCGGCGTGACAGTCGGAGGAGATCACCAGATAGCGGTCCATGTCGTTCTCCCTCACGCCGGGTCCGAGTAGAACTGCTTCGCCCAGTGCCGGAACTGCGCGATCGATTCGTCGGCTTCGCAGAACAGCGGACGGGCGCGATGGATCTTGTTCGACCAGATCCGCATGTCCTGCAGCACACCCGCCTGGAGCCCCTGCACGAAGTCTTCGCCGGCCACGTCGGCGAGATTGCGCGTTACGGTGAAGATCCAACGCGAAAGCGAGTGCGTCGTGTCGATCGGCGAAGTCGAGGAGAACATCAGCAGACCCGCTTCGCCGATGCCAGCGACGCGCACGGCAGCGATCCCGAGTCCCCACGAATCCGTTTCGAGGCGCGTGTCGAAGGTTCCGTACGCCGTTTCGCGGCGCGTCGGCGTCACCATGTGCATCGTGCGCCCGCCGTCACCGAAGCGGATCTCGGAGCGCGCCATGTGGATGTTCCCGTGCACGAAATGGAAATGCACCGGATCGTTGTTGTTCTCGTGCAGCTCCTGCATGTGCACCGGAACTTCGAGTTCGAAGGTGCGCGGCTCCGCCCACTCCGGATCGGAAAACTCGGGAAGTTGCGGCACCTCCCAATCCGGCGGCTTGTCCTCGGCGTGATGCCAGACGAGGACCATGTGGTTGCGCTCGACGACTTCCCAGGCGCGCGTCGCCGCGTGCGGCGGGATGCGATCGCAATACGGGATCTGCGTGCAGCGACCGTGGCCGTCGAAGTGCCAGCCGTGGAACGGACAGCGGATCGATTCGCCAACGACGCGCCCGCCCTCGGCGAGATGCGCGCCAAGATGCGGGCAGTACGCATCGAGCACCTTCGCTTCGCCCGCGCGCGTGCGGAACAGCACCAGCTCTTCGTCGAAGTAGCGCAGCCGCCGCACGTCGCCGGCTACCAGATCGCGACTCCACGCCACCGCGAACCAACCGTTCGGGATCGGCAGCGCCGTATGTTGGCTGCGCGTGCGGCTCATGCTCGCCTCTCCTCGGTGCGGGGCGCGCTGGTGAGCGCATCTCCCAGAAATCGCGCCGCTGCAAGCGCCTGCCTGCGCAAGGGATAGCCGTCCAGGTTGGCCCAATTCAGCATCAGCGCATAGAACGCGCCGATCAGCATGTCGGTCTGGATCTCGAGGCTGTGGGTGGTGGCTACATCACCGGCACTGCGCCCGTCGCGCACCAGTGCGCGGAAGGCATGGTGCAATCGCCGCGCCTGTTCGCCCTCGGTGCCCGACTCGTGCGCGACATGGATGATCTCGGCGAGCAGCTCGCGGTGCATCGGCCCTGCCGCAAGTGCGTTGTCAGCAATCCGCTCGAAGAGCGCGCGCAATCGCGCGCGCGTCGCGCCGGGTGTGTTGCGCGCATCCTCGATCTCACCAAGGAACTGGTCGAGCGCGCCCTGCGCGATTTCGCGTAGCAAGTCGCTCTTGGTCGGGAAGTAGTTGAAGAAGGTCTTGTTCGCGACGTCGGCGCGTTCGCAGATCTCCGTGACCCTGGTGGCCTCGAAGCCCTGCTCATCGAAGAGCGCGACCGCGGCTTCGACGATCCGCAGCCGCAGCTGCTGCCGGCGACGGCCGCGACGGGACGCCAGGTCGGGGTGCACGGAGATCGTGGCCACGCGCGGCTTGTACCACGAACTTACAGTCGAGTGCAAGCTTACGGGTGAGTGCAGGGATGGCGGAAGCCGCAAACACGAAGGGCCGCGGGCTCGCGCCCGCGGCCCCGTATTCGGGACGCGACGTCCCGGATCAGGCGATCATCGAGAGACCCGACAGTGACGTCGCGCGATCGGGGCGGTCGTAGAGCATGCCGAGCTTGCGATACTGCGACTCGGTGCGCTCGGTGATGAGGCCGAGGTTGCGCAGATTCGGCAGCACCGTGTGCATGTAGATCAGGCTGTTCAGCTCGGCCCAATTCGGCATGCCGAGCACCGCCTGCGTCATGTTGCTCGCGTCGATGCCGTACTTCGGACCGAGCTGCTGGAGCATGTCGAGCTGCTGGTTGGCATTGAGCGCCTCGAGGATGCCGAACGCCCAGTCTTCCATGTCGTCCATCTCGGGCTTCTCGGCTTCTCGCACGGCGCGTCGCATCGTCAGCACGCCGAACGCAGCGTGGCGCGCCTCGTCCTGCTCCACGCGCCGGATCATCTCGGTGAGCAGCGGGTTGCGGCTCTCCTGGCGCAGCAGGTCGAAGATGCCGACGGCCATGCCTTCGAAGAGCGTCTGCATGCCGAGCGTCTTCTTGCGCGCGGAGTCCGCCTGCAGCAGTTCGTCGAGCAGGATCTTCAGCGTCGGGTTGATCGGGTAGATCGTGCCGAGTTTGCGCGACAGGAACTTCGAGATCGCCTCGAGATGGCGCGCTTCGTCGGTGACCTGGCTCGCCGCGTACCACTTCTCGTCCATCTTTGTGCAGGCGTTGGTGAGCTGGCCGCAAAGCTGGAGCGCCGCCTGCTCGCCGTGCAGCAGCTGCGAGAGCGTGTGCGCCAGTTCGTCGAACGCGGCCGCTTTCTGCGTCGCCTCGTCCTTGCCCATCAGCTTGCAGATCTGCGCCAGCATCGACGCCTCGGGGCTCAGGACCCACTCGTCGTTGCTGACGGGCATCGACCAGTCGAGATCGCGCTCGGCGTTCCACTGGTTGACCTTGCCCTTCTCGTAGAGCGCGCGCAGCTCCTCGACCTCGGAGCCGTACTCCCAGGTCCAGTTGAGCGTGAGTGGCGCGGCGACGTCGGTCTTCGCGCGCAGCGTTGCGATCTCGCTCTCGTCGACGAACTCGATCACTTCGAAGTCGCCAAAGCGCTTGCGGTGTTCCTGCATCAGCTTGTTCACGATCTCTCTCCTTGTCCAGACTGCGCGGGGCGCGCGGCCAGTCCGTAGTAAAAAAATGTTTTCGTTTCCGCTTTGCGTTCGCGCACGGCTTCGGCCGAGAGCAGCGGACCGCCGAGCAATGCCTCGCCGGTCTGTCCCGAGGCGAAATGGAAGATCGTCGCACCGATCAGTGTCTGGACGACGTGCGGAGCGGACGCGGTGCGCAGTTCGCCGTTGCGCATGCCGTCCGCGAGCATTCGCGTGATGCCCTCGAGCACCGCTGCAAGACGGCGATCGACCGCCTGCCCTTCCGGCCAGTTCCCGGTCTCGAACTCTTCCTCCTCGAAGAGCGCGCGCAGCAGCATCCGTGCGGTCGCCGGCTGCTCGGCCAACTCGTCGATCAGCGCATCGATCCAACGATCGAGCTTCTCGGCGGCCCCTAGCTGCAACGCGAGGATCGGCTGCAGGCGTTCCTCGATGCGCCCGAGCACGCGCTCGAGCACCGCGAGGTAGAGCTGCACCTTCGAACGGAAGTGGTG
>CAYGWM010000013.1:51474-59604 GCA_964353555.1 uncultured Spirochaetales bacterium
CGAGCACGCGCTCGAGCACCGCGAGGTAGAGCTGCACCTTCGAACGGAAGTGGTGGAACAGCGACGACTTGCCGAGCCCTGCTGCGTCCGCGACCTCGCGCATGCCGACACCCGCGAAGCCACGTCGCGCGTAGAGCGGCTCGGCGACCTCGAGGATCTTGTCGCGAGAGCTGGCGTTGACGTCGCTCATGGCCACCTCTGACCGATCGGTCGGACGGCAAGGTATCTGGAGGGGCGCTCCGAAGCAACCTGACAGCTCTCAGCGCTTCGGCGGACTGAGGCGCCTCTGCTTGGGCTTTGACTTGGCCGGGGCCGGCGCCGGCGTTGGTTCGACCGCCGGGGCCGGCGCGGCACGGGGAGCAGCGGGCAACGCTTCGGGAGGGCTGGGCGCCGAGCCGTTCAGCGGCGCTGGTCCTGCGTCCTGACCGAGCCACGAATCGCTTGGAGCGCCAGCGGGCCGGGGGTATGGGGCGGTCGGCGGCGATGCGGGCTGGGCGGGAGCCGGCGGCACCGTCGGGGCATCCGGCGGCGGAATCGCGCGCGGCGTTTCGGACACCGCCGCGGGCGTGACGGTGCCGCTCGGTGCGACCGGCGCTGCGGCGGGCCGCGGTGCGGCCGGTTCGACCGGTGTGGCAGACGGCGCAGGGATCGCGCCCGCCGGCGCCGCTATCGTGCCGGGCAGCACGCGCGCGCTGCCGACGCGCTCGACTCGGAAGCCGCGCTGCGCGAGCAGCTCGGGGATTCCCTGCGACCCGATCAGGTGTCCGGTGCCCACCACCACGAAGCGCGGGCGACCGTCAGCCGAGATCGTCACCAGGCGATCGGTCATCGCGCGATTGCGGCCATAGAAGACGCGCTCATAGAACTCGGTGAGCGCCGCGTCGCCGCTGGCATTGCTGAACAGCAAACCGGACAGCGTCTCTTCGTCACCCTGCTCCCACGCTGCGAGCGTTGCGCGCGTCACGGCCAGCAGCGCCTGCGCCTCGCGCAGAATCTCCACCAGCATCTTCTCTTGCAGCGGCGCGGGCAGACCTGCGAACAGCGCTGCCTGCTCCTCGAGCGACTCCAGCGGCACGATGCCTTTGCGCCCCGTCGCGCGACGCATCATCGCAACGTCGACGCCATTCTCGGCCTCGAGACCGGCAGCGGCGTACTCGAGCTGGGTCACCACCTGTGCCACCAGCCAGGGACGCATCCGATCGATTCGCTCGATCGGATACTCGCGTTGCTTCATGTACTTCGCGACCTGCTTGTACGTGTCGGGGTTGACGACGTCGCGCAACGTCGTGCCGCGCGGGAGCAGGCCAAAGCGGTTGGTCGCGTCGACGGCATCGACCGGCGAGAGCGTCGTCGTATCGAGCTCGACCACCAGATCCTGCGCCTCCGCCCAATCTTTTTCGATGCGCGGATCGAGCACCAGATCGCGGCCGTCGCCGATGTGCACCGAGCCCAGCAGGAACAGCCGTGCGCCGTTCTCCGACTGCACCTCCCAGAAGAACGCCTTCGGCGCAAGCTCTTCGCTGAGCGCAGCCGTCGGGGCCGGCTTCGGCGTGGGCTTCGTCTTCGGCTTCTTCCTCGGCGGCATGGCGCCAGCCGCGACGAGCGCCAGGACGACTATCACCGCGAAGCGTGCAGCGCGCCGCGCGAGGCGCCCCGCGTGCACTAGGGCTTCACCACTTCGACCGGGCCGAAGCGTTCGAGCTGCGAGCGCAGCGACGCGGCCGGCCCCACGGCGATGATCGCAACGCGATCGGGATGCAGTAGCCGGCGCGCCGCGGCGACGACATCCTGTTGCGTCACGGCCTGCACGCGCGTCCGGTAGGTATCGAGCGAATCGGGCGGCAACTCGTAGACGTCGAGATCGACCAGCGACCCGGCGATCGCGGACGACGTCTCGAGCCCCAGCACGAAGCGGCCCGCGGAGAAGCTCTTCACCAGGCGCAGCTCGGCCGCCGTCGGCGGCTCGCCCCGCATCCCTTCCATCTGCGCGAGCGCGATCTCGACCACGCGACCGGCTTCGGCGACGCGCGTCGACGTGCTCACCAGGAATGGCCCCGGAAACCAGCGCATCGCGAAGCCGGACCCGATCGAATACGCGAGTCCCTCGTCCGCCCGCACGCGCGTCATCAGACGAGACAAGAAGCCACCGCCACCGAGGATGGTGTTCATCTGGTCGGCCGCGATGCGCTCGGGGTCGCGGCGCGAAATGCCCTCGTGACCGATCACCAGCGACGCCTGTGCGAGATCGGGCCGATCGACGATCACCACGCGACGCGACGCGGGGGTCGGATCTGGCGCCGGCGTGCCGCGCTCGAGTCCGGGGCCAGCCGGCCATACGCCGAAGTGGTCGCGTACCTGCGCGAGCGCTGCCTCGGCCGTCACGTCACCGACGACGAAAACGATCGACTGATCGGGTGTAAAGAGCCGCGCATGGAACGCGCGCAGCGCCGCGGCGTCGAGCTTCGCGACGCTCGCCGGCTCGCCGTCGGCCGACACGCCGTAGCGGTGGCCGCCATACAGCACGCGTGCCATCTGCTTGCCAGCCAGCGCCTGGGGCTCGTCCTTCTGCTGCTCGAAGCCCGCGAGCTGCTCGGCGCGCGCGCGCGCGACTTCGCCCGGATCGAAGCGCGGCCTGCGCACGACGTCCGTCATCACGTCCCAGAGTCGGTCCGCATCCTCCGACAATCCGGCAACGCCGACCGACGCCGAGTCCCAACCCGTGCTCGCCGAAAGTGCGGCGCCCATCTCTTCTACTGTGCGCGCCAGCGCGAGCGCGTCGCGCTGGCCGGCGCCGCGCTTCATCACGTCGAGCGCGAGCGATGCGAGCCCCGCCTGCGCGAGCGACTCGCTGCCCGCGCCGCGCCGCGTGACCACGCCCAGCGCGAGTCTCGGCAGCGAGTGATCCTCGAGAATCAGCACGGCGACGCCGTTGTCGAGCTGCGCTCGGTGGAGACGCTGCTGCGGGACGACCGGGCCTTCCGCGATCGGCGGCGGCGGTTGTTCCCACGCGGGCTTGGCGCCGAGCCCCGAACAGCCAGCCGCGAGCAACGCGATCGCGAGACCGGCGCAGAACGCGCGGGCGCGCGTCACTTCGATGCCTGCGCGTGCGGCGGCGGCACGACGTGCACGACACTGCGGCGATCATCGCGCAGATAGGTGCGCGCGACGCGTTGCACGTCTTCGGCGGTGACCGCGGCATACGCTTTCAAACGCTCCTCCACCGGGCGAATGCGACCGAAGCTGACGTATTCGCGCCCGATCCGGCTCGCCATCTCATTCGCGGTCTCCATCCCGGAGAGCAGGTCGACCTGGATCTGACGCTTCGCCTTCGCCAGCTCGGCCGGCGACACGGGCTCGTCGCGCAATCGCTTGATCTCGGCCATGAACAGGCGCTCGACTTCGTCGATGTCGCCACCGGGTCGCACGCTCGCGAACGCGTAAAAGAGTCCCGCGTCCTGGAGTTCCCAGTACGCGCCTTGCGCGCCGAGCGCCACCTGCTTGTCGTAGACGAGCTTGCGGTAGACGCGCGAACTGTGTCCGCCGGACAGCACGAGACTCGCGACGTCGAGGGCTTCCGCGTCGGGGTGACCCGTCGGCGGCGCGTGCCATGCGGCCGCGAGGATCGGGCTACGCAGATCGAAGTAGACTTCCGCGCGGCGCTCACCGCTTTGTTCGGGTTCCTTGGTCGGAGAGCGCGGAATGTCGGCGGCCGGTTCGAGGCGCCCGAAGGTGCGGCGGATCTGCGCGAGCGTTTCGGCAGCGTCGAAATCGCCCGCGATCGCGATCACGATGTTGTTGGGCGCGTAATAGGCGCGGAAGAATTCTCGAACGTCTTTGACGGGGACCGTCTCGATGTCGCTGCGCCATCCGATCGTCGGCACGCGATACGGATGCGCCTGGAACGCGAGCCCGAGCAGCGCCTCGAACGCGCGTCCGTCCGGCTGATCTTCGGTACGGAGCCGGCGCTCTTCGAGCACCACCTGGCGCTCGCTCGCGAGCGTCTCCTCGGTGATCTTCAAATTGGCGAGGCGCTCGGCCTCCAATTCGATCACCAGCGGCAGCGAATCGGGCGCGACGTCCGCGTAGTAGACCGTCGTGTCGGCCGTAGTGAACGCATTCACGCGACCGCCGCGGCCTTCGATCATCCGCTCGTGCGATTCGGGCGGTAGCCGATCGGTACCGCGAAACATCATGTGCTCGAACAGATGGGCGAGTCCGGTGTAGTTGGTCTCGTCCTTGGCGCCCGCGCGCACCCACATCTGGAACGAGACGCCCGGCGTTCCGGTCTCCGGCAGCAGCAGCACCGTGAGCCCGTTGTCGAGCTTCGTGATCTGCGTGCGCAGCGCGGGATCGTCGACGTCCGGCGCGGCGACCGCCGCAAACGCGACACCCCAGACAGCGGAAATGAGTGTGAGCGCGACAGCGAACGCGTTGCGATGGGCAGCGGCGAGCATGGCGGCGTAGCCTAACCCAGCACTACTTGGAGTCCACGATGCGTGACGATGATTCGCTGCTGCGCGAGATCTTCGATCGCTGCACTTCGATTGCAGTCGTCGGAATCAAGGCCGGCGCGGGTGACGATGCGTTCCGCGTGCCACAGTACATGCAGCAATACGGCTATCGAATCGTGCCGATCTCACCGAAACTCGACGCCGTGCTGGGCGAACGCTGCGTCGCGAGCCTGCGCGACCTCCGCGAGCCGGCGGAGCTGGTGGTTCTGTTTCGCGCGCCGCAGCACCTTCCCGCACACGTCGATCAGATCCTCGCGATGGATCCACTTCCGTTCGCGGTGTGGTTTCAGCTTGGGATCCGGCATGACGAGAGCGCGGCGCGGTTGCGCGCGGCGGGGGTAAGGGTGGTCCAGGACGCCTGTTTGATGGTCGAACACGACCGGCTCGCTGGTCGTGCTCACCGCTAGCTTCGGCCCTTCACCCGCACCCGGAAGTGACGCGCCTGCATCCAGCGCACGCCGAACAGGTCGACGATGCCGACCCACAGGCGGTTGCCGATGCCGTACTTGGAGACGCCGAAGCGGCGCTCGCGGTGCGCGACCGGCATCTCGATGACCTTCGTCGCGCCTTCCATCCGCAGCAGCGTGGGCAGGAAGCGGTGCATGTTCCGGAACAGCCGCACGCGCTTCACGTACTCGGTGCGCATCGCGCGCAGCGAGCAACCGACGTCGGTGACGGACTCGTTGGTGAACCAATTGCGCGCGTTGTTGGCGATGCGCGACGAGATGAGGCGCACCCACGAGTCGCGACGCTTGATGCGCACGCCATTCACGACGTCGGCGCCCTCCGCATCCATGCGCGCGATCAGCTTCGGGATGTCGGCCGGATCGTTCTGCAGGTCGGCGTCGAGTGTGACGGTGATCTCGCCGCGCACGGCGTCGAAGCCCGCTGCGAACGCGGCCGTCTGGCCGTGATTGCCATCGAGCACGACCACGCGCACACGCGGGTCCTTCTCGGCGATCTCGCGCAGCACCGCGAGACTGCGGTCCTTCGAGCCGTCGTCGACGAAGACGATCTCCGCGCGGCCCGCGATGCTCGCGAGCGCGGCGTCGAGTTCGCGGTGCAGTGTCTCGAGCGACTCTTCCTCGTTGTAGACGGGAATCATCACCGAAACGCGCGGCGGCGTGGGACTGGCAGCGCTCAAGCTAGGACTCGCGACAGAGCAGGAACCAGGAGCCGAGGTCCTTGCCCTTGCGCGCCGCCGAACCGATCGTCACGTGCTTCGAAACACCGCGCAGGCGATCGATCATGAAGCCGTATACGAAGCGCGAGAGACCGCTCTCGTTGCGGCGGATCTCCGGCCACTCGGGCGGATGCGCGGGAGGCACCAGGTTGTAATCGACCAGCAATTCGCCGCGTTCGGTGTCGGGGCGCAGCACGAAGTAGCCAGGACCGGTGATCCAGCGCGCGCTGCCTTCGTTGTAGCCCCACAGGTGCGCGGGCGCGCCCGCGTCCACATCGGCCGGGCGGGTGAAGCGCTTCTCGAAGTGCGTGAAAGCGGGCAGCGTGTTCTTGCCAAAATGACGCACCGGCTTCATCGCGGGGACATCCGCGGCGACCATGTCCGTGGCGCGCAGTGCGCGGAAGCCGGAGGCGGCTTCGTAGAGGCGTCGTTGCTCGGCGCGGCCGACCGAGCGGATCGCAGTGACGCGCTCGGGGTGCGTCATGTCGTCGAGGACGCGCGCGACCTCGATCGGCTTCACGGTGGCTTCCCGCAGCAGACCCACAAGAGCGCGACTCGGATCGGAATCGTTGGGAGCCATGGCAGCACCTCCACGGCCGTGAAGGTAACGTCGGCGCTGGCGCCGCGGAAGCCCGCGCCCGTATCAGATGGCCAACTCGTCATGGGCGTGCGTGAAGCTGCCCGCCTAGGTTCGGGACCTTCTCGCGGCCGTCGTACACGAAGGGGAGGAGTCGCAGTGAACGGCGCGCCTGCAAGCCCCTGGGTGCGAGGACTGCTGCTCTTCGGAGCTGCGGTGCTGCTGCTCGCGCGCCTCGGCGGCATCGGCCTCTGGGCGCCCGACGAGCCACGCTATGGCCATGTCGCCGAAACGGTTCGGTCGATGGAATTTGGCAGCAGCGGACTGGTGCTGTTGCACCTGAACGGGGAGCCCTACACCCAGAAGCCGCCACTCTACTACTGGCTGGCCGCGGCGGCGGGTGTGCCATTCGGCCGCGTGACGGAACTCGCGGCGCGCCTGCCGTCGGCGTTCGCAGGGATCGCACTGGTCGGACTCACGCTGGCGTTCGGCTCCCGGCTGCTCGGCGGCGCGACCGCGACACTCGGCGCCGCACTGCTGCTCACCACCTTCGAGTTCGCGGACAACGCCCGCCGCGCGCAACTCGACGTGCTGCTCGCGCTCTTCGAGACGCTCGCGCTCGTCGCGTTCTGGCACATCGATCGCGGCATCGGTCGTCGCCGTACCGGTCAGCTGTTGCTGCACATGTCGCTCGGGCTCGCGGTGCTGACCAAGGGACCCGTTGGGATCCTGGTGCCGGTGCTCGTGATGATCGGATTCCTCGGCTGGGAGCGGCGCGTAGGAGACCTTCGCCGTGCGTTTCCGTGGTGGGGATGGTTCCTGTCGCTCGGGCCGGCGCTCGCGTGGATCGCGGCAGCGATCGCGCTGGCGCCGCCGGGATTCTTCGGCGCCGCGGTGGTGGACAATCTCTTCGGTCGCTTCTTTGCGGGCAGCTCCCACGATCGGCCCTTCTACTACTACTTCTACCAGTTCCCAGCCGAGACACTGCCCTGGTTCCTGCTCGCGCCGGTCGTGTGGTGGGCCGCACGCCGCTGTGTGTTCGTCGCGAAGGCAAGCGACGAGGAACGCCGTGCGTGGCGCTTCCTGCTCGCGTGGGTCGCGGCAACGTTCGTCTTCTTCACGCTCTCCACCGGCAAGCGCGGTCTCTACCTGGTGCCGCTGCTGCCGGCCGTCGCGCTGCTGCTCGCCGACGCTCTCGGGCGTTGGGTCGAAGCGGCGCACCGCATCCCGGTCGCGTTCCACGCGGCGACCGGTGCGCTCGGCGCGGCGCTGGTCGGCGGTGGAATCTGGGTTGCAGTGCACGATCCGCTGCAGAACGAAATGGCGTCGCTCGTCACTGGCATGACGATGGTGACGGTCGTGGGTGTGGCCGCAATCGCACAGCTCACGCTCTGGCGCGCGCGTGCGCGCTTGCGGCTGCGACTCGCCGTTCCGGTCGTCGCGATGTGGGCGCTGCTGCTGGTGATCTTCACGGTGGTCTATCCAGCGCTCGATCCCGAAAAGTCGCCGCTCCCGATCGCGGAGGCTGCGGCGGCGCTCACACCCGATGGGGAATCAATCGGACTCGTCGGCGACGTGCAGATGGCCGGCGGGCTCGTCTACTACGGTCATCGCCATGTCGAAGCACTCGACGATGCCGCGTCGATCGAGCGCTTCCTCGCCGCGGGCGGCCGGACGATCGTGGTCGAAGAGAAGAAACGCGAGCGCGTCGACGCGGTGGTGCCGGTCGAAGTGCGGTTCCGAGCGCGCGAGGGAAGCCGCGCCGTGCTGGTCGTGACGCCGCAGCGTACCGGTCGCTGAGGAAGGGGACGTTGGTTGCGTGAGTTGCGTCGCGTCCGGAAGGGGACGTTGGTTGCGTG
>CAYGWM010000014.1:0-56412 GCA_964353555.1 uncultured Spirochaetales bacterium
TGCGTGTCCGTCGGTTCACGTAAATCGAGTGGCGCGCCCCCTCGCGAAGAAGTTCACACCCGTGCGCCTCGAGGTGCTGAACGAGGTCGCACGTCTTCACCCGTTGGCGATCTTCAATGGCTCGCGAATTACCGCACCTGCGCCAGCATCCTCCCTTGCCAGGGTCCGGTTCGCCTCGAGTACCAACTCTACGGCCTCGCGAAGGTTCTCGCGCGCCTCCTCGAACGTGGCGCCTTGAGCATTCGCGCCCGGCAACTCCTCCACGAAGGCGATGTATCCCTCGGGAACCTTCTTGAAGACCGCCGTCAATGCCATTTCCATCTATTCTCTCCCGGGCCGTGGCCGCGCACGCCGGCTAACAAGGCGCTGCAGCTGAGCGGCAATCCGTTAGGCCACACGAGTCCGAGCCCGGGCGGTAAGCGTGACGCGAAGTCCCGCCTTGGCGAGCATCAGCACGAGCATATCGATGCTGAAGAGGTCGATCTTTCCGCGCACCAAGTCGCTGACGCGCGGCTGGCTCACGCCGAGCATCTTCGCGGCTTCCGCCTGAGTCAGCCCTCGGTCTTCGATCAAGCGCGCCAGGCGCACCATCAGTTCGGATCGGATCCGCAGGTTCTCGGCCTCTTCCCTCGAGAATCCCAAGTCTCGGAATACATTCCCGCTCGAACGTCGAAGCTTTCGGGTTGCCATGGCTCGTTATCCCTTTCGCCGGTGCCGGAGCACGTCGGCGAGGTTGCGGTGGGCAATCTCAATGTCGGCTTGCCGCGTCTGCTGCGTCTTCTTCGGGAAGGCGTGAAGCACGTAGATTGCTTCCGCGAACTTCGCCACGTAGAGAACCCGGTGCTCGCCTTCCTCGTGAATTCGGATTTCCACTACCCCCGGCCCCACGGATCGTATTGGCTTCCAGTCGGTGGGCTCCAGGCCGAGCTGAACGCGGTGCAACTGATGGCCGGCCTCTCGCCGCGGGGCAGCCGGGAAGAGCCGCAATCGGTCGAGGCTCGTCCCCACCCAGATCAGAGCCTTGCTAGCGACCGGCGTAATATATCAGGACTTGTATCGCCGCGCCAGGGCACGCGCGTGTGGCCTAACAAGGTACTGCACCGGACGCGGCCCAGCGGCGGCACGTCGTGGCGCGGTGCCGCTGGCGGCGTACGGTTTGCCTCGGCCGGTGCTCCGCGGCCGCTGGGCCGCGCAGGTGAGCACCGATCCGTTGGGCCCATCCGCGGCGGAGGTAGAGAGAATGCCCGGGGATAGTTCCACGCGGGACTAGGGAACTGAGAGACTCGACCTCATCGACCGCCTCCTCGCATACTTGGTTGCAGCCGAGCACGACAACCACGACCCTCCATGATCTGCCGATGCGTACATCAGCTGCCTCCCCCCATCCGCTCTCAGGCTACTCGTCCTGCGTTGCCGCGAGCGCGTCGAGCGGCGCGCGCGCCTTCGCGAGTGTCTCTTCCCACTCGGCGCGCGGATCGGAGTCGAGCACGATGCCGCCGCCGACGTGCAACCACGCATTGCGACCGCGACACAGAAGCGTGCGGATCACGACGCTGAGATCGGCGCCGCCACGCGCATCCAGATAGCCGAGCGCTCCCGCGTAAACACCGCGCCGCACGGGCTCGAGACTTGCCAGCAATTGCATCGCCGCGATCTTCGGCGCGCCCGTCATCGAACCCGGCGGGAACGCGGCGCGCAGCAGGTCCACGATGTCGCCACCCGCGCGCAGCCTGCCGCGCACCGTCGAGACCATCTGGAACAGCGTCGCGTAGCGCTCGATCGCGAACAGCTCCGGCACCTCGATGCTGCCCGGCGCGCACACGCGCCCGAGATCGTTGCGCATCAGATCGACGATCATCGCGTTCTCGGCGCGCTCCTTCTCGGAGCTGCGCAGCTCTTCGAAGAGCCGGGCATCGTCTGCCGCCGTCTCGCCACGCGGTCGCGTGCCCTTGATCGGCCGCGTCTCGACGGCGCCGTCCGCATCGACGCGCAGAAAGCGCTCCGGCGAAGACCCGACGACCGTCAGCTCAGGCAACTCGACGAACGCAGCGAACGGCGCCGGGCTGCGCGCCCGCAACGTCTCGAAGAGTCGCCGCGCATCGCCACTGAAACGCGCCGCGAGCCGATGCGTCAGATTCGCCTGATACAACTCCCCCGCCGCAATCTGCTCCTGAATCGCCACCACCGTCTTCGCATACGAATCCCCATCGAAAAACGCCCCGAGTTCCAGTCCCGTCGCCGAGTCTCGCAAACGCAGCGGCTCGGAATCGGTGCCGGGCGTCAGGTTATTGGTTTTGTCAGGTTGTTGGCTCGGAATCGGAGCGCGGGCGACGCGTTCGGCGAAGCGATCGACGGCGCGCTCGGCGCCGTCGCCGTGGCCGAGCGCGGTGGCGAAGAGCCGACCGC
Organism: uncultured Spirochaetales bacterium; assembly: GCA_964353555.1. Lineage (GTDB taxonomy): Bacteria > Myxococcota_A > UBA9160 > UBA9160 > PR03 > PR03. Next base: position 2,407 of record CAYGWM010000014.1, read on the forward strand.
TCGCGTGTTCGTAGGCCAGCACGCGATCGAGCAGCAGCCACGCGGCGTCGGGCACGGCGCGGTCGCAGGGCGGTCGCAGCGCGACGCGCTCGACGCGCGCGGCCAGCTCGTAGCCGAGCCAACCGACCGCGCCGCCGACGAACGGAATCGCTTCGGCGACCTCGCTGCGCGCGGCGCGCGGCACGATCGCACGCAGCGCTTCGAACGGGTCGCCCCGCCAAGAGCTCGCTTCGACCCGCGACGACTCCTCGTTCTCGCGCCGGCACGGCTCGACCTCGATGCGATCGCCGAACGCACGCGCGATTGCGTAGGGATCCGCGCCGGCGAACGACCAGCGGCCGGCGCACTCATCCGCGAGCGCGCTGTCGAGCAGCCAGAAGCCGGGCCATGCGCGCAGCCGCGCGACGCACACGTCCCACGCCGCCACTGCGGTGACGTCGCGGACGGCGATGCGCATCACGGGGGAGTCGAGCACGGCGGAGACTCCGCGGCGTCGCTTCTCAGTGCAGGCGCGTCTTGAAGAAGGCGAGGATCTCGTCCACGGCGGCGCGCGTCGGCTGCCCTGCCTCGTCGATCAGGTGCGCGGTCACGACGCTATGCGGATTCTTCATCATCGCGTCGGGATTCGCGGCCGAATCGGGCAGCACGCGGCCCTCAAAGCGGTCGCCAAGCGCCTGCTGATACGCGGCAAAGCGCTGCGCGCGACAGAACGAGTCGCCCTCGAAACGGTACGCGAGTACCGTCAGGTCTTCGGCTTCCATGCGCTTCTTCACCGCGGCCAGCTCATCGGGCGCGATGTGCATCCCGCCAGCCTTGCCCATCGGTAGCGAGGGCTGCGACAACACCGGCGCGAGCATCGCCGGCTCGAGCATCATCGACAGCGCGAAGTTGCCCGTGAAGCACATCCCGATCGCGCCGACGCCCTTGCCGCCGCAGAGCGGGTGCGCGTGCGCGGCGAGCGCGCGCAACCACTGCGTAACGGGACTCGACGCGTTCGCGGCGAAGGCGCGGAACTCGGCGCTGACGCACGCGCGCAGGATCGTCAGCGCGCCGCGGCCGATCGTCGGTACGCGTCCCGGATCGCCGAACAGGTTTGGCATCCACACGGTGAAACCCGCGTCGCGCACGAAACGCGCGAAGCGCGCCACCTCGGGCGAGATGCCGGGCATCTCCGTCATCACGATCACGGCCGGACCGCTGCCGGCGACGAAGACGAGTTTCGATTGGTCGACGAGCGTGACGTCGCGACGCTCGAAGTCGTCGAGCGGGTCGCGCATCTTCAGATTCGACGCCGGCATGAAATCCCTCCGCGATCCGGTGCGTGGACGAGCGAGGCCTCAATCTACCGCTGATCGAGCAAGGCAGCCCTCGACGCGTATCTCTCGCACAAGCCGAGGTTTCGCTCGTATACTGCCCGCGCCCACGAGCAGGAGAATTCCCAGCCATGAGCTTTCCCGCTGCACGACGCATCCAGCTGCCGCCGCTGCGGCTGCCCGACGGCAGCACCGAACCCGGCATCGGACTCTCGGTGCACGAAGCCGGAACCGGTCCCGCGATCGTCTTCTCGCATGGCTTCCCGGAACTCGGCTACTCGTGGCGACATCAGTTCGCGCCGCTGGTCGCGGCCGGCTACCGCTGCATCGCGCCCGACCAGCGCGGCTACGGCGCGAGCGACACGCCCGAGCCGATCGCCGGCTACGACATCCACCACCTCTGCGGCGATCTCGTAGGGCTGCTCGACGCGCTCGGCATCGACAAGGCCGTCTTCGTCGGCCACGACTGGGGCGGCTTCGTGGTGTGGGCGATGCCGTACCTGTATCCCGATCGCGTCGCCGGCGTCGTCGGTGTGAACACGCCGCTCACGCCGCGCTCAGCGATGCCACCGACGCAGTTGATGCGGATGCTGGTCGGCGGCAAGGACGAGAAGCTCTACATCCTGTGGTTCCAGCAGCCCGGCGTCGCGGAAGCCGTGCTCGACGCCAATCCTGGCTTGCTGTTCGAGAAGCTACTGCGCACCGGCGTCCCGATGGAAGAGATCGCGAAGCGTCTCACGGCCGACTTCGACATGAACCCGTTTCGCCGCCTCGCCGAACTCGAAACGATGGGCGACGCGATCGGAACGCCGGCCGAGCGCGCGCACTACACCGAGGTCTTCGCGCGCACCGGCTTCCGCGGCGGCATCAACTGGTACCGGAACTTCGATCGCAACTGGGAGACGGCGCCCGACATCGGTGCCAAGCCGATCGACGTGCCCTCGCTGATGGTGTGCGCGGCGTGGGATCCGGCGCTGCGCCCCGAGATGGCGAACGGCATGCCCGCGCTGTGTCGCGATCTGGAGCGGGTCACGATCGAGGGCTGCGGTCACTGGACACAGCAGGAACGGCCCGAGGAGCTGAACCGCATCCTGCTCGACTGGCTGCGTCGAAAGATCGCCTAGCGACCGCCGCCGAAGCTCGCGATCGCGGCGAGGCATCTCGCGCGCGATCAGGCTTCGCTGCAGCAGCGGGCCGCAGTTGCGGAGCAGCAGGCTGCAGCGAGCTGACGCGCGCGTCGGCCTGCCGACTTCCGTCTCGTTCGATGCCCATTCCCTGCCGATCGGTTGCGCAACCCGAAAATTCCTCCTTGACGGCACAGGGGGATCGCAGCGTATAACGCTACAGGGGAGGCCACTTGGGTCTCGGCGGATTCTCTGCTCTGAAAGCGGCTGTGGAAGCGGGCCTCGGCATCGCGGTGCGAGCCGCCGTGCTGCCCGGCGTGATGGGCATGCGCTGGGCCGGTCGCGCGCTCGCGCAGCAGCGCGATGAGATGCCCGCGCCCGAGCGCAGCGCGAAGCTCGCGTTGAAGGTCATCCTCGACGAGTTGTTCTTCGCCAGCGAAGCCGCGAGCGGCGCGCTCGCGATCGGCCCGCGCGAATGGCGCCGCGTTGGCCGCGAAGTCGAAACCGCGCACGCGCTCTACGAGCGCCGCGGTTGGCTCTCCGATCCGGTCGCGTATCACCACACGCCGCCGCCGCTTCGGGAGGCGTCGGAGCGCGACGTCAAGCTCGCACACATCAATTTTTCGCAGCTCTCGTTCGAGAGCGGCTATGCGCCCGCACTCGAGACACCGGGCCGCCAGCGCTTCCTCGGCTACGAAGCGAATCGCAGCGCGCACGCGTGGTTGCTGCGGCACCCGGGGCCGCAACGGCCGTGGGTCGTGTGCATTCCGGGCTATCGAATGGGCCGGCCCGCGGTGGACTTCGCAGGCTTCCGCGCGAAGTGGCTGCACCGCAATCTCGGCCTCAATGTCGCGATCTACGTGATGCCGTTCCATGGCCCGCGCACGGTCGGTCGTCGCGGCGGCGACGGCTATCTGTCGGGCGACTTCCTCGACACGATCCACGCGCAGGCACAGGCGGTGTGGGATCTACGCCGCCTGCTCGGCTGGTTGCGCCGGCAGGGCGCGCCCGCGATCGGCACCTACGGTGTCTCGCTCGGAGGCTACACCGCAGCGCTGCTCACCGCGCTCGAGCCCGATATCCAGCGGGTCGTGCTCGGCATCCCGGCTGCGTGCTTCGTCGATCTCGCGCGCGTGAACGTGCCGGACGGACTGATGCGTGCCGCCGAGTGGCTCGGCTTCCCGCTCGCGCAGATCAAGGAAGTCCTGCGCGTGGTCTCGCCGCTCGCGATGCCGCCGCAGATCGCGCACGCCCGCCGCTTCATCTACGCCGGCACCGCGGATCGACTCGCCCCGCCGCATCACGCGTTCGACCTGTGGCACCACTGGGAAAAGCCGCGCGTGCTCTGGTATCAGGGCTCTCACGTCTCGTTCCTGATGGAGCCCTCGGTGCAGGCGCTGCTGCGCGAGGCGCTCGACGCGCGCGCGATGCTCGACGAAGCGCGCGACGCGAGCCGCGAAGCAAGCCAACAGGCCGCCGCGACGCCGCGCACGAGCGCCGCGCGCTACCCGTTCGCACCGGCGCTCGCCGCGCAAGCGTAGCCGTTCACGCGAAGATTGGCGGTCGCCGATCGCGCCACGGCTGCGCCGCTTCGAGTTGCGCAGCGACTTGCAACAGCAGGTCCTCGCGCCCGTACGGCGCGACCAGCATCGCACCGACCGGCAGCCCCGACGCCGTCCAGTGCATCGGCAGCGAGATCGCCGGCTGGCCGGTCAGGTTGATCGGGAACGTGAAGGCGCCGAACGGCGCTGCGCGCAGGAACGGCTTCAGCGGGACCTCCGGCGCGGACGCGAACTCGCCGATGCGCGGCGGCGGCTCGGCGGCGGTCGGCGTCAGCAGCAGATCGAACCCCGACTCCCACCAGTCCGCCATCCGGCGGCCGAAGCGGTGCACCCACTCGATCTGCGCCAGGTAGCTCGCGACGGGCGTCGCGCGACCGATCTCCGCGATCGCCCAGGTCATCGGCTCGACGTCTTCGGGCGTGAGCGTGCGGCCGAGCTTCTCGCCGACCGCGTCGAGCGCGCGTGCGATGTTGCTCGCCACCGCGGTCACATACGCCTTGCCGCAAGCGGTGTCGGCGTAGGCGTCGGGTTGCGACTCCTCGATCTGATGCCCCAGCGCTTCGAGTGCGCGCGCCGTCGTCCGCGCGGCCTGCGCGCACTCAGGGTCGACGCGCACGCCTTCGCGCGGCGAGCCGAAGAGCGCGCCGATGCGCAGCCGGCCGGGATCGGCGCCGACCTCTTGCGCGAACGGGCGCCGCGGCGGCGGCGCCGAATACGGATCGCCGGGCATCGCGCCGGCCACGACGTCGAGTATCGCCGCGGTGTCGCGCACCGTGCGCGACACGACCAGCTCGCACGAGAAGCCGCTCCAGCGCTCGCCGGCGCCCGGTCCGAACGACGTGCGACCGCGCGTGGCCTTGAGGCCCACCAGGCCGCAATGCGACGCCGGGATCCGGATCGAGCCGCCGCCGTCACTCGCGTGCGCGGCCGGCACCATGCCCGATGCGACGGCCGACGATGCGCCGCCGCTCGACCCCCCCGAGCTGTGCTCCGGGTTCCACGGGTTGCGCGTCGGCCCATAGGATTCGGGCTCGGTGGTGGGCAGCAACGCCAGCTCCGGGGTGCTGGTGCGGCCGAGCGAGACGAAGCCAGCCGCGCGCAAGCGCTGGGTGAAGTGCGCCGACTCGTGCTCCACCCAGCCCGCGCGCTTCAAGCACTTCATCCCCATGTGATACGGCGCGCCGGCTTCCTGGCCGCCGATGTCCTTCATCAGGAACGGAACGCCGAGGAACGGGCGCGCGCCGCGCTTCGCCTCGCTCGCCATCGGGCGCGCCGCGTCGCGCGCGCGCTCGAAGGCCGGCAGCACCACCGCATTCAGCGTCGGGTCGACTTTCTCGATGCGCGCGATCGCCGCATCGACGAGTTCGAGGGGCGTCACCTCGCCGCGTCGCACCAAGTCCGCCTGCGCCACTGCATCGAGTCGGGAGAGATCTTCCATCTCGAACTCCTTCACCACGGCAATCGGTCGAGATCGACGTTTCCACCGGAAAGCACGACGCCGACGCGTTCGATCCCGCGCAGCGTCCGGAACGACGCATGTAGCACGGCCGCCAACGCGACGGCCGCGCTCGGCTCGATCAGCAGCTTGCCGCGCTCCCACGAAAGGCGCATCGCCGCGATGATCTCCGCCTCGCTCACCGTCACGATCGCCTCGACGCGATCCCGCAGCACCGGCCAGGTCAGCTCGCCGAGGCTCGTGACGAGGCCGTCCGCGATCGTATCGGGGCTCGTCAGCGGGATGATCCTGCCGGCCTGCTTCGAGCGCGCCGCGTCGTCGGCGCCTTGCGGCTCGCCGCCGAAGATCCGGATGCCGGGACGCAGCGCCGTCGCGGCGATCGCGATGCCGGCGAGCAGCCCGCCGCCTCCGACCGGCGCGACGACCGCGTCGAGATCCGGAACCTGTTCGAGCAGCTCCAACGCCACGGTGCCCTGTCCCGCGATCACGTCCGCGTGATCGTAGGGATGCAGCGGTGTCGCGGCGGTTTCGGCGAGCACGCGGGCGAGCATCGCTTCGCGCGCTTCGAGTTGCGGCGCGCATGGGATCACGCGCGCTCCGTAGTCCTCGACGGCGCGACGCTTCACCGCGGGCGCACTCGAAGGCATCACGACGTGCGCGGCGATGCCGCGGGCGCGCGCCGCCAGCGCGACCGCCTGCGCGAAGTTGCCCGAGGAGTGTGTCGCGACGCCGCGCGCCGCGTCGGCGTCCGAGAGTTTCAGGACCGCGTTGCAGGCGCCGCGGAACTTGAACGAGCCGGTCTTCTGGTACTGCTCGCACTTGAAGAACAGCGAGCGACCAGCCAGCTGATCGAGCGTCGAGCAGGTACCGACCGGCGTTCGCTTCGCGCGCCCATCGATGCGCGCCGCGGCGTCGCGAACCGCGGCGAGATCGGTGGCGTACGCGCTCATGCCGCCTCGGCGGTTCGCGCCGCCGCCGCGCGCCTGCACGACAGCCCCGCAATGACGCGAGCTGCGGGCTGCGCGGGAGTCTGCGAATCCGGGGAAATCACGACGAATCGCAGCCTACTCGACGTTCGCGCCGCGCCGCCAGCAATGAGACTCGATACCCTCCGCGGGTGATGAGGGAAGCCGACGCCGATGCGCTCTCCGCGAGTCAGCCGCTGACAGAGCGCCTTGCCGAGACGCCGCCGTGGTCGCCACTGCGACTCGCGCTCGTCACCGCGGGCACGCTTTTCGCCATCTTCGTCGCGCTCGAAGCAATCTTCGGCCGCTTCGCGCTGGTGTTCGGCGGCGACGGCGGCGATGACTGGGCCCGCGAGGCGCAGATCAACTTCCGGCTCACACTCGTGATGATCCTGCTGACGGCGTACCTGCCGGCCGCGTACACACTCGGTGTGCGCGGCGCGCGCCGCACGCTCGAGGAGCTGCGCCCGCACTTCCGCGGAGACGGCCACGCGCCGCCGCGCGCGGCCTCCGTCGGGCGCTTCGACCTGCATGGGCTGCGCCGGGCGCGTTGGCTCGGCGTGGCCCTCGCGCTCGCCGTCCCGTTCTGGATCGACCTCTCGCTCGACGTGTGGTTCGTCTGGAACTATCCCGTCGAGCCGATCTTCCAGCGGGTGTTGTTGCCGGCGCTCGGCTGGTTTGCCGGGTCGTTCATCTATTCGGTGTCGGTCGAGTCGCGACGGCTGTCGCAGATCGGTCGCGACCAGATCCGGGTCGACCTGCTCGACCTGCGCTCGTTTGCGCCGCTCACGCGCCAGGGTCTGCGTTACGCGCTGCTGGTGCTGGGATTGATCTCGATCGTCACGCTGCTCCTGGTCGACAACCAGAAGCACGGCATCTTCAGCGTGGTGTTGATCGCGAATGCCGTCGCGCTTGCGGCCGCGGCGGCCGGGCTGTTGCTTCCGCTACGCGGCGCGCATCGGGCGATCGTCACCGCCAAACGCAGCGAACTCGACTGGTGCGACGCCGAGCTGCGACGCGCGCGCATCGCGCTCGAACGCGACGCCGCGCCGAACACCGCGCGCCCACTCGCCGATCTGGTCGCGTGGCGCGGCGTCGTCGCCGCAGTGCCCGAGTGGCCGCTCGACGCGCCGACGCTGCGCCGCTTCGTGCTGTATCTCGGACTGCCGATCGGCTCGTGGCTCGGCGGTGCGTTCGTCGAGCATGTCGTCGACTTCGTGCTGCGATGATCTGCGCGTGACGATCGAAGAGCTGCTGCAACGCATCGTCATGCCGCGCCCGAACGGCAGCGCGGAACTCGAGCGCGTCGGCGCCTTCCTTTCGGCCGCGCTACAGGGACAGGGCGCCCAGGTGACGCGCGAGCCGTTCGTCGCCACGCCGCACGGCTTCGAGCTGGCATTCGCGGCGGCGCTCGCGCTCGCGACGGGCTACGCGGTGGCGATCGTGCTGCACCGCTACCGCATCGCACTCGCGATGCTCTTCGCAGCCGCCGCGCTGCTGCTCGCCGAGTTCGAGCTGTTGTGGTCGCCGGTGAGTGGCCTCTTGCCGGCGACGCTGCACAACGTCGTCGGCACCTTCCCGGGCGCCCTCGGCGGACCGCGCCTCGTCTTCGTCGCGCACTACGACACCACCACGCACTTCGGCAACCACGCGACGTGGGGACCGACCGGCCTGCTGCTCGGTCCCGCCGTTGCGCTCGGCGCGGCGCTGGCGATCGCGGGATGGCTGCGCGCGCGGCGCGGGAGAACGCTCGAACCGGGTCTGCGCGCGCTGGCACTTCTGGTGGTGGCGCCGTTCGCGGCGATGGCGTGGTTCCACGCCGCGGGGCCATCGCTGCGTGCGCCGAGTCCGGGGGCGATCGACAACGGCGGCTCGGTCGTCTCACTGTTGCGGCTCGCCGATCGCATCGGCGCGCGACCCGCTGGCGCGGCGACGACCGTGGAACTGGTCTTCACGGCCGCCGAGGAGGAGCGCGCGCTCGGCTCGTGGGCACACGCGGCGACGCTGGCGCGTGACGGTGCGCTGGGCGTCGTGAATCTCGAATCGATCGGCGCCGACGGACCGCTCGGCTACGCGTCCGGCGACGGCTTCATGCTGCGCCGCTACGAAACGCCGCTCGCGTTCGTGCATTGGGTAGGCGCCGCCGCGCAGGCCGCCGGTGTTTCGCTCGTGCCGCTCCCGCTCCCGGTCGGCACGCTCACCGACGCGCGCAGCTACCTCGCGCAGGGCATCGCAGCCGTCACGCTGCGCCCTTCGTTCGGGGGCGCCTTTCCGACCGACTTGCACTCCGAGCACGACTCGATCGAGCGGCTGTCGAACCCCGCGATCGAAAGCGCCGTCGTGGTGCTCGACACGCTCGTGCGACGCGCCGACGCCGATCCGTCCGCGTTCGCCGCGGCGACCCGCCCGTAGTCGCCAGCGCGGCGCGAAGCGTTTGTAGCGGGCGCTTGCTTCAGAACCTCGATGCCGACAGCGTCACGTCGGCACGCGCCCACGCGTGCCGGAAGCCGTCCTCGACGCCCTTCGCCTGTCCCGCCTTGCCTTGCGCCGCGAGGCTCTTCGAGAGCCCGAACAGCGACCAGCCGTTCTTCGGGTAGCGGCGCAGATCTTCGAGGTAGACGATCTCGGCTTCCTTCGTGCGACCGTGGGCGAGCAGCTCCGCACCGAGCGCCTGGCGCACCGGGAAGTAGAACGGCGGCGGCTCGCTGTAGGGCAGCGAGTCCTGCACGGCTACGGCCGCCTCGAATTCGGCGATGGCGGAGGTCGAGTTGCCGCGTGCGGACGCCATCTCGCCGGCGAGATGATGCTGCGCAACCTCGAGCCGTTGCCCGGCCGTACCGCCCGAAGTGTCGTAGCCGAGCGCCGTGAGCGTCGGGTCGGCGGCGAGCTTCGCAAACGCCTGCGCCTCCGCCGCCGCCTCCGCGTGCTTGCGCTGGTGCGTGTACGCAAGAGCGCGCGCGTAGTGCCAGATCGCGGTCGTGAAACGTTGGTTCGCAGGCGGCCTCGGTTCGCCGAGCATCACATCCCAGTGGCCGAAGCGGGCATGGGTGTAGTACGGCGTCACCAGGAAGTCCTCCAGGAACGGGAAGGTGGCGAGTTGATCGGTCGGTATCTGCGCGACGATGCGGCGCGCGGCGACGATCGACGCGTCGCTGCGGCCCTCGATCATCGCGGACGCCCACAGGAAGTGCAGATTGTGGGGGTAGTAGAGCGCCGCGTACGCGGCAGGAGCGCGACACCACGAGAACCACGCCACGTCAGCCGCGGCGGCCGCTTCATTCACGTCGGCCGAATCCTTGTAGCGACCGACGCGGTAGTAGATGTGCGCGGGCATGTGCACCAGATGCCCGGCGTCGGGCGCCTGCACTTCGAGGCGATCCGCGGCGGGCTCCGCCTTCTCGGGCTCGAAGCGCTCGTAGATGTGGATCGTGTAGTGCAGTGCGCCGGTGTGGTCCGGGTTCCGCGCGAGCGCCGCCTGCAGCGCTGCCTCGGCTTCGGCCGTGAATTGGCGCGGCGAGCCGTCATCGTGCCAGTAGTTCCACGGCGACAGATCCATCAGCGACTCGGCGAAGATCGCCGCGGCGTCCGCGTCGCCCGGTTGCTTCTGGTAGACCGTCCGCATCGCGTTCGCAAAGGCCAGATCGAGCGCCTTGCGCTGCGCACCCGCTGACTGTTCGGCGTCGGCGACGTAGCGAAGCTGGATCGCGTCGATGAAGTCGCGCTCGGCGGGACTCGCGTGCGAAGCGAGACGCTTCGCTTGCTGCGCGGCCGCCCACGCGGCTGCGGCGCCCTCCGGCCCCATCGGCGCGTTGATGTTGGGTCCATACGCGAACGCGATGCCCCACCAGCAGATCGCGCACAGGGGTTGCAGCCGCGCCGCTTCGCGGAACGCGTCGATCGCGGCGTCGTGGTTGAAGCCGAACGCGAGCGCCAGCCCCTGATCGAAGAAGCGCTGCGCGTCGGCGGAGTTCGTCGAGATCGGGTGATGGATCTTGCCGAGCCCGTCGAAGAGGCGCGGCTTGTAGACCGCCGCGTCTACCGGCGGCTCGCCGCCCTGGCATGCTGCCACCAGCACCACAGCGATCCCCGTGGCGAGAATCCTGATCCGGAAATCCATCTTCCTCCCCCCCAGTACGTGCGCCGAACTATTCCTCGTCGCTTCCCAGCTCTTCCCAGTTCGCGATCGTGGTCTGCACGTCGCCAGGCACCTCGACCGATTCGTTGCGCTCGCGGAAGTCCCGCATCTCGTCCGCGTTCATCAGCTTCACGTTGATGACGTCACGGTCGACGTCGATCAGCAGGATCGCCTGATCTTCGCCGGCCGCGTGTGGCTTGTTGCCGATCGTGTAGAGCACAGGGCCGTCGGCAGAGAGCGGTCCTTGCGTACCGAAGCTCTCGACCAGCATCGGGTATCGATCGGTCATCAGCGCGACGAGGCGTGTATGCAGCGGTTCGGTGTCGAAGAGCTGGATGTCGCGCGGATACTTGCCCGCCTGCTCGCGCAGATACGCGAGCTTCGGCCCCGCCTGTGGCGGCGGCGTGGGCGGCGCCGACTCGTTCGTTCCCTGCGCGCTGAAAGGCGCTGCGGGCGGCGGCGACGCGGCACGATCGCCGCACGCAAGAACGAACCCGGCCGCAACGATCACCGCGAGAGAAGCGCCGCGGCGGCGCAGCTGCGGAAGCCAGCGCGGAACCGCGGCGCAGTAGCGCTGGTAGGCGCCTTCGAAGCTGCGGCGCAGTGTCGGTTCCTCGTATCCAACTACGAAGCAGTGGAAGCAGGCGAACACCACGAAGGCGTAGAACGCCAGCGGTACCGAGCCGAAGAGCCAGCTCTCTCCGGCGATCACCGACAGCACGCCCAGGTACATCGGATTGCGCGTGACGCGATAGAGCCCGCGCACGACCAGTTCCTTCGGCGGGTCGATGGGTGCTGGCGTGCCGCGCCCCGTTAGCGCGAAATCCGCGATGCACCAGACATAGATAGCAAGGCCGAGTAACAGCGGGATCACACCGAGCCAGCGCCACGCGGGCGCTCCCGCGAGCGTCGCGCCGGTTGCATGCAGGATCGACCAGGGTAGATAGCCACCGACCGTGCCCGGCACGAGGAAGGTGAAAAGCAGCGAGCGCAGCGCGATGTTGCGCAGTCCGCGAGCCTCGGTCATCGCGCTCCTCCAGTGGGACGCGGCAGTCGCGATATCGATCGCGACCATACCACGGTCTGCCAGACGACTGCGTAGAGCAGCAGCGCGGCGCTCGCCGACGAGATGCCGGTCGGCACAGCGCGGCGCAGAAAGAACTGGACCCCGCGCAGCGAGTGCTCCTGCATCGGGCGGAGTCCTTTCGACTCCAGCCACAGGACGACGACGATCGCGGCGACGGCGAGGATCGCGGCGGCGCGCCCACCCGGCGAGAGTGCACCGCGCGCGGCATCGGGATTGGGTTCCGCACTGCGAAGCCAACGCGAGATCCAAAGCGCGATCAGCGCGAAACCGAGCGCCGTACTCAGGTGCTGAAGAACGCCGTAGACCGAGAGTGGGTAGCCCGAGAGCGTGACGAGATGGAAGCGCAGCGCACGCGAGACGCGCACGAGGGGCGCCCCGGCATGGGTGAACGCATCCCACGCGATGTGCGTCGCGGCGCCGACGAACAGCGAAGCGACCACCGCGCGCCACGGCGCTTCCACGCGCGCGTCGATCACCGGGAGCAAGCGCACCCGCAGCGGCGCCGGCAGCAGATCGACCACGGGTCGCGCGAGCAGCCGGTGAAACAGCGCGTACGAGATCAGCCCCACCGGCACGCAGAACCAGAACAGACCGGCGATGCTGTGACTCTGCGAGCGGGAGATCGGGAACGGCAGGAAGTACGAGAAGTCCGGCGCCATGCTCCCGATCACCAGCGCCGATAGCACGCCGTAGCGCGCGAGCGGACGCAGCAGCGGGACCGCAGCGGCGGGATGCGCGAAGGTGAACGGCACGAGAGGGAGGATGCCACGCAACTCACGATTGTCGCCGCTCGCCGCTGGCTCGCTACGCGGGGACTCGCGCCGCCCGCGGCGGCATGCCAGGTGAAGAGAAGCAATACTGCCGCCGATGGAAATCCGCCCGCTCGCCGCCGATGACATCGATGCCGTCGTGCATGTCTGGCACGCCACCAAGCGCGATACTTACGACTTCCTCCCCCAGGAGCAGCGTCGTCGCGTCGCCGATGACGACGCGTTCTTCCGGGAACACATCCTCCCCCGCTGCGCGATCTGGATCGCCATCGAGAACGGCGACGTGCTCGGCTTCCTCGCGATCGCAACGACCTACGTCGACCGCCTCTACGTGCGTCCCGACGCCCAGCGACGCGGCGTGGGCGCGGCGTTGCTGGCAAAGGCCATCGAAGTCTCGCCCGGCGGCATCGAGCTGCACACCCACCAGAAGAACCCGAAGGCCCGTGCGTTCTACGAGAAGCAGGGTCTCACGGCCGTGCGCTTCGGCGTGAGCCCGCCGCCAGAGAGCGAACCGGACGTCGAGTACCACTGGCGGCCGTGACGGACCTAGCGCGGGAAGTACGCCGGCCAGATCAGCGCGTCGAGCACTGCGGTCTGCGTGAAGAACGGGATCGCGCCGATCGCGGCGGCCCAGTTCGCAGCGCCACCTCGGGTGAGCGCAAAGCGGAACGCGAGCAGCAGGATTCCCGTCGCGCCGATCCCCACCAGCGCGAGCACGATCCGGATCCAGCCCCAGAGCTGCGGATCGGGCGCGAGCAGCATCCGCGCCGTCATCGGAAGCCACAGCGCCGACGCGATCAGCACCAGCGCGTAGAGGCCGAAGAGCAGCGCGTAGCGGAATCCGGTGATCGCGTGGAACGCGTCCGGCCGGGTCCGCACGACGAACAGCCACGTGAATGGGAAGTAGCCCGCCGCCGCGAGCAGCATGTTGACCGTGTAGAGCGAGCGCAGCGACGCGGGCACGCCGCCCCAGAGGCCGTCCTGGAAGTCACTCGACCCGGTGAAGGCGGCGACGTAGCTCCCCAGCACGGCGATCCCACCGAACACATTGAGCAGCGCAAGCGCGAGATTCGGACGCGGCATCGGAACCCCTCGATGAGCGGGCGCGGAGCCTAACGTGCGAAGCACGAGCCGCCCACGCCGCTACGCTCCGCCGCGGAGGCACCCCGTGATCGCGATCTTCATCGACGCCGACGCGTGTCCCGTGAAGGACGAGGTCTACAGTGTCGCCGCGCGCTACGACCTGCGCGTCTTCGTCGTCGCGAACGCGCGGATGCGCGTGCCTTCGGGACTCGGCGTCGAGCTGGTCGTCGTGGACCGCGGCTTCGACGCGGCCGACGACTGGATCGCCGAACGCGCGCGCGGCGGGGACGTCGTCGTCACCGGCGACATCCCGCTCGCGGCGCGCTGCCTAGAAAGCGGCGCGCGCGTACTCGGCACAGACGGGCGTCCGTTCACCGAGGAGTCGATCGGGGGAGCACTCGGGAGTCGCGCGCTGAACGCGGAGCTGCGCGAGCGCGGCGTGCTGGGCGGCGGACCGCGGGCGCTGTCGGAAAAGGATCGATCGAAGTTCTCATCGCGGCTCGATCAATTCGTCCAGGCGGGACTGCGCGAGCACGCGTCTTAGTCCGCGAGTGCCGTAACCTCGGCGACGACTACGCCGCGTGCAATCCGTCGTCGCGCGAGCCACCAGGCGATCGTCTGCAATCCGGCGCACAGAAAGAACACCGAGCCGATGCGCCAGTCGCTGCGCGGCAGGTCTCCCACCCGCGCGAGCAGACTCATGCCGATCGCGGGCGCCGCCACCGCCGCGAGGCTGCCAATCGCGTCGAGCGAGCCCATCGTCACACCCTGCGCGCGCGGATCCGAGACGCGCGACACGATTCCCTTGATCGCGGGCGCCGTCGCGAAGGTCAGGAAGCTCGCGAAGATGATGACGAACATCATCCAGCCTTGCTGCACGAGCCCGTAGAGCAGATAGCACACGATGCCGCTCGCGAGCCCCCATAGCGCGAGCCGCTCGACGCCGAAGGACGCGAGCAACCGCGGCAGCAAGAAACCGCCCACCGCCGTCGCGACGATGCCGACGCAGAACAGCGAGATGCCATTCTCCCGCGGTCCCCAGCCGAAGCGGAACTGCGTGAAGAGCACCCACGTCTGCACCAGCATCATGTGCGCGAGCTGGAACAGCGCGTAGACGGCGACCAGGCTGCCAATTTCGCGGTGTTGCGCGAGCCCGACCAGCGCCGCGAACGGATTCGCCTTCGCGAACGAGAACGGCGCGCGGCGATCGCGCGGCAGCGATTCGGGCACCACGAAGAATCCATACGCCGCATTGAGCAGCGAGAGTCCGGCGGCCACCTGGAACGGCAGGTGGAGACTGATGTCGCCGAGCAGGCCACCCAACATCGGACCGCAGATGAATCCGAGGCCGAACACCGCTCCGATCTGGCCGAACGCCGCCGCGCGACGTTCAGGCGGTGTCACATCGGAGGCGTAGGCGTTTGCGACCGAGAAGCTCGCGCCGGTGAGCCCGCCGATCATCCGCGCCAGCAGCATCACCCACAGCGAAGGCGCGATCGCGAGGAGCAGATAGTGCAGACCGAGTCCGACGATCGACGTGATCAGGATCGGCCGGCGACCGAAGCGATCGGAGAGCGCACCCAATAGCGGCGCGCAGAAGAACTGCATCAGCCCGTAGCTCACCGCGAGCGCGCCGAACCAGTAGGACTGCGCCTCGCGGCTCGCCGTGAAGTTGCCGACCAGCACCGGCAGCACGGGGAACACGAGTCCCATGCCGAGCATGTCGATGAACACCGCGACGAGAATGAAGGGGATGCCTGCGTGGCGGTGCAGACCACGCGTCGCCATCTAGACGTCCAGCCGCGGCGCGAGGACAGCTTCCACGGGCGCAGGGTAGAACGACGAGTCGGGATGTCGATGCGGGAGTCGCAGCCCTTCCGCCCCAGGCGCAATGCCCGTTGGTGTACGCCCGGTCCGCCCCGACGGCGCTTGCCGGGCGCTATCGTCCGCGAAGCGGAGGAAGTGCAGATGGTCGAAAGCCGACTCCGGCGCCATTTTCTGCTGGCGGCGATGATCGCGCTCTCGATCGCGGCAGTTCCCACGTGCGCCCGCGTGCTGATCGAGTCCCGTTTGTTGCGCGCGCCGTATCACGAAGTGGGAAAACGGCTGGCGTGGCAACTCGGCGTTCCGGAGCCCGCCTACAACTTCGGGCGCGTCGGAGACTCCCTGTTTCGCTCGGCGAGACCGGACGCACGCTTTCTGCGCTGGGTCCGTGAGCGTTATGCGATCCAGCACGTGGTCAGCCTGACTGGGCCGCTTCCCGCGCACGAGGAAGCGCGGCGTCTCGGGATGCGCGTGTCGGTGTACGCATGGCGTGTAGAATCCCTGCCGCCGCCCGCGGAGCTTCGGGAGGTCCTCACGCTTCTGCGATCGGGAGAGCGGGTGCTGCTCCACTGTGCATCGGGTTCCGATCGGACCGGTTACACCGTGGCGGCGCTGCGCATGCTGGACGAGGGCTGGCCGCTCGAGCGCGCCGTGGAGGAGATGCGCCGCTACGAGCACCGACCCGAGCGCTGGCCGAAGCTGCACGCCGAGCTTCTCCGATTCGTGTCGAGCTCCCCTTTGGCAGCGCTGCGCTGACCCGCACAGACGCATCGGAGCGAGCCTCTGCGGCCTGCGGACAGTGCCCAGACTCAGACAACGCGGCCCGGCTGCCGATGGGGGGGCAGAACCCGGCACAGGCAGGCGAACGCGATGTCCACGGCCACGGCCTCCATCCAGGATCTGATCTCGACCCAGCATCGCCGGATCGATTCGATGGTCGCGGAGATCATCGGCGCTGTCAGCGAGACCGAAGACCTCGCGCTGATCCGCAAAGCCTTCGCGCGGATGCGCGAAGCGCTGGAAAGCCACCTGCAGCACGAGGATCGTCTCTACGAACCGGCGCTGACCAGCGCACGGCTGCCCCACCGCCACGTGCTCCAGGGCTTCCTCGACGCACACGAAGTATTCCGGTCACGCCTCGCCGAGATCGACGCGGACCTCGCGCACGTCTCGCACGCCGAGGCGGCGCGCGAACTCACAGACTTCGTCGGGATCTTCGAGGCGCACGAGGCCGCCGAGGAACGCATGCTCGGCCACCTCGAAGCCGAGGCGCGGCTCGCCGCCGTCGATTCGTAGCGATTCGAAGTGAGCCTGCCCGCGGAACCAGGACTCTAGTCGAGCAGTCGCGCGTCGAGCTTGCGCAGCGCGGGAAACCAGTACGGAACGAGCTGTCGGTAGCGCTCGAAGCGATCGCCGTAGACGGCTCGGTAGCGGCGCTCCTTCAGCGCCGGCCCGGCGACACAGTAGAGCGTCCACGCGGCAGCCAGCAACAGATGGTCCGGAGTCCATACCGGGCCGGTCCAGAGCGTGAGCGCGAAAGCCACGTAGATCGGCTGGCGCACGTAGCGGAACAAGCCGCGTGCCGGGAAGTCGTCGTAGCGCGGCGCGCGATCGCGCACCACCGCGCCCCAGCCGAGGAAGCCGGTCTGCAGCGCGAGGCCCGCGTCGGCCATCGCCTTGATCAGCATCCCCCACGAGATTGCGTAGGCCACGCTCATCACGATGCGCAGCGTACCGTGCGGCTCCCACCAGACGGGGCCGATCGGCGACCAGGCGACGAAGGTGAGCAGCAGCTGCAGCGAGGCGATCGCCGCGAACGACGTGGTACTGAGTTCGCGTCCGATCCCGAATGGCGCGAAGCGGGCCAGCAGCGCGCGGCCGCGCGCAGACAACAGAAACGAATGAATCACGACGAAGTGGAGCACCAGCACTCCATCGACCACGCCACCGGCGATGCCGGTAATCGTGCCGCGTCCGACTTCGAGCCCCGTGTAGAGACCGAGCATCATCGCAGCGATTCCAAGTCCGAACGCAGCGTGGCAGAAGACGCCGTAGAGGAGCGCGATCCCGCGCTGCTTGCAGCTGTACATCGAGTCCCTTCTGCTGATTGGATTGTCATTCTCGCGCGATGGCCGGGACGCGCGATCAATCAGAAAGGATCGCGATTGATGCGTCTGAGCGAAACCCGGCAGATGACGGAATAGGGACGCGAGCGTAGCGCAGCGGAAAGATCAGATGACGATCGCGACATGGGAAGGGAACTCCGGCAACACGTGGCAAGCACGGTGCACCGGCACGGCGCTCGTCTCGTTGTGTCGTGATCGTCTGCGCAGGCAATCACTCGGCGCAGCCGTCGCCACCGCCGGACTTGCCACAGCCGGATCTGCCCCCGGAACGAGCTGCGGCCTGGCTGCGAAACTCGTGTTCGTCTTCGCGGCACTGCGAGTGAGGGGAGCAAGGGTCGCGCAAGGGGCGCACAGCCAGCAGGAACACCGCAGCGACGCGGTCCCGGTGGGACTGGGGACCCGCTTGGCCCGTTGCCCGTGAGAGCTGAGCGGGTAGCGGGGTCTCTGCTAGCTGGGGCCCACTCACCCGGCTCAGGGGCATTCTTGAAGATCCGAGTACCTGCTGGCGCGCCGACTCCGCTCCCCTCGCTATTGCGAGCGCTTCGGCACGTCTTGCGCCCGCTCGTGCGACTGCTGCTGTCGAACCACGTCACGCATCCGACGCTCGCCCAGCTGTTGAAGGAGGTCTACGTCGACGTGGCAGTGCGCGACTTCCCGATCGAGGGGAAGGCGCAGACCGACAGCCGGATCACGCTGCTCACGGGCATCCATCGCAAGGACGTGAAGCAGCTGCGCGGAGAGGTCGGAGGAGAGCACGTTGCGCCGCGTTCGGTGTCACTCGGCGCGTTGCTGGTCGCTAGCTGAACGGGCACACCCGCCTACTTGAATCGGGAAGGACGCCCACGTGCGCTCGCCTGGGGCAGCGACACCGGCAAGGATCCGACCTTCGACGAACTGGTCTCTTCGGTCTCCCGGGACATCCGGCCGCGCGCCATTCTCGACGAGCTGCGGCGGCTCGGGGTCGTGCGCGTCGACGAAAACAATCGCGTGTGGCTCGACACGGAGGCCTACGTCCCGACAGAGGGCTTCGACGAGAAGGCATTCTTCTTTGGCCGCAACCTCCATGACCACATGGCAACCGCAGTGCGGAATCTCTCGGGCGTACGTCCGGCCCTGCTCGAGCGCAGCGCCTACTATGGCGATCTCACGCGCGAGTCCACGGTCGAACTCGCCAAGCTCGCTACGCGCACGGGCATGGAAGCGCTGCAGGCGGTCAACCGGCGCGCGATCGAACTGAAGAAGCGCGATGCCGGCAAGCGCGCCGCACGCTACCGGATGAGCTTCGGCGCCTATTTCTACGAAGCCGACGCGACGCGCGAGGATACGCCGCCGCCCGCGAGCGACGACGATGATTGAGGCAGGTTCCCTGCGTAATGCGATCCGGGTGCTGCTGCGCGTGGCGATCGCGCTCGGTGTCGGTCTCGCGCTGGTGTTGCCGGCGGCGACGGTTCGCGCGGAGTGTCGGACGCAGACCGACGGCATCGGCGGCACCGGGATCGTCGGCATCGTAACGGGCTTCGGCAGCGTCTGCGTGAACGGACTCGAGGTGGCATACGACGATTTGACCGCGATCGACTCGAATGGCGCCGCAGACAGTCCCGTGGATCTCGCCGTGGGCCAGCTCGTCGTGGTCGAGGCGACTGGTCGCGGCGATCGACTTCGCGCCGAGCGCATCGCGGCGCGCGACGCGGCGGTGGGGCCCGTCTTCGAAATCGATCCGGTACGGGGCGCGCTCGTCGTACTCGGTCAAGACGTCCGTGTCGGACCCGACGTGCCGCTGGGCGACCGCTCGCGCTCGCCGACATTGCGATCGGCGATTTCCTCGCGGTGAGTGGCTTGCGCCAGGCCGATGGCATCGTCGTCGCGACGCGCGTCGATCGCGTCGCGCCGAGCGATCACGTCAGCGTCACTGGTCCGCTGCGCCCGCTCGAGAGCGGCGGCTTCGGTGTCGGGGAGCTCCGCATCGCGAACGCGGCGGCAATCGACGCCAACCTCTCGAATCGCTCGGCTCTGGTGATCGGTCGCCTCGGCGCGCAGACGGGCATCCTCGATGCCACGCGCATCGAATCTTCCGTGCGGTGGGAGAAGGCTCCCGAGCGCGTCGCGATCGAAGGTTTCGTCCAGAGCGACTCGGTGAAGGGGCGCTTCCGGACGAACTTCGCGGATGTCGAGGCGTCTAGCGCGTCCGCGGCGGTCGGCAGAGTGAAGCGCGACGACCGCGTGATCGTCAGCGGGAAATGGAGTGCCGGGGGCCTCGTGCTGGCGAACGAGATCCGGATCGAAGCGCCCCGGGCGCGCACTCCCGAGTCACCGAAGAGTGACGGAATGAATCAGAGCACATTGCCCCAGGCCGAACTCCGCGCGACGACGGAGATGCCCGATCGCGAGCAGCGCATCGAGAACGGCGAGCGGCCCGAATCGGTCGAGGCACCTGAAGTCGATGTCCCGGAAGCGGTGGAACGTCCCGAGGCAGAAGCCCCGGAGATCGAGAAGCCCGAGGTCGAGCGGCCAGAAGTCGAGAAGCCGGAAACAAAGATACCGGAAGTGGAGCGTCCAGAATCCGATTGAGCGCCAATCTCAGAAGCGGTAGCTGGCCCCAAATCCGACTTCGGCGTCGGTCGCCGCGCGCGTGAGCCCGAAAACAGCGTACGGTGTGAGCGAGACGTGGCTGTTGATCTTCCACGACAGATACGGGGAGAGTTCCTGCGAGTCCCCGACCGAGGAAGACGCCGTCTGCCGCCACTCATAGGTGAGCCCCGCATCGAGACGGGCGCTTACGCGGTAGTCGAATCCGACCGAGGAGAAGATGACGTTGTGCAGATTGCTTCCGGGCGGATTGCCGACGAAGCGATACCCGGCCGTCAGGAACGGCGTGAACGCAGCGAAGGTCTTCGAGGCTTCGACCTGCAGCGTTCCGTCGAACTCACCCGTGCCGAGCCTGCGCTTCTCGCTTCCGCCGGTGAGCAGCACGCCGTCCACACCCACGACGTTGCCCGGCCCGGTGATGCGGATGTACGGAATGGTCAGCTTCAGCACGAAGGGATCAGGCGCGTATTTCACAGAGAATGGTGCGTACGCGATCTGTGTCGTCCCCGAGGAACCGTAGTTTCCCGTGCTGAAGTCGAATCCCGAACTCAGCGTGAGACGCCCGGTGCGGCGGACCGGACGAGCCTGCGCATCCGCACGCTCGGCTCCGAGAACTCCCGCCACGATCAGCAACAACGCAATGCCGGTGCAGAGCCGCTCGGCGCACCGTCTCTAACGCAATCGCAGCATCTCCGCGTCCAACGTGCGCGAGTCTACGCGGCGCGCACCGAAGCGCGAAGACGAGTGCGGGCGCAAGCGACCGGTAATCGGGGAACTCTCTCGCCGGCCATCAATCGTCCGTTTCTCGCGGTCGCGATCCACGCCGATCGGCCTCCGCCGCTGGCGGAGATTGTGTTTCGCTCGTATACGCACGCGCCGCGCCGTACTTGTAGACCAGTTCACCACCCAGGTGACCGACGGAGACGCCCGCCGCCAGCACTGCGAGTCCGGCAGCTACCGTGACGGCGCGCCCGGTGCCGCCGAGTCCACCGC
This sequence comes from uncultured Spirochaetales bacterium, assembly GCA_964353555.1. Lineage (GTDB taxonomy): Bacteria > Myxococcota_A > UBA9160 > UBA9160 > PR03 > PR03. The sequence goes on from CAYGWM010000014.1 coordinate 23,431, forward strand.
TCAGCAGGCCCGTTGCCGAGACGAGCGCAGCCCCGATCGCGACGTAAAGGAATCGCTCCGCGGCGTCTGCGTGTGCCTCGATGTGGCTCTCTGCGACGACGTCTTCGACTTTCTCCTCCTGGTCTTCCCCGGTCTCGATCGCAACCAAGGCGGATCCGACGAGCGCCGCCTGGAGTACGACCACGGCGATCCAGGCGCGCGCCGGAATCCACCCCGCGCGGATCGCCCCGAGCGCAGCGACCGCAAAGGCGGGTGCCATGACCGCGAGCGCGATCGGGAAATGCACGACGGCGGGATGAAGCGGATTCGGGATCGGTAGCATCTGGATTCTCCTGGTCCCGGTACGGGACGCACAATCAGCATCGCTTCCAATACCTGAGAACGGAATCCAGCAAATGACGCAATCGGGCCGCGAGCGCTGCTCAGCGGAAGGATGAGATGACGATCTCGACATCTGAAGGGGATCTTTGGCGGCGCATCGCGCTCTCGGCCGTTCTCGTCACAATCGCCGCGGGCGGCGCGGCCGACCTGGCGCTCGATCTGCCGAGCGACCCGGGCTACTTCCACGTCGCCTTCGAGCTGTCGCTGCTAGCACTCTCGCTGGGCACGGTCGTGTGGCTATGGGTCGGCTGGGCGACGGCACGGCGTTCGCTCGCGACGGTGGGTCACGCGTTGGAGGTGAACCGAGCCGAGCGCGACACATGGCGCGCGCGGGCCGACGGACTGCTGCGCGGACTCGGTGAGGAGATCGACGCGCAGCTCCAGCGTTGGGGTCTCACGCCCGCCGAGCGCGAGACCGCGCTGATGCTGCTGAAAGGCCACGGCCACAAGGAAATCGCGACGATCCTCGGCAAGAGTGAGCGTACGGTGCGTCAGCAGGCCGTGGCGGTCTATCGCAAGTCGGGCCTCGCGGGTCGCGCCGAGCTTTCCGCGTTCTTCCTCGAAGACCTGCTGCTGCCGATTGATTCGCGCCCTTGATCTGCGCGGCGATCGCCGTTTCGAAGGGCGATGTCTCAGGGCTTCACGCCCTCGTGTACCGCCCAGCCGAGCGCTTCGAAGCGCTCGCGCGCGCGCGTGGTGCTGCGGCCCGAGATCCAGACGCCGCGCTCGGCCGCGACGAGATCTTCGCGCTGCGCGAAGCGCGCCATCCGCTCGTTCCACGACACGTAGTCGGCGGGGATCGGCGCGACGATCTGGCCGCTCGTCTGGCGCGCCACCAGCGTGCCCCGTGCGAGCAGCACGTCGATCGGCGCCTGCTCGTTGCGATCGGCGAGGATGCTGACGGCGCCCACCAGGTACAGCGCTTGATTGGTTGTTGCGGCGTTCGCGGCGAGCGCCACCACGTCGGCGCGGCCCTGCACCTCGCCGAGGCGCCCGAGCGCTTCGACGAGCGCCGTCTGCACGGAGAGCGTGAAACCCGGCGCTGCCTGCAATGCCCGGATCTGCTCATCCGCAGCACCGAAGCCGCGCATGCGCTGCTCGTTCTTCGTCACCAGTTCGCCGGCCGGTGTGTCGTAGACCCAATGGTGTGAAACCTCAGTACCGGGCATCGCGATCGTCGCGGGCGCCGCCGTCGGCAACAGCGCGCCGACGCCAACGCGGCTCGCAGCAGCGACCCAGGCGAGCTGATCGAGTCGCGCGGCGAGCAGCGGGTTCGAGGTGTACGGGTCGACGCCGAGCCGTCGCGCGACATCGCGAAGCTCCTTCTCGTGTTCCACCGGAAGCGGCACGCGTTCGGCACCCGGCGCTTCGGCGAAGAATCGCTCGAGTCCGCTGCCTTCGGGCTGCAGCGGACGCGCCGCCGTGTTGACTGCGGCGCGGGCGAACGCATCCGACCGGCAGGCTTCATCGAGCAGTCGGATCGCCGGGATCTCGGCGACGCGCAGCGCGAGTGACTCGACGCCCCAGGCCTCGAACACGCCCACCTCCGAGCGGATCGTGAAGCGCGCGGTGAGCCCGTCGGTCGGTACGGCATCCTCGACGCGAAAGCCGGGACCGAGCAGCAACTTTGCGGGTGCGGTGTCGACCGCGTGCAACACGACCGGCTTGTCGAACTCTTCGGTCGTCTGCTGCGCGGCCGCCGGACCCGTGAGAGCGCAGGCAAACGCCGCGAGCGCCATCGCATCCAATACAAGCCACGCACGAACACCGCGATCTGCCTCGTTCACGACGCCTCGCTCCAAGCCGATGACACCCGGAACGCCTCACAGCCGCCAGCGGGACGCGTGAGTCTAGCCGCCACGAACCTCGCTTCCAGCAGCCAAACCGGCTAACCGTATGGGTTGCAGCAATTCCCAAGGATCGTTCCCTGTCGCATCCGCTCACCGACACCGAGCCGCGCGTAGCCTCGATGAAGTTTCGCGACTTCGACGAGTTCTCCGCATCGAACGGCGTGCTCGAATGCGAGGTTCTGCAACTCGCATCACTCCCGATCGAGGCGCAGGTGTTGCGCGTCTCACTCGACCGGCTCGTGCTGATGCGCGGATCGGAGAACGTGCCGTACGCGACGCGCACCAGCGGTCCACCCGGCTCTTGCGCGCTCGTGCTCCAACTCGAAAGCTCGGGCGCGACGTTCTGGCACGGCCGCGCGGTGGACGAACGCACGCTGTTGTCGTATCGGCCCGGCTTCGAGCACGTCGGACGCACGACTGGTGGCATGGTGTGGGCGTCGCTGCTCTGCGAATCCACACTGCTGGATGACGCGGCTCGCAGGCTGCGTGGCGTCGAAGCCGCGCAGCCCATTGGAGACGTCGCGTTCCTCGAGCGAAGCCCCGCTGCGCTCGACGTGCTGCGCGACGCGCTACAGCAGGCATTTCTCGTCGCCGAAGCCGCGCCGCACGTGTTCGACTCTGTTGCGACGCGACGTTCGCTCGAAGCGTCGATCCTGACCGCAGCGGTATGCGCGCTCGATCCGCAGGGCGAGCGCAGGAGTTCCGACGTTTCGATGATCTCGCACACGCGCGTCGTGCGCCGGGCCGAGGATGCGCTGGCCGAGAAGCTCGACACACCGATCTATGTCTCGGATCTCTGCGACGCGGCTGGAGTCAGCGAGCGAACGCTGCGCAACGCGTTTCAGTCGCTCTACGGAATGAGCCCGATCCGCTTTCTGCACCTGCGCCGGCTGCATCAGGTGCGGCGCGCGCTCCGCTGCGACGCGCGGGCGAGCGTCACGGAGGTCGCGCTGCGCCTCGGCTTCGGCAATCTCGGCCGCTTTGCAGTCGAGTATCGCAAGCTCTTCGGCGAGAGTCCCTCGCACACGCTCCGCCGTCGAACGCGCTAGCGCCTTCGCGCGATCGCGAGCGGCAGCCTCATCGCGATTGTCGGCAATCTCCGCCCCAAAGGATCTCTCGCACTGCGTCAGCAAACCATCCGCGGCTATCATCGGCCGCCATGTGGATCCGCATCGCAGCCGTGTTCGGAGTGCTCGGTGTCACGCTCGGCGCATTCGGCGCTCATGCATTGCGCAGTCGCCTCACGCCGGAACAGCTCTCGGCGTGGGAGACCGCCGTCCACTACCAGCTCTTTCACGCGGTGGTGCTGCTCGCGCTCGGCCTCTACGGCGCCGCGACCGAGCGCTCGCTCGGCGCTTCGCCCTGGCTCTTCGCTACCGGCATCCTGCTGTTCTCCGGTTCGATCTACGGGCTGGTGCTCGGATCGTGGCGCTGGCTCGGCCCGGTGACACCGCTCGGCGGCGTGGCGCTGATCGCCGGCTGGATCTCGCTCTGGTTCCTTTCGCGATCGTCGTAGCCCCATCACGAATGATGGTGTTCGTGCCGGTGATGCAGGTCGGGCCAATGCGGGTGCGCGTGTGCGAGCGGCTCGTGGCGATGCCAATGACTGTGCTGCGTATCGGGTGCGAGCCCGGGATGCGTGTGGTGGTGGTGGTCGTCGTCGTGGCGGTGGGTGTGTACGTGTTCGGCTTCGCCGTGGACGTGGTCGTGCTCGTGTTGCGATCGAACGACCGCAGCAACTGCCGCCATCAGCACCGTGGCGCCGGCCAGTTGCGCGCCGCTGATCGGTTCGCCGAGTGCGGCCCACGCGAGCACGGCTCCCGCGAACGGAGCAACCGCGAAGAGCGACTGCGCGCGCGTCGCGCCGAGTTGCTGCGCGGACGCGATGTAGAGCGCAACGCTCACGCCGTAGCAGAGCGCCCCGACCGCGAGACCGGCCGCTGCGGTCGCGGCTGAGGCCGCAAACGGCGCGATCGCGAGACCGAGCACGAGGTTGGTGGTTCCCGCGATCGCTCCCTTGAAGAAGGTGCTCGACGCCGGCGTGATGCCGTCGATGCGGGCGGTCAGGTGGTTGTCGAGTCCCCAGCAGACGCAAGCACCCGCTACCCACAGCGCGGCGACGATCCCGGGCCAGCCCGCGCTCCCCGATACCAGCGCGCCCGCCAGCACCACGCCGGTGACGCCGAGCCACCCCTTCGGACCGAGCGGTTCGCGAAACAGCAGCACGCCGAGCACGGCCGTCGCGGCCAACTCCAGATTCAGCAGCAGCGAGACGGAACCAGCCAAAGACGCGCGCAGTCCCACGAGCAGCAACACCGGACCGACGATGCCGCCGAGCGCGATCGCACCGAGCAGTCGCAGCGCGTTGCGACGGCCCATCGCGCGCAGCGTCCCGCGCTGACGGAAGAACGGAAGCGCGGTGCCCAGCGCCGCACCGAGATAGAGCAGACCTGCCAGTTGCAGCGGCGTCACCGTCGCGAGCAGCCACTTGCTCGCTGGCGTCGAAGCCCCGAAGAGAAGCGCCGCGAGTAGCGCCTGCGCGACGCCGCTCAAAGGACCCCGCTCGGCTCCGAGAAGCTCAGCCCTTCACGGCGCAGGAGAAGAACGCCGACTCGTCATCGCGCTCCACCGCCTGGAACTTCTGCCAGAACTCGGTATCGACGGCCTTCAGATGCGGCGACGTCTCCACCTTGCGGTAGCGACGAAGATGGCCGGGCCCACCGTTGTAGGCCGCCCAGCTCGCACGGGCGAGGTTGTCCTCACCGCCGGGCGCCATGTGCTCCTTGCCTTTGAGCGCGTGCTTGCGCATGTAGTGGTAGAGGATCTCGGCGCCGGCGCGGGCGTTGTACCCGATATCGGTGGTGACGCCGCGGGTATCGTAGACGCCCCGCCACACACGCGCGTTGACCTGCATCAGACCGATCGACGGCCCGGGGCCTCGCACCGGCTCGACCCGGCCGGCGCGCTTCTCGTATTGGCGCCAGCAACTCTCCTGCCAGGCCGTCGTCACGACCAGATTGCGGTAGACCTCGAAGTGCTCGGGAGGCAGCCGGCGCTCCGCTAGCGTGCGTGCGGTACCATCGAGCATCTCGCGCACCATCGGCAGGTACTCGCGCAGCTCGCTTTGCCCGGCGGGCACCCAGTTGTTCAGCCGCGTGACGAGCTGGTGCCAGTCCCAGCCCGAGGCAGCAGCGTTCGCGGTGGGCACCAGCCAATTGCCGGCGCCCTCGGCAATGCGCGCGAGAAGCGCGAGCGGACCGAACCCGAGGCCGGTACTGGGAATCGCTCCGAGCAGCGAACTCGCCTCGACGGCCGGCAGCGGCTCCCCGAAGCCGAAGATCGCGCGGAGCTGCGGATCGACGGCGGTGTCGTACGCGAGCGGATCGGGCGAGCCATGCGGGAGGATCGCCTGGGCGAGTTCGCGCAACTTCGCGGGCGCAGCACTGTTCTCGTCCAACCAACCGCTCGCACGCGCGGCGTCGAGCAGCCGTCCGCCCTCCAGGAAGCGCTGGTACTTCGCGGCGGTTTCGGGCGGGAGCTGCGTCGCGACCCGATCGAGCAACGGACCGAGGCGCTCCCACGACGAGCCGAACTGTGTGGCCAACCACGGCGGGCCGTCGACGGTGGCCTTCGCGAGCGTGGCGACGATCTCGTAGCGCTGGTCGAGCAGCAGCGCGAGCAGATCATCGCGGAGCTCTTCTTGTCCCGAGTCCTCGCCCGCGCGCTTCACGACCGCGGTGAGGAACGCGTCCCAGATCTTCGCGGCTTCTTCGCGCGAGAGCGGGGGCGCCGCATTGGCCGGCGCCGTACCTTGTTGCTTCTGCTTGAAGCTGCGCAACAGCTCGGACAGATCGGCGGCTTGGCCGGGCGGAGCCAACGCGAGAATCCCGAACAGGCCAACCGCGATGGCGGCGACCAGGCTCCGAACTGTTTCTCTGCGCCGATTGGGTCGGGTCACGATGCTCATTGCGCTCCTCCGCCTTTGGGGGGACGACACGATGAACGAGCCTAGCGGATGCATCGGCAGGGACCGATGAGCCCAGGCCGGGGCTCCGAGACATCGCGGGCTCTTTCCCACGCTGAAAGGCCGCGAGAGAACACCCCCTCGGGGCCCTGTGACCTGAAAGTCTCAGCAGATGAAGAGCCCCTTACGACCCAGGGGGGTCGCTCAGATCGCGACCGGCAACAGCCGCGATGGAGCGCTGGTCGTCGTCACCCAGAGCTGATGGACGGCGCGCGTGGCACCGACGTGCAGCAGCCGCCGGCTCGCTGGGGTCTCCCGAAAATGCGCGGCCGACACCTCGACGAGCACGACGTAGTCGAACTCGAGTCCCTTGGCCTGCTCGATCTCGGTGACCTCGACGCCGGGAGCGAACGCGAAGCGACCGCCCACGACGTGGCGCAGCCGCGGCACTTCGCTCTGCTCGAGCCCTTCGGCATAGAGTGCGCTGATCTCGCTGCTGGGTGTCAGCACGGCCACCGAGGCGAGCGGCTCTTCCTCGGCGAGACGGCGCAATGCCTCCGACAGGAACGCGACGCACGCGCCCGCATCGGTGAACGGGAAGATCTCCACCGGCGGACCGCTGCGCAGCACCTCGGGCGGCTCGTCCTCGGCGAGCGGGCCGAGCACCGCCCGCGAGAACGCGACGATCTCGCGCGTCGATCGGTAGGCGACGCGCAGCGTGCGCAGCTCGGGCGCCGGCAGCTCGAGGCCGCCCAGCAGTTCGGCCCAGGAACTCGAGCCCGCGTGCGCGGCGGTCTGCTGCTGCGTGTCGCCAGCTAGTGTCATGCTCGGCGCATCCGAGAGACAGTCGCGGATCACGCGCAGCTCGAGCAACGAGAAGTCCTGCACCTCGTCGACCGCGACGTGCCGATAACGCAACGGGATGCCGGGCCGCTCGGGCAGCGGGCCGGCGCGGCGTTGCCAGGCACGCAGCAGCAGCGCGTCGTCCTCGGCGTCGAGCGCTGCCGGCGATTCGGCGTCCCCTGCCAGGAACGCCATCAGTTCTTCGTTGCGCACGCGACACCAGTCGGTTGCCGCCCGCAACTCGGCGAACGAGAGCACATTCGCCGGATGCGGAAGCAGCACGGCCTCGAGCAGCGCGAGGTTCGTCTGCACGCTCGCCCAGTCGTCCACGGCCTGCGCGACCGTGCTCGGACCCGGCGTCGTCCGCACCTGCTCGGCGAGTGCGAACTCGAGGGCCGGGTGGAGCTTCAGGCGCCGCACGAAATCGGGCGTGTCCATACGCCGTTCGCGCGGCAGCACCGGGAAGAGCCGCCGCACCTGCTGCTCGGCCCATTCCGGGAAGGTCAGCACGCGCACCTTCGATACGCCGAGACCGGGCAGCACGTGCGAGACGTAGTCACGCAGCGCCGGCGAAAGCGTCAGGAAGAGCGTCGTCGGCGCGTCGATCTCCGGATCCTGGTATGCGAGATACGCGATGCGATGCAGCGCGACCGTGGTCTTGCCGGAGCCCGCCGTGCCGCGAACCACCAGGAAACCGGGACCCGGGCGGCCGATCGCATCGAACTGTTCGGGATCGAGCAGGCCTGCGATATCGGGCAGATGCTTGTCGATGCGACGCCGCACACCTTCGAGGTCGGTGCCGAGCCGGCGTTCCGCCGGAGCGCCGAGCGCATACGCACGCATGGCGGCCCCTTCGCCACCGGACAGGCGCGGCCCGCGCGCCGCCGTCGCCGTCCACGCCGTCGCGCCGTGCACGAAGCTTCCCTCGGGCGCATCGATCCGCTCCAGCACGGCGTCACGGATCGAAACAGTGCGACGCGCGACGACTTCGCCGACGACTACGCGCCCGCCGAGTTCTTCCTCGTAGCAATCACCCTGTTCGTAGCGGTAGAAGAGTTTCGAGACGGGCGCGTGCCGCCAGTCCACCACCCGCACGCCGCTCTTGATGCAGGTCGCCTTGCCGATGCAGACGTCGCGCTCGCGGTCGTTCTCGCGCAGCCGCAGGTGCGCGAAGTAAGGCGACGCGGCATCGACCTCGGGCGCCTCGCGCGAGGCGCGGAGCTGCCGCAGCAACGCGCTACCGCGATCCCATTGCTCGAGCAGCGCCTGGTGATCCTTCTGCTCCTCGCCGCTCACCAGCAGTTCGCGGATGCGCTCGAGCTCGCGAATCAGGCCGTCCTCGGCCGCACGATCGCGCGGTGGCACCTGCGCCAGTGCGTCGCGCACCTGCTCGAGCAGGCGCAGCTCTTCCTCAACGACGCGGTGTGCCACTGCGGCCCTCTCGTTGGAAGGAGAATGGGTGTAGACGAGCGGCGCGAAGCACGCCAAGTTGCCGGCGTGCCGAACGACGCAGGTCGGAAACGCTACATCACCGCGCAGGGTTTCCGCGTGCTGCAGCAGGAACTGGTGCGATTGCTGCGCGTCGAACGGCCGCGCGTCACCCGCGAAGTCGCCGCGGCCGCAGCGCAGGGCGACCGCTCGGAGAATGCCGAGTACATCTACGGCAAGAAGCGGCTTCGCGAGATCGACCGGCGCATCGAGTTCATGACCAAGCGGGTGGGCGAGCTCCAGATCGTGCGTCCCGACCCGGCCCAGGCGGGTCGCGTCTTCTTCGGAGCCTACGTCGCCGTCGAAGACGAGGCGGGCACTGAAACGGAGTACCAGGTGGTCGGCCCCGACGAGTTCGACGTCGCTGCGGGTCGCATCAGCATGGACTCCCCGCTAGGCCGCGCACTGCTCGGTCGCAGCCCAGGTGACGAGATCACCGTCGAGCGACCCAAGGGTCGGGTGACCTTCACCGTGATCGGGATCCGCTACGACGACGCGAGCTGAACGAGCCGCGCATCCCCGTTTTTTCATTGTAGACGGAGCCTCGAAGCTGCCATCATGCCGGACCGTGCGGAGGGTGGCGGCCGTTCGTCGGGCACGTGCCGGCGCGAATGGCGTTCGCGATCGCCTGCGCGCAAGGGGGATCTAAGTGCACGAGCTCCACGGCCGAATGGGATCTCGTGTACTGGCGGCCTGGCTCGCCGGGGTCTTGCTGCTGCTCGCAGCGGCGCCTGCGCGCGCCTTCACGTTCTTCGACGGGCGCCTCGAAGTGCACGGCTACGCCGCCACACAGATTCGCACGCTCGCGAAGAACCTGAACGTCAATGAACAGTGGGACCTCGCCCAGTGGTACAACATCGCCAACGTCGAGTTGGAAGCGAAGCCATTCCCGAATGGCGTCGGCCCGATCGAGATCCTCGAATTCTACGTGCGCGCCGAGGTTCGTTACGACTGCGTGTGGACGCGCGCCTGCGGGATCTTCCCGTCCGTCAACACCTACGGCGACCGCGCCGAGCGGCTGCCGAATCGGCTCATCAACGGCGACAACGCGGGCTTCACCGGAACGCTGCAGAACGGCGACACCCGGTTGGCGTCGAACGTCGATCGCAACAACTACACACTCGCATTTCGAAACACGCCGTCGCGCCACTTGCACGAACCGCTGCCCTTCTCTCAGGTCCCCGGCCTCGTCAGCCTGTTCGGAAACGGCGACGGCCCGAACCAGGTGTTCGAGCCGCTGCTCGCGGGTCTCAGCGACGACCCTCCGTCCCACTACTTCGACACGTTCCTGAAGCGCTGCAAGTTCGGCGTGCGCAACTCGCGCGGCGGCGAGAACGGCCAGGTCTTCGACATCATCGGGCCCTGGAACCCCGACTGCGAGATCAATGAGATCGGGTCGCTGCGCTACAAGGGGAATCCGTTCTCGCGCAACGAGTTCCTTTCCGTGCTGGCCGGCGTCGACGGAATCCCGAACACCGGCGACGAGTGCGTGAATCCGCGCTACTCGAACCCACCCGAAGACACCGGCTGCCCGGGTGCGCCGGGCGTGCCGATCATCGTCCCGACCGGTCGCGGCAACTTGCCCTACCGGTCGGCCCCGTTCTACACGATTACGGATCGTGCACCCAGAACCGCCGCGCAGGGCATCTACGTGCCGAGTTCGGCGCTGGTCCGCGAGATCAACAGCGGGCACCTCGATTCCATCGATCAGAACTTCAGCCAGCAAGAACTCGCGTGGAACCGCGGATCGAGCCAGCAGGACGAGAAGGAGCTGAAGGAGGCATACGCGGACATCGAGATGTTCGAGGGCCGGCTGTGGCTGCGCCTCGGCAAGCAGGCGATCGTCTGGGGCAAGACGGAGCTGTTCCGCAACACGGATCAGTTAAACCCGCAGGATTTCGCGCTGGCGTCGATACCGTCGCTCGAGGAGTCGCGCATCGCGCTGTGGGCGGCGCGCGGAACCTGGTCCTTCTACAACTTCGGCAAGATCGAAGACGTGCGACTCGAGCTGGCGGTCAATCTCGACGACTTCGAGCCCGCCGATCTCGGTCGCTGCGGCGAACCCTTCGCGGTCGAGTTGGTTTGCGGCATCAGCTTCGGCTACTTCGCACACGGCTTCTCGGGCGCCGGGCTCGCGGGACAGAACAAACCACCTTCGCCGTGGGACGACATCTCGGGGCTCGAAGGCGGCGCGCGGGTCGAGTGGCGCTATGGCAAGTTCAGCTTCCAGCTCTCGGACTTCTACGGCTACGACGATTTCCCGCACCCGGAGCGGATCTCGACCTACGAGCACAACGTCGATCCGAACTCGGGGCGTCCGCGCCGCGCGGGCAACCACGGTCCGTGCACGAATGGCACGGAATCCGCCTGTCTCGGCACCGCCAACCCGGTCCTGGTGGACGATGCAGGCGATCCGCTGCGCCTCGCCAACTCCACCCCAGAGGGCAGCCCGGACTTGCTCGTCCAGCGCGGCGACCCGCTATGGCAGACCGGCGACCTGGTGATCGACACGGCCCAGCAGGCCGACGCGCTCCAGAACCACGCGGCCAATCTCACCGCCTTCGCGCTCGCCAACATGCTGTGCGGCACCGCCGGCAACAACGTCGATCCTGCGCTGTGCGGCTTTGTCGCGCTGGGCGGAAAGGAAGGCCCGGGCGCGGCGATCTCTACCGTGGCGATGGGGGCATCCGCGCTGATGGCCGGCAGTGGTTCCTCCGCTGCGCTGTCCGCGTTCAACAACGGATTCCTGTGTACGCTGGTGATCGGGACGACGGAGACGAAGAGCCAGAGCTGCTTCAACGCGGTTGCCCCGACGTTCCGCGCCCTCAACGTCGATCTCAGCGACTGCGGCACGCAGGTCACGGGCGCGCCTCGGCCGTGCTTGATCCCGGGGGGCGCGAACCTCGGGGCCTTCAGCGACGGCGGCGGCAGCCCGTTCCAGAATCCCTCGGTCAACAACCCAGCCCGCTACTCGGTCGCGCTCGGCGCCAGCCTCACGCCCGAACAGGAAGCGCTGCTCGGCTGCGGGCCGTTCTACCAGTCCGACTGCGACATCGACGGCGTCGACTTCCTGAACGCCGATGCGAGCGTCGTGATCCAGTCGTGGCCTGGTTTCGAGGGCACGCGCGGCAGCGTCGATCAATACGATCTGACGGACACCAACATCGTGCACCCGGGCACGGTCGGTTTCGTGGGCGGCCCGGTGGCCACCGTATTCGCGAACGGCCAGCTGCAATTCCTGCCCGGCTCGCTCGGCCCGAACGACCCGGGTTACAACTCTTTGGTGGACGGCTGCACCGGGCCGGGCCCCGCTGGTTGCAACCTCGGCGATGTGGCGACCATCGACGCCAACCGGGACGGCGTCCCGGACGTCACGGTGACACGCGCGCGCAACGCGTTCGTGCTCACCAATCCGCTGAACGGTCAGCGCTTCGCCAACGAGCTGGCCGCCGTCTCGCACAATTTCTTGATGCTGTTCGCGACGGGTGGCGCGAGGCCGCAGAACCCGTACGCCCCGACGCTGTCGGAGTTCGACGTCTTCGATCCGTACGGGCTCGGCGTGATCAACAACCCGGCTTCGCCGCAGGTCGGCCAGGTCCGGCCCGGCGTCAATCCGGCCGCGGTCAACGGTGTGACGGCCGTCGCCTGCGGCATCCGCAAGCCGCAGCTGTGCGAGAACATCCGCGGTTTCCTCAGCAGCATCGGCGTGCGGCGCAACTCGGTGCGCGCGGCCGCCAACAACAACTTCGGCCGGCGCGACTTCGTCTGGCATTCGAGTGGCGAGTTGGTGCTCGACTACAACAAGCGCAACGTGCTGGGCTTCGCATTCGACTTCGGCGAGGATCACACCAAGACGAACTGGGGCGTCGAGGCGACCTGGATCAGCAAGCAGGTGTTCCTGAACAACGACGAGTACGACGGCATCTCGGACGTCGACACGCTGAACCTCACGGTCTCGGTGGACCGCCCGACCTTCATCAACTTCCTGAACCAGGGCCGCACCTTCTTCTTCAACTCGCAGTGGTTCTTCCAGTACATCCCCGACTACGGCAAGAACTTCAACGTGAACGGACCGCTGAACGTGCTCGCGACCTTGACCGCCTTCACCGGCTACCACCAGGACCGCTTGATGCTGTTCACGACGTTGGTCTACGACTTCAACTCGGGCTCGGGCGCACTGCTGCCGTCCATCACGTACCGCTTCACGGAGAACCTCTCGGCAGCGATCGGCGTGAACGTCTTCTGGGGGCACCAACAACTCCGCGACGCACCCATCAATGAGATCCGCCCGGGCCTGAACCGCGTCGGCCACAATGCCTACCAAGACGCCGTCGAGAACGGCCTCACCGCGCTCCGCGAGCGCGACGAGATGAACCTGACGATCCGCTACACGTTCTGAGCGGGGCCGCCCCCCCCCAGAGTCGTGGTCGCTTCAGCGCTCGGCAGATCCCGCCGATAGCGCGCTCTGCGCATAGCGCGGAGCGCCCTGGGATGCGTCCTTCGACCCATCAGCTGTCCATCTTCTCCCAGCCGCTCGATCGGGCGGCCTTCGTCGCCTACTTCCTCGGCGCCGTCGTGCCGTTCATTGCGCTTGCCTATGTGCTGAGCGAGTACGTGCTGCCCGCGACACCCACAGGGCCCCAGAGCCTGGGGCTGGTGGCGCTCACGCTCTCGATCGGTCTGCTCTCGGCTGGCGCTTTCCTGCTGCTTCGCCGCGTGACTTCGCAGACCGTCGCGCGGATGCGCGTCGACAACCGGCGTCTCGAAGCGCTGCTCGAAGCCTCCGCGCGCTTCGCCGCCGCGTCGCACGAATCCGAAGTCTCGACGGCCGCCACCAACTGCGCGCACCGACTCGCCGGAGCACAGGCGACGTTCTTCGTGACGATGCCGAAGGGCGGGGCGCCGAAGCTGGAAGCTGCCGTCGGCGATCGCGCGCTGTTCACGCCGCTCGAAGCGCGGCTCGGCGATCTGCTCGCCCAGGCGCTCGCCGAGGGACGCGCCGTCGTGTGGGGAGCTGCACGCTCGCGGAGCGACGCGTACGGCGCTGGCGTCTTGATTCCGGTGGAGGGCATCGGCGCGATCGCGGTGCTCGCCGCGCCCGGACGAACGCTCGAGCCGGCGGATCTGCGCTCGCTGACGACGCTGGCGCAGCAATGCTCGGTCGCGGCGCGACGCGCGCAATTGGTGGATTCGCAGCGAAACTTCTTTACGCACATGACAGACATCCTGGTTGCGGCGCTCGATACGCACATGGACTTGCAGTCGGGCCACGCACGACGCGTCGCGCAGCTTTCGAACCGCATCGGTCGTGAACTGGGGCTCGACGAGGCGCACCGCCAGCGCCTGCACTTCGCCGCGCTGCTGCACGACATCGGCATGCTCCGCATCGACCCGCAGCGGATGAACGAGCCTCGCATCGCGCGTCAGCACCCGACCCTCGGCCACCGGATGTTGGCGCCGATCCAGCTCTGGGAAGAGGTGGCTCCGCTCGTGCTCCATCATCACGAGTGGTTCGACGGAAGCGGCTATCCGGAGCAGGTCGCCGGCGACGCCATTCCGCTCGAATCGCGCATCATCGGCCTCGCCGAAGCCTTCGACTCGATGACGAGCGCTTCGAGCTACAAGGATCCGGTGGAGCGCGACGAAGCGATCCGCCGCGTCGAAGCCGGCAGTGGCACCCAGTTCGACCCGAACGTGGTGCGCGTCTTCCTCGAACTCGCCCGCCGCGGCGATCTCGACCTGTCCTGATGATCCTCGCCGCTCGCCGTTGGCTCGCTACGCGGGATTAGCGGGACATCCAGAGCTCCGAGATCGAAGGATCGCGCGCGTTCAGCACTTCGGGTGGGACGCGCGATCGGAGGCGACCGAGCTGTTCCTGCGCCTCCGCATCTCGGTGTTCGACGTAGAGCGCCGCGGCGCGCACCAGCGCCGCGCCGGCGCGCGCCGCTTCGATCCGGCTCGCGAAGGGCGCACCCGCGCCATCCGCGGTCGCGAGCGAATCGGCGAATGCGGGCCAGTGATCGCGCAGGAATGCCTGCCGGCTCGCGAGCGTGACGCGCCCGCCTAGGAACTCGAAACGCGGGCGGGAGTCGGTGTTGCGCGGGACACCGGACAATTGCTCGGCCCTGGCCGCGAGTGGCCCGACGTAGAGCAGGAAGAACGCGCGCGGATCGGTGACCCAGAGATCGGTGACGCCGGCCGCGGCGAGTTCGCGGATGCGCGCCTCCACCTGCAGCGTGCTCGGCGGCGCGTCGCGAAAGCCGATCAGCGCAACGCGGGGCGTCGTGCGCGCATAGAGATCCCCGCGAAACACCAGCGCATTCGGGAACACGTCGAGAAAGGTGGCCGCCACCATGTCGAAGGTCTCCGGACTGTGCTGGTAGGCGGGCAGCCATTGGCAGAACAGGCCGCCGGGCGCGAGATGATCGCGCACGGCGCGGAAGTGCTCGGTCGTGTAGAGCGAACCCACGCCTGGATTCCACGGCGAGAACAAGTCGGCGACGATGACGTCGTAGCGCTCGCGCGTCGCGCGCAGATGGTTGCGTCCGTCTTCAACGACGACGCGCGTGCGCGGGTCGGCGTGCACATGGTGGTTCGTCTCGGCGAACCACTGCGCAGCGAGCGCGTGCACCTCGGGCACGATCTCGATCAGATCGATGTGCTCCACTGGATGCAGCACCGAGGCGCCCGCCGTGCTGCCCGTGGCCGAGCCGACGAACGCGACGCGACGCGGCGCCGGGTGCAACAGCAACGGCAAGTGACCCGCGCGCGCCTTGCCCGCGAGCAGCCGACCGGCGCCCTCGAGCGTGTAGTGATTGTTCAGCTTCATGCGGCGACCGAAGCTGCCGTCGATCACCGAGACGACGCCGCTGGCGCCCTCGGCGTACGCGACGAGCCGGTCGCCCGCCGGGAGCGCCACGACCGGAAGGCGCTGCGGACTCATCCTCGAGCCGAAGATCAGCAGCGCTGCGATTGCGACGAAAGCCGCGCGCAGACCGCGCTCGCGCACGGATCCCGCAGCCAGCAGCGACGCGACGCCGTAGCCCGCGCCCACCGCGGCGAGCGAGAGCCACAGACCGAGGCCGCCCTGCAGCACGAAGCTCGCCGCGAGCGACCCGAGGATCCCGCCCAGCGTGTTCGCAGCGAGCAAGCCCCCGATGCGCCGGCCGACGGATCCACCAGTTGCGAGTTGAAACGTCAGCGGCAGCACCAAGGCGCCGACGAGCAGCGGCAGTCCGCCGAGTGCGATGGCCGCGAAGAAGCCACCGCCGAGGCGACCGGGCCCACCGAGTCCCGCATCGTGCAGAGCCCAGGTGGCAGCCGGCAACGCGAAGAGCAGCGCGGCTTCGCACGCGAGCGCGGCGCCGAGCAGTCGCGCGGGCGCGATGCGTCCCGCGCTGGCCGCCGCGAGCGACGCGCCGGCCGCCAGCGTGAGCAACACGACGACCAGCACGGCGCCGTACGAGTACACCGAGTGATCGAGCACCTGCGCGAGCGCCTGGATCAGCAGCACTTCGAGCGCGAGCGTCCCGAAGCCGGAAGCGAAGGCGACCGTGAGCAGCGAGCGCGAGGCGCGCACGGTCGCGTGCGATGAATCGATGGATGCGGCGGCGGCGCGAAAGCCGGCGCCATCGCGCGCGAGCGCGAACGCGCCCGCGGCGGCCGCCAGCGACAGGCCGATGCCGACCGCATAGGTGCCGCGAACGCCAATCCACTCTGGTAACACCAACACACCCAAGGCGCTTCCCAGCGCGGCGCCCAGCGTATTGACCGCGTAGAGCTGAGCACCGGCGCGACCGAGGCGGCCGCCGTCTCCGACGAAGGCGGTCGCGAGCAGCGGCAACGTTCCGCCGAGCAGGAACGCAGGCGGCAGCATCGCGACGAACGCCAGCGCGAACTTCAGCGCGACGAACACGCCGCGCCGCCCGATCAAATCTTCGTAGAGCGCCGCGTAGATCGGGTCATAGAGACGGAACACCAGCGGTACCGCGAGCGCGAGTGCGGCCGCGCCCACCTCGATCGCCGCGTAGACCGCGAGCGGCCGCGTCGCGCGACTCGCAACGCGACCGAATACGGCCGAGCCGAGTGCGAGTCCGGCGAAGAACGCCGCTAGCGTCGCCGACGCCGCATACGCGGTGCTGCCGAACAGCAACTGGAACCAGCGCAGCCAGACGGCCTGGTAGAGCAGCGCGGCTGCGCCCGAGACGAACGCAACGACGAGTACAGCGCGGGCGCGGGATCCCATGAGCGGCGCGGACCATAGGCTGGCCCGAAGAGTCTCGCCGCTCGCTGTCGGCTCGCTACGCGGGAGCGTCGGAAGGCGACGCAACTCACGCAACCAACGTCCCCGCTCACGTCCCCGCTCAGACGCTCGTCAACTCGGGTCGGGCTTCGGCGTGTTCGGTCCACTCGGCAGCGGCTTCGGCAGCGCGACGTAGGTTGCGTCGGGCTTGCCGGTCAGGCTGTTCAAGAATGCGGCGATCGACGTGACATCGGCCGGATCGAGCTTCTTGCCGAGCTGATGCCATGCCATCAGCCGGATCGCTTCGTCGAGCGACTTGATGCTGCCATCGTGGAACCAGGGACCGGTCTCGGCACTGTTGCGCAACGACGGCACCTTGAAGAAGTGCTTGTCGGTCTCCTTCTTGGTCGCCTCGTAGCGGCCGAGGTCCTTGGTCTCGTAGGCGTTCACCAGGCCAAGTTTCTGGAACATCAGGCCGCCCACCGTGGGACCCATGTGACAGGTGGGGCAGCCGACCTCGATGAACTTCGCGAGCCCAGCGACCTGGGCGTCGGTGAGCGCATCGAGCTTGCCGCCGAGGAATGCGTCGAACGGCGCGGGCGTCGTCAGCTTGCGTTCGAAGGCGCCCACGGCTTTGCCGAAGTTGTCGTAGGTGATCGGATCCTTCTCGCCCGGAAACGCCTGCGCGAACTGCGGCGCGTAGCCTGGGATCGATTTGAGCACGATGAGCACGTGTTCGGGGTCGGGCATCCCCATCTCGATCGGATTCAGAACGGGCCCTTTGGCCTGCTCTTCGACGTCGGCGGCGCGACCGTCCCAGAACTGGGCGACGTGGAAGGCGGCGTTGTAGACGCTCGGCGAGTTGCGACCGCCGCGCTGCCCCTTGTGCCCGGCCGAGGTGGCTTCGTTGTCCACGCCGAAGGTGTCGAGATTGTGACAGGAGTTGCACGAGATCTGTTGGCTCTTCGAGATCCGAGGATCGAAGTAGAGCAGACGCCCGAGTTCCACCTTGGCGTCCGTGATCGGGTTGGCCGGGTTCGGCGCCTCGGCCGGCAGCGCGCCGAAAAGCGCCTTGGCGCTCTGCTGCACCGCTTCGCGCGACTCCGCGCGCACCACGGTGGCGGTCGAGAACAGCACGAGTACTACGGCAACGATTCGCTTCCAGCCGATCCGGTCCCCGACGACTTTGGTCATGATCCCCGTCCTCCTTTGAGCGAAGCGAGCAGGCTAAAGCGTGAGGGCCGCCGGCTCAAGGACCCAGCACGCCGCGCGCGCGCAGCGAGTCGAGCAACCACTGCGCCATCCAGCGGTTCCCGCGCACCGTGTAGTGACCGGCCGCAGAGGGAAAGTGCGTGGAGGCTTCGGCCAGGAACAGCGCGGGAATCTCGTCCTGTGCGACTGTTCGCAACGCCGTGACGCCATCGAGAAACGGGACACCCTGCCTCTGCGCCTCTCCCGCGACGAAAGCACGCAGCTTCGCGGTGGAGTCATCACTGCGCTCTTCCTGCATCGGCAGATAGACGAGCACCAGGCGGCGGCCCGCGTCGCGATGAAGCTTCGCCAGCTCGGCGAACACCGCTGCGGCGAGCGCCGGGATGTCGGCGTTGGTCGCGCGCGCCGCGGGCGCTCCAATACCGAAGCGCCGCGCGACCCCGCGCAGCATCTGGATCGAGCGCAGCTCACCCGCGAAATGCGCGTTCTGCGCAAGCCACGGCACCCAATAGCCAGTGCGCGGCACCGGCACGTTGTCGACTGCGAGAACGTCGCCGTCGAGTCGCAGCCGCGGCTTGCCGTAGCCGAAGAACGAAGTCACACCCATCCGCGCGAAGTCTTCGAAGATGAATGTGAAGAGGTGCACGCTGTGTTCGAGCGCGGCCCCATCGCGACGGAACCACAAGTACGATTGGTCGATGCCGTAGCCGCCCTGACCCATGTTGACGGTTTCGAGTCGCGGCTCCAGCGCTTCGAGTTGATGGCACCAGGTTGCGTCGTCGTCGACGCCGTAGCCGAGCGCGAACGAGTCGCCCGAGCAGATCGCGCGCACGCGACCGGGCGGTGCTGCGCGCGTGACTTCGCGCTCGCCGCGGAAACGCTGCGCGCTGGTGTGCAGCGACGCACCCGGCCCATAGAGATCCGGCAGTGACACGTTCGGCCGATTCACCCAGCCGAGTTCCGGGTCGTACTCGGTGTGCAAGCGCTCGGCGAGCGGTCGTTCGGCGCGCGCCGCGAACAGCGCCGCGACGCGGGCCAGACTCGCGATCCCTTCGACCACGCAGAAGACGAGGAGCACCCGTCCGAGGAAAATCATTGCAGCACGCATCGCCGCGGCAGTCTCGGGTATGATGGTGCGAGACGCACGGAGGTCCGCGTGGAATCGTTCTCGAAGGAAGCCGAGCGACTCGCCGCTGCGCTGCGCGATCGCAACGACGAGATCGAGCGTGCGCGGCGGCTGCCCGATCCCTTCGTGCACGCCTTCGACGAAGCGGGACTGTTCCGGCTCTGTGTGCCGCGTTCACTCGGCGGACCCGAGTTGCCGCTCGCCGATCTGGTGCGCGTGCTCGAGACGCTCGCCGCCGGCGACGCCTCGGCTGCGTGGTGCGCGATGATCGCCTCGACCACGAGCGCGCTCGCCGCGTGGCTCGAACCCGCCGCCGCGCGCGAACTCTTCACCGCGCCGCACGCGGTCAGCGGCGGCGTCTTCGCCCCGAGTGGTCGCGCGCGACGCGTGGCGGGCGGCTTCCAGACCGACGGCCGCTGGAGTTTCGGCAGCGGCTGCCAACACTGCACGACACTGCTCGGCGGCTGCATCGTGATGGGCGAGAGCGGGCCCCCACTGGTTCCCGATGGCAAGCGACCCGACATCCGGCTGCTGTTCTTTCCTGCGAGTCAGGTCGAGATCCACGACACCTGGCACGTCGCGGGGCTCCAGGGAACCGGCAGCCACGACATTGCGGTGCACGATCTGTTCGTGCCCGACGCGCACGCCGTCTCGTTGATCAGCGGCACGCCGCGCGAGACGGGCGTTTTGTACCGCTTTCCGGTGTTCGGGCTACTCGCAGTGGGCGTCGCGAGCGTGTCGCTCGGCATTGCGCGACGCGCGATCGACGAGCTGAAATCGCTCGCGACGCGCAAGATACCCGCGCTTGCGCAGCGCCGCCTCGCTGAGCGCGGCGCTGCGCAAAGCGCAGTCGCGGAAGCGGAAGGCGCCCTCGGCGGCGCGCGCTCGTTCCTGCTCGCGACGATCGAAGAAGTCTGGGCAGCCGTAGCGGCGGGCTCCGCCGTCGGACTCGCCGAACGCGCGCGCGTGCGCATCGCCGCCGCGAATGCAGTGCGCGGCGCCACGCAGGCCGTCGACCGCATGTACGAACTCGGCGGTGGCTCCTCGATCTACCAATCGAGTCCACTCCAGCGCTGCTTCCGCGACGTCCACGTCATCACGCAGCACGCCTCCGTCTCCGCCGGCAGCCTCGAACTAGCCGGTCGCGCCCTACTCTCCGTCGACGGCGATTACTCGATCCTATGAAACTCGAAGACCACCGCTTCGAGACGCTGCGCGTCGAACGCCGCGGCTTCGTGCTCGAGGTGACGATCGACCACCCGAAGAGCGACCTCAACGCCGTCGACGCGACGCTGCACGAGGAACTCACCACGCTGTTCCGCACATTGCGCAGCGAGAGCGACGCCCGCGCCGTGCTGCTGACCGGCAGCGGCCGCGCCTTCTGCGCCGGCGGCGACTTCGCGTGGTTCCCGAAGCTGCAAGGACTCGAGAACCTCGAACCGCTGCGCCGCGACGGTAAGCAGCTGATCTGGGACCTGCTCGACGTCGAAGTGCCGATCGTCGCCGCGTTGAACGGACCGGCGGTCGGACTCGGCGCTTCGATCGCGCTGCTCTGCGACGTGATCTTCATGGCCGACACCGCGTCGATCGCCGACCCGCACGTTCGCGTCGGCATCGTCGCGGGCGACGGCGGCACCGCGATCTGGCCGCTGGTGCTCGGCCCCGCGCGCGCGAAGGAGTTCCTGCTGACGGGCGACAAGGTCGACGCTGCGACCGCGGAACGCATCGGCCTCGTGAACCGCGTCGTGCCCGCCGCCGAGCTGATGGACGCCGCGCGCGCGTTCGCCGACCGTCTCGCCGCCGGCGCACCGCTCGCGCTCCGCTACACGAAGCTCGCCGTCAACAAGTGGATCAAGTCGGTCGCGAACGTCGCCTTCGATGTCGCGACGGCGCTCGAGATCGTGACGTTCCAGAGCGAAGATCACCGCGAAGCGCTCGCGGCGATTCGCGAGAAACGCAAGCCGGTGTTCAAGGGACGCTGAAGCGCAGCCGAGTGCGGCGCTCGTCTCGAAGCCCCGCCGGTACGCGCGCGGCGCTATTCGCCGTCGCTCGCGTCGGCGCGACTAGAAAGCACGCGCTCGAGGCGACGCGGGTCGCGCCGCAAGCGCAGCGACTTGCCCCCCGTCACATGGACGAGTCCGGGCTTCGCGCCGCGAGGCTTCGACACACCCTTGATCGGCGCCACGGTCACTTGCGCCTCCGTCACCTTGCGGTGCTTCGAGAAGTGGACCGCCATCTCGGCCGCTTCGAGCACCGCCTCCGCAGGCGGATCGCTGCGGCCTTCGGTGCGCAGCACGACGTGGCTGCCCGGCGACGCTTCGAGGTGGAAGAAGAGGTCGTGGCCACGTGCGAGCCGCGTGGAGAGCAGGTCATTGCCCTCGTCGCTGCGGCCCACCCAGATCTCGAGTCCACTGCTGCTGCGATAGACGCGCGGCACGAGGCGCGCGGGGATCTGCTGTTTGCCGAGTCGCCAGATGCGCTGTTTGGGCGGCGCCGCAGCCGGCGTCGCGGCCGCTACGGCCGGCAGCGAAGGTTCGGCGGCGAAGCGCGCGAGCAGCCGCACGACCTCCGGTCTCTCCGCAAACGCAGCGAGCGTCGCAACGTCGCCCGCCGGGATCGCATCGAACTCGGCGCGCAGCGCGAGCGCCGCAGCGCGACGCGCCTCCACCTCGCCGCTTTCGCGCAGCGCGCGCTCGGCGCGCCGCTCGGCCTTGCGTGCCTTCGCGAACAGCGCCTCCAGATTGTCGCGCGGCGACAGCACCGGATCGAGCGCGATCGCGACGTCTTCGCCACTCGCGAAGTCGCGCACGCGCACCTCGCGCGCGCCCCGCTTGATCCCGGCAACGGCACCCTTCAGCAACTCGCCCTGGTGGCGCAGCGCAGCGACGGCGTCGCCCGCCGCAGCATCGCCGCGCAACAATTCGACCTTCTTGTCGATCGACGCAAGCGCGCGGCGCAGCGCGCGATCGGCGCGCCGGTGCAGCGTGTCGGTCTCTTGCGCGCCCTCGCGCGCTGCGGCGAGCCCCTCGAGCGTCGCAAAGAAGCGTTCGTCGGGCTCCGCTGCGCAGCGGTCTTCGCCCCCGCTCGGCGGCTTCGAGGCGGGACTCTTCCAAACGCCGCCGATCGCGAGGTCGCGGCGCGTCTCGCCTAGCGGTCGCAGCGCGCCGAGCACGTGGCCCTCCCCGTCGAGCAGATGGAGATTGGTGCGCGGACCGAGGATCGCGAGCAACAGCTCGTAGACGCCCGCTTCGCCGTCGAAGCGCAGCGCGGCCTGGCGATCGTCGTCGACGATGCGAGCGCCGGCAACGCGTGCGCCCCCGAGTCGCGCGCGCAGTAGCTGCGCAAAGCCGGGAGGCGTCGGCGGAGCGGCTGGCCGCGACGCGATCAGCGACAATCGCGCGCTCTGCGGCTCGATGCAGAAGAGCAGGTGCGCGTCGCCGCGACCGGCTCGATACAGCGACAGCACGACCCGCCGAGCATCCGGCTGCACGATCTTGTCGACGCGCGCGCCGGCGCAGTCGCGATCGAGGATCGCCACCGCGCGGCGCAGTTCGCAGAGCGACATCATCGCTGACAGCTCGGACAGTAGTGCGCGCTGCGCTGGCCGAGCACGATGCGTTTCACCGCTGTGCCGCACGCATCACACGACTCGCCGGTGCGCGCGTAGACGCGCCGTTCGTGCTGGTACGCGCCGTCCACGCCGTCCGGCGCGACGTAGTCACTGATCGAGGACCCGCCCGTTTCGATCGAGCGCAGCAGCACGCGGGACAGCGCGTCGGCGATGCGGTCGTACTCGGCGCGCGTCACGCGACCGGCGCGACGCGTCGGCCGCACGCCCGCACCGAAGAGCGCCTCGTCCGCGTAGATGTTGCCGACACCTGCCAGCACCGACTGATCGAGCAGCAGGTTCTTCACCGCGACGCTGCGCCCGCGGCTTGCTGCGAACAGCGCCTCGCCGGTCGCTTCGAGCGCATCGATGCCGAGCCGATCGAGCCGCTCCGAGCGCGCGCCTTTCGGCAACCACAGCACCTTGCCGAACTTGCGCGCATCGCGCAGCAAGACCTCGGGGCCCGTATCGCGAAAGTGAAGACGCAGATGCGTGTGCTCATCGGGCGTGAAGCGCTGCTGCGCCTCGGGCGCGAGGATCCCCCGCTCCGAAACGCGGAGCAGCCGCGGACTCGTGACTGCGCTCGAGAACAATTGCCCGGTCATGCCGAGGTGGAGTAGCAGCCGGCTCTCGTCGTCGAGGTCTGCGACGAGATATTTCCCGAAGCGCGAGAGCGCCTGCACGCGGCGACCGCCGAGTGCGCGGCGCAGCGCCGCCGGCGGCGTCAGGAAGAAATAGCTCGGCGCGGTGGTCTGGACAGCGTCGATCGTCCGTCCGACCAGCAGCGGCGCGATGCGCCGGCGCGTGGTCTCGACTTCGGGAAGCTCCGGCATGGGGCGCTCACGCGCGCCACGGCTCGACCAAGATCTTCGCGTGCGCCTCCGGATTCGCGAGCGTGCGGAACGCGTCGCCGACGCCCTCGACGCCGGTCGTGCCCGTCACCATCGGTGCCACGTCGACCTCGCCCTCGGCGAGTGCGCGCAGCGTGCGCGCGAATTCGTCGGGCGTGTAGCCGAGCACGAACTGCACGTTCAGCTCTTTGTTGATGCCGAAGATCGGGCGGATCGAATCGTTTTCCATGCAGACACCCGCAACAATGATGCGCGATTGCGGCGGCGCGGCGCGCATCAGCTCGTCGATCACGCCCGGCACGCCGACGCACTCGAAGAGCACCGCGTTCTTCGAACCGGCGACTTCGCGCCAGGCATCGATCGGGCGCTTCTCGTTGGGGTCGACGACCACGTGCGCGCCCATGTGCTCGGCGAGGCGGCGGCGCATCGGCGAGAAGTCGGCCGCGACGATCGTCTCGACGCCCTCGAGTCGCAGACCCGCGATCACGGCGAGGCCGACCGGCCCGCAGCCGACCACCAGCGCGGCGTCGCGCTTGGTGACCTTCGCCTTCGCGACGGCGTGCACGCCGACGGCGATCGGCTCGGTGGTCGCCGCGTGTTCGGTCGCGAGGCCGTTCGGCACTTCGAGCAGCAGTGGCTCGGTGAGCACCATCAGCTCGCCGTAGCCACCCGGAACGTCCTCCGAGTAACCGATCGCCTGCGGCCGGCCGCCGCGGAACGAGATCGGCATCGAAACGACGCGGCTGCCCGCCGCAATCCGCTTCAGCGTGTTCGGCCCGAACTCGAGGATCTCGGCGCAGAACTCGTGACCCATCACGACGTCGGCGAGCAGGTTCGGCACGAACGGCGCCCCGGTCTCGCGCATCGACTCCATCATCTTGTCCGCGTAGCGCAGCATGTGCAGATCCGAGCCGCAGATGCCGCACGCGAGCGTGCGCACCAGCACCTCGCCGGAGCCAGGCACCGGATCGGGCAGCGTATCGACGACGATCTCTTTGTTTCGCATCACGGCGGCACGCATCACTTCACCTCGAGGCTCGGAGTTGGAGACGAGAGTCGCATTCTAACGACACTCCTTGCTGATCCACTCGACGACCGCATGGGCGAGCGCGAGGCGTTTGTCGGAGAACGCGTGATCCGCGTCCACTTCGACGCTCGTCATCTGCTTTGCGCCCGCCGCGGCGAACGCCGCGACGAGCGGCTGGTGGTGGAGAGGCGGTGGCGTCACGGTGTCGCGCGAGCCGCCGACGAGCAGCACGGGGCGAGTCGCGAGCGCCACGGCGTGCTTCGTGGTGTCGAATGCGTCGGCGTTCGCGACCAGTTCTGCCGTGAGCTTCTTACCCGACGCTCCGCGGATCGGGCCGCTCCAACCGCCGAGCGCCTTCTCGAAATCGGCGCGGTGCTTCGGATCGGCGGCAGCGTGACCCATCAGCCCGAGGTTCGCGCCGGCGAGCGACCCGACGCAGCGCACGCCCGGATCCTCCGCGCCCGCCATGATCGCGAGGAAGCCGCCCATGCTGTGACCGATGAGCACAACGCGCGACGGGTCGGCGCGAAACTTTCTTGCGAACGGAGCCGAACGCAATTCCACGAGTGCCGACTCCACGTCTTCGAGCGCATTCGAGAACGAGAAGCTGCCCTCGCTGCCCCACGCACCGCGGTAGTGGAAGAACAGCACGTCCCAGCCCGCGCGCCGTAGTGCGTGTGCGAGATCACCGTTGCGCTCGTCGCCCGGATAGCCGTGCAACAGCACCACGACCGGATGCGGGCCCGCTCCCTGCGCGACGTAGACGATCCCGTTCATGTACGACTCGCCGCTCGGGATCGCGACTTCCTCGATCGCGGCCGGGAACGCCGCATCCGCAACGGCAGGGTCGCTCGTCACCGGATCGAGATTGGGTGCCGCGGCGACGAGCGGCGCCTTCGGCTGCGCACAGCCGAACAGCAGTGCGGCGACGATCGAGAGCGGGACGAGGCGACGGGTTCGATGCATCGGGACCTCGGTGCCGGGAGGCCGCAGTCTACGTTAGGGTCGCGACGGCGAGGAGAACATGAGCGACGAACCGCAATCCGTCGTCTTCGATCGCGCGGCCGACTGCTACGACGCGACGCGAGGCTTTCCGCTCGGCGTCGAGACGGACGTCGCAGCGTTGATTGCGCGGGCCGGTGGGCTCGGGGCGGCTTCGCGCGTGCTCGAGGTGGGCGTCGGTACCGGGCGCATCGCGCTGCCGCTCGCTGCGCGGGTGTGCGACGTGACCGGCGTGGATCTCTCGACGCCGATGCTCGGGCAACTGATCGCCAAACGCGGCGCGGGTCGCGTCGCCGTGGCGCGCGCCGACGCGGTGCAACTGCCCTTCTCTGCTGATTGCTTCGACGCCGTGCTCGGCGTGCACTTTTTCCATCTGGTGCCGCGCTGGCGCGAGGCGCTTGCTGAGGTCAGTCGCGTGTTGCGTCGCGGCGCGCCGCTGCTGCTCGGCGCGGACGATCCGCAGGACACATGGGCGCGCTGTCGCGAAGAACTGGCTACGCGTGTCGAGATCGATCACCCCGGCGTGCCGCGCGGTCGCTTCTTCGATTTTCCGCTCGAGCTCGGTTGGCGGCCGCTCGGCGAGCGCCACCGCATCGCGTTCGCGCGCCGCATCCGCCCGCGTCAGATCCTCGAACGTCTCGCGGATCGCAGCTGGTCGATCACCTGGCGGATGAGCGACGCGCAGATCGAGCGCGCGGTCGAAGAGCTGCGCCCGAAACTCATTGCGCGCTTCGGCGATCTCGACACGGAAGCCGATGTCGACGGCGGATTCTCCGTGCAGGGCTGGCTCGCTCCGAACTGAGTAGAATGCAGCGCGCCCCGCTCGCCGACGGAGAGATCTCATGAGTTCCGTTCCCGCCTTCGACCCGCGCAAGATCGACCCGATCTCGTCCGAGCACTACGAGCGCAACGGCTATCCGTTCACCGAGTGGGCCTGGCTTCGCAAGCACGATCCGGTCGCGTGGATCGAGCATCCCGAGTTCGACCCGTTCTGGGCGATCACCAAACACGCTGACATCATCGAGCTTTCGAAGCAGCCGAACTTGTTCCTGAACGAACCGCGCCTCGCCGTCTTCAACAACATCGTGCCGCCGCCGCCCGAAGCGACGATCCGCCATCTGCTGAACATGGACCCGCCCGATCACGGCAAGTACCGGAACGTCACCGCGAAGCGCTTCACGCCGCGCGCCGTGCAGGACTGGGCGCCGAAGGTGGAGCGCATCACGCAGGAAGTGCTCGACGATTGTGTCGGCAAGACGAGCGGCGACTTCGTGCGGGACATTTCCGCGCGCATCACGATCGCGGTGATCGCCGAGATGCTCGGCGTGCCCGCGAGCGATCGCGGTCTGCTCTTCCGCTGGACCAACGAGGTGATCGCGCCCGAAGATCCCGAGTACTCGCGCGGTACGCCCGAGGAAACCATGAGCCAGGCGCGCATCGAGCTGTTTCAGTATTTCGATGCGCTGTCGCGCGAGCGCCGCGCGACCCCGCAGGACGACATCGTCAGCATCGTCGCGGGCGGCGCGGTGGATGGCGCGGCGCTCGGCCCCGTCGAGCTGCTGTCGTACTATCTGCTGGTCGTGGTTGCCGGCAACGAGACGACGCGCAACGCGATGACCGGCGGCATGCTCGCGTTCCTCGGGAATCCGGGCGAATGGCAGAAGCTCCAGAAGAACCTGGGCCTGCTCGATCTCGCGATCGAAGAGGTCGTGCGCTGGACGACGCCGGTGATCCAGTTCTGCCGCACCGCCACGCGCGACTACCCGCTGCGCGACAAGGTCATCCGGAAGGGCGAGAGTGCCTGCCTCTTCTACCCGTCGGCGAACCGCGACGAAGAAGTCTTCGCCGACGGCAACGTCTTCCGCATCGACCGCAACCCGAATCACCACATCGCCTTCGGCGTCGGCGAACACGTCTGCCTCGGCGCCCACCTCGCGCGCCTCGAACTGCGCTGCGCGTTCGCCGCGCTGCGCAAGCGCCTGCGCCACGCCGAGCTATCGGGCCCGATCGAACGCGCCCGCTCCAGCTTCGTCGGCGGCATCAAGCGCGCCCCAATGCGCTGGGAAATCGCCTGAACGGTGCCGGGCGTCAGGTTATTTTTTTGTCAGGTTATTGGCTACCCGGCCTGCTCGTGGCGCCCGCGCGAGAACGCCCAACAACCTGACAAAAAAATAACCTGACGCCCGGCACCTCTTAGACGTTGAAGCGGAAGTTCACGACGTCGCCGTCTTGGATGACGTAGGTCTTGCCCTCGACGCGCAGCTTGCCGGCGTCGCGACACTTCGCTTCGGAGCCCAGCGCGACGAGATCCTGCCACGACACCACCTCGGCGCGGATGAAGCCGCGCTCGATGTCGGAGTGGATCTTGCCGGCCGCGCGCGGCGCCGGCGTGTTGCGCGGGACCGGCCAGGCGCGGCACTCATCGGGACCCGCGGTGAGCATCGAGATCAGGTCGAGTAGCTCGTAGGCGCCGCGAATGAAGCGGTTCTTTGCGGGTTCCGTTAGATCGAGCGAGGCGAGGAAATCGGTCTGGTCGGCCTCGGCCATCTGCGCAATGTCCATCTCGACGACGCCCGACAGCACGACCAGCCCGAGTCCGCGCTCGCGCGCCGCTGCGACGACCGCTTCCGCCGGCGGCTTCGAGACGTCCCCCTCACCGACGTTCAGCACCAGCAGCAGCGGCTTCTGCGTGAGAAACGTATAGCCCGCGATCGTCTTGCGTTCTTCGGGCGAGAGTTCGAGTTCGCGGATCGCCTGTTCCGATTCGAGCGCGTCCTTCAGGCGTTCGAGCAGCGGCAGCTCGGCCTTGCCGGCCGGATCCTTCGCGATCTTCTTCATGCGCGACTCGACGATCTCGAGATCGGCGAGGATCGTCTCAGTCGCGAGGCCGGTGATCTCGCCGAGCGCATCGGGCGCGTCGCCGGCCGCGTCCGGAAACGCGCGCACGACCTGGCAGAGCGCGTCGAGCGGCCGCATCGCGTTCAGCACGCCGCGGTCGAGGCCTTCGCCGTGTCCACCCGCAAGATCCGTGAACGCGATCTCCGCGTAGGTCTTCTTCTTCGGGCTGTAGAGCGTCGCGAGCGCATCGACACGCGCGTCGGGCACCTTCACCGCGCCGAGGCGCGCCTTGTCGCCGGCGCCGTGCGCCTCGACCTGCAGCCCGGTCAGGGCGCCGAACACGGTGCTCTTGCCCGCCCCGGGATAGCCGACGAGTCCGATCTTCATGGGGCGCGCAAACTAACGCTTCGGCCAGAAGCGGCCCACGGTTTCGAAGCGCTGCCAGAGTCTCGGGAGCGCGGCGACTTCGCGGTCCGCGGCGTGGGCGGCCCAGCCGGCGAGGAAGCCGGCGCCGCGCAGCAGATCGGGGCCGGCGCCGAGCCGCTCAGCGAGCTCCCCGGCGATGCGCTCGGCGACGATCGCGTCGTTTGCGACACCGAGCGCGTCCTGCAAGCCGGCGAGGCGGCCTGCGTAGCGATGTGCCTTCTTCTCCGGGAATAGGCCCTGCGTGAACTCCGCCGCGTAGCGCAGCTTCTTCAGCTGGATGCGCAGCTGGTGGCGCAGCTCGGGGGTCGCGGTAGCAATACGTCGCGCGAGTTTGCGCGCCTTGCGATGGCGGCGTTCGAGACGCATCGCTGCGTAGTCGCGCGCGGGAAGGAACAGCGACGCAGACATCGCCGAGAGCGGCTGCTCGCGCCACGCGCTGCGCGCGAGCCAACGCCGCACTTCGAGCAGCAGCCGCGGGTAGCGATCGGAGCGCAGCACCTCGCGCACCTGTTCGTAGTGCGCCGCGCGTTGCGTGCGGACCTCATCATCGAAGCGCGCGAGCACCGCGTCGCCCGCGCGGGCGGCGAGCGCAGGCACGAGCCACTCGCTCACGAAGACGTCGAGGTCGCGCGCGGGGCCGAGTGCGCGGCCGAGCCATGACAGCGATTCGCGCAACGCGATACGCTGTCGCTCGGGAAGTACCGGTCCGAAGAAAGAAAGCGCCGAACGCAGTCGTCGCACCCCGACGCGCAACTGGTGGACACCTTCGAGGTCGATGCCCAGCGCAGCCGCGGCCTCGTTGTCGCCGATCTGGCGCAGGCAGCCGGAGATCACCGCGACGAGCAACTCTTCGAGCGTCGCGTCCGGCGCGACGTCAACCGTCTCGGCCTTGTGGGGTTGGGCGCCATCGCCAAGCAACAGTTCGCACGCGCGCTCGGCCGGGTGCGCGGCGGCCGGTCGCAACGGCAGCGCTTCGAGCAGCTCGAGCGCGAACTGCGCGGGATAGCCGGGATCGCCCGCGCGTGCGGTGAGCGCGAGCGTGCAGACCGGGACCGCTCCACGCGCGGTCCGCACTTCGCCCGCTTCGAGCGCGAAGCCGATCTCGTTGCCGTCTTCGCGGAGCACGCGCGTCTCGCGGGCGATCTCCACCTCGAACGCGGGCATCAGCGGTCGCCCCGCAACACACTCGGCGACCCGCGCGCGCAGCTCCGGATCGGGGATGCGCGCGAGGTCGGGCGCGTCGCTCGCGAGCACTGTGTCGACCGGCGCGGGCTCGGCGGCGCTCGCAGAGCGCAGGCGAGACACGGTCTGCA
Source organism: uncultured Spirochaetales bacterium (assembly GCA_964353555.1). Taxonomy (GTDB): domain Bacteria; phylum Myxococcota_A; class UBA9160; order UBA9160; family PR03; genus PR03. The sequence continues at coordinate 53,601 of CAYGWM010000014.1, forward strand.
CCGCGATCCGACCGACGCGTCGCACGCACAGCGTCAGGTCGGCCCGCGCGAGCGCGAAGTCCGGCGTGTCGAAGTAGACCGCGCGTTCGCGGCTGCGGCGCGGGCGGCCCTCGGTCAGCGCGGCGAGCAGCGGGTGGCGGCGCAGTCGCGGGATCGCCTCGGCTGCGAGCGTCAGCTCGAGTACGGTGGCAGGCGGTGCGGGGGGCGGTGCGACCATGGATCCTGCGAGTGTGAACTCCCCGCGCCCCGATGCACAGCCCCGGGGCAGATGTCTGTCCCCCAAGTCATCGGTTCGTCCACGGCGAGGACCGTCCCCTTTCTGCTCTTTCTACCCGAGTTGCACGCGAATTGCCGGCTAGAATGCCGCGCACGATGGCGCCGGACGATTTCGCGACCGAGCTTCCGAGCAAGCGCAAGCCGCTGTTTCGGCACCCGTTTCGGCGGAAGACGCTGAAGCCGCGGACGGGATTGCTGTATCTGGCTGGCGCGGCGGCGCTGTTCGCGGCGCAACCCGAGCCGGCCCTCTTCGCCGCCGGGTTCGTCGCGATTTCGATCGGGCAGGCGCTGCGGCTGTGGGCGACCGGTTACCTGCTGAAGACAGACGAACTGACGACCGCTGGCCCGTACGCCCACCTGCGGCATCCGCTCTACGCGGGCTCGCTGCTGATGGGGAGTGGTTTCGCGCTGGTGGCCGGACGGAACGTCGCGATGATCGTGATCCCGCTCGGGCTCGCCTTCTACTTCGGCTACTACCTGCGTTACAAGGAACGCGTCGAGTCGGAGCGACTCGAAGCCCTCTACGGCGATGCGTTCCGCGCCTATCGCGCCGCCGTGCCCGCGATCATTCCGCGTCTCACGCCGTGGCACCCGCCGTCGCAGACCGAGACGCCGCCCTGGCGACTCGACCGCGTGATCGAGAACGACGAGCAGACCGCCTTCGTCTACACCGTCCTGGCACTCACCGCGATCGTCGCGATCTGGCTCTACCGGGGTCTGTAGCTTCCAGCGACGCGAGCCAGTTGCGGACTTCGATCGTTCGCTGTTCCGCGTCGAGCAGATCCGCGCCGATCCCGAGTTCCGCTCCGAGATCGGCGCGCTCGGGATCTACGTGCAGCGCTTCGAGCCGCGCGACGTAGGTGTCGGCCGCGGCATCATCCGCGAAGGTTCCCTGGCCGACGAGTTCGCGTTTGCGGATGCGGCAGAGCGCGGCGACCTCGTGCGCGTCGTACTCCGGGTGATATTGGAGCGCCCAGAAGCGACCGCGACCGGGCTCGACCGCGACCGCCTGTACGACGCTCCACTCATTCGACGCCAGCAACTGCGCCCCGTCGCATAGCTCGACGACTTCGTCCGCGTGACTCGTGAACGCGTCGAAGCAGGACGGCTTGCCGCGATACAGCGGATGTGCGCGACCCGCAGCCGACAGCGTGATGCGTCGTGCGACGCCAAACTCGCGTCCCTTCGGGCTCGCTGCGCAGCGGCCGCCTGCCGCCGCCACCGATAGCTGCGCGGCCCAGCAGCTTCCGAAGCTCGAAAGGCCCGCGTCGTATACGGCGCGCGCGAACTCGAGCTGACGGCGCACGCGCACGTCGTCCGTCTCGAAGATCGTAAGGCTCGAGCCGGTCCAGCAGATGCCGTCGTAGTCCGCGAGCGCAACGCCCGACGGCAACTGCGGATCGGGATCAGCGGGATACGCGACGTCGATCACCGCGTCGCGGGTGAGCGTGCGCAACATCCGCTCGTAGAGTCGACCGGCCTCGGTTCCGCCGGCACCGCGCACGGCGGCGCGCCCTTCTGGCGCGTATGCATCGAGCACGAGCAGACGCAGGCCCGTCACCGCCGTCACCGCCGTCACCGCCGTCACCGGGCCGGACGCGTTCCTTCGAGCGTCACGCGGTACATGACGCGTTCGAAGTCGACGTAATCGTCGATCGCGTAGTGCTGCACGCTGCGGTTGTCCCAGAGCGCGAGCGATCCGGGCGCCCAACGCAGCCGGCAGCTGAACTCCGGCCGCGCGACGTGGGCGTACAGCATCGCGAGCAGCGCGTCGCTCTCGTGCGATGCGAGCCCGATGATCCGCTGCGTGAACATCGCGTTCACATAGAGGCTCTTGCGCCCTGTCTCGGGATGGGTGCGCACGACCGGATGCTCCACCTCGTCGTAGATCGCGTCCGAGTAGGTGTAGGTGATCGGGGCTTCGCCTTTGTACTTGGCGTCGCCGGTTGTGCGCGGATCGTAGGCCCGCGAGGCGCTGTGCACCGCGGCGAGCGGTTCGAGCAGCGCCTTCATCGGCGCAGAAAGCGTCTCGTAGGCCAGCTCCGTCGATGCGTAGATCGTATCGCCGCCGACCGGCGGCACCGTCTCGCCGTAGAGGATCGTTACCGAGCTCGGCTTTTCGAAGAAACTGTTGTCGGTGTGCCAGGACGTTCCGAAGAACGCGCGCTCGCCGGCGGGTTTCAGCACGCGGATCAGTTCCGAATGCTCCGCCATCCCGTTCGCGATCGGATGCACTTCGGGTGTACCGAGCTGGCGCGCGAATGCGAGCTGCGCCTCGCGCGTCAGTTTCTGGTCGCGCAGCACGATCACGCCGTAGCGGAGCAGCGCATTGCGAAGTTCGCGCAGCGTTGCGTCGCCCTGCGCCACCGCGACGTCGACGCCCAACAATTCCGCGCCCAACGATCCCGCCAGGGGCTGCACTTCGATCGGTCGCTTCACCACCGCTCCGCTCCTGATGCCAGGCGCCTAGCTCCGACGCCCCCAACGCGCGGAGAGCGGGAACAGCACCAGCGCGATCTCGAAGCCGATGCCGCAG
>CAYGWM010000014.1:56512-58883 GCA_964353555.1 uncultured Spirochaetales bacterium
CCAACGCGCGGAGAGCGGGAACAGCACCAGCGCGATCTCGAAGCCGATGCCGCAGCTCGCGTCGGGATTCTCGTTGTCGCGCCACGGCTTGTTCGCGCACTGGGGATCGGAGCCATTCGCGTCGCCGTTGCCCGCGCCGAGGCTCGATACGCCGGCATCGAAGTCGGTGCCAATCGCGGCGTCGTCGTTGAGCCCGTTCTGGCACCTCGGGTTCTCTACCAGCCAACGCGAATCGAAGCAGCCTTTGTCGCCGCGGCCTGCCGCGAAGGCGGGGGCGTCCGCCTTGGTCGCAGGATCGAAGTCTTTGCGACCGTCACCATCGTCATCGACGCCGTTGTCGCAGGGAAGCGTCGGCGAGCGCTCGTCGATGTCGCTGGTGTTTGCGCAGCCGGGATCGGCGGCGTCCTTGGTGCCGTCGCCGTCATCGTCGATGCCGTTGCCGCAAGCCGGAATGCTGGAGAGACCATAGACGCTCTGCGCGCCTGCGATGTCGTCGGGTGACGGCTCGCGATTGATCACGTCGCAGCAGTTGGCGCCGACGTACATCACTTCACCGGGTCCGAGCAGCGGATGACCGAGCCCCATCGCCGCGTGACCGAGTTCGTGCAGGAACAGGTTCTCGACGTCGTTGCCGAGCATGCCGATCGGCGCTCCCTCGCTGCCGGCCGGGATGATGAAGGTCTGCGCGAGGTTGAAGACGATGTCGCCGGCGACCGCATCCGGGAAGAAGAGGTCGTTGCCCGGCGGCCCGTACCCGACCGCGGCGACCCACGAAAAGCCGGAAAAGGGGACGGGATTGAAGGCGCTGACGCGAATGTCGGGCGTCGTTGCGGTGGGCGCGCCCATCTGAAGACCGGGATCTGTGTCAGGACCGACGAAGGTGATCCCGGAAACTGCGTGCCACGTCGCGAACGCGCGCTGCAGCGCCGCGTTGAACGCGCCCGCGCCGTAGACGCCGTCGACCTGGTTGCGGAGCTGGGTGACGTTGGAGGTGCCAACGACTTCCGGTGTCAGCGGAAAGCTCGAGTACATCGCGGTGCCGTCGGGCACGAAGCCCCAGGTCACGGTGGCCGGGTTGGGGTGAAGCGGGTCGTCCCACTTCGAGCCCCAACCGCCGCTGCCGAACTTCACCCAGTCGGCGTTTGCAGGCGAGGCGCAGGCGACGAGAAACGCGACCCCGACGGCGCGCGCGATCAGACTGAACGTCCGAGTGTGGAGCGAGAGCATGAGAGCCTCCGTGGCTGCTTTGCAGTGCGCTGCGCCTGTGGGGTGTAGCAGCTCCACCCCGGAACGGGAATCGGGGCTGCCAACTGCGTACGCCAGCCTGATGAGAGCGTGGCGCAGGCGCATCGCGCCCGATCTGCATCGCGGCCGGTTGCCGCGCCCCAAGCGGCCCGCCATGCTGGCCACCCCATCGCCGCGAAAGAGTCTCCATGAGCGACGCACCCGAGTTCGAGATCGTCGCGTCCGAGCCGAGTCCGATTGGGATGATCTGTCTGCGGCGGCGGCAATCGGCGTCCGAGCCGGACGGCTTCGTGACCGAAATCACGCTCGATCACCGCTTCCTGATGAGCAGCGGCGTCACCGACTCGGAGCGCGCGCTCGCGTTCCACGCATTCGCGATGCACACGGGACATGCGTTGCAGGTGCTCGTCGGCGGGCTCGGCCTCGGCTACACGGCCCGCGAGGCGCTGCTCTGCGAACGCGTTGCGCGCGTCGACGTCGTCGAGTTCCTGCCGCCGGTCGTCGATTGGCTCACGCGAGATCTCGTGCCGCTCCCTCCCGTGCTGAAGGCGGATGCCCGCTTCGTGGTGACGCTGGACGACGTATACCGGCTGCTGGCGAGCCCGCCCGCGCGCCTCTACGACGTGATCCTGATCGACGTCGACAACTCGCCCGACGAGCAACTCGGCGCAACCAACGCCGCGTTCTACACCGAAGCGGGGCTTGCGTTGGCGAAGCTGCATCTCGCCGAAGACGGCGTGCTCGGCGTCTGGTCGTTCGCCGACAGCGCGACCTTCGAGAAGGCGCTCCGCCGCGTCTTCCGCGAAGTGCGCGTCGAGCCGGTGCACTTCGACAACGGCGTCGTTGGAGAATCCGAGACGAACTGGTTGTTCTTCGCGCGGGGGTGAGCACGCGCAACAAACTTCGATGGCCGACGTCGGACACGACGTCGCATCCGCACGGAGGGAATCGGTGAACGCGCGACACGTGCTTTGCCTCGCCTCGCTGATCGCAGGGCTGCTCGCCGGGTGCGGCGACCGGCAGGCCGAGCGAGCCGTTGCACCGAGCGCCGGCGCCGAAGGCGGCGCTGCCGCACAGGGCAACACCGCTCCGACTCCCTTCACCGAGACGTCGAACGCCGCCGTCG
>CAYGWM010000015.1:0-2183 GCA_964353555.1 uncultured Spirochaetales bacterium
TAGTGCTGGAACACGAAGCCGACGCGCCGATCGCGCGCGCTGCGTTCGGTCGCGTCGTCGCCATCGAAGAACACGTTGCCGGCATCGGCGAACTCGAGTCCGGCGATGATGCGCAGCAGCGTCGTCTTGCCCGAGCCCGACGGCCCGAGTAGCGCGACCAGCTCGCCCTCCTTTACGTCGAGATTCACCGCGCGCAGCGCCGTGAAGGATCCGAAGCTCTTGGTGATGCTGCGTGCCTCGATACTCATCTTTGCCCCATTCAAAGCGCGCGCGACGCGCGTCCCATGCGCCATTCGAGAACACGCTTCACGATCAGCGTCACCACCGCGAGCAGCGCGAGCAGCGACGCCACCGCGAAGGCCGCCGCGCCCTGGTACTCGTTGTAGAGGATCTCGACGTGCAGCGGCATCGTGTTGGTCTTGCCGCGGATGTGCCCGGACACCACCGAGACTGCGCCGAACTCGCCCATCGCACGCGCGTTCAGCAGCACGACGCCGTAGAGCAGCCCGAGGCTCACGTTCGGCAGCGTCACGCGGCGGAAGGCCTGGAAGCCGCTCGCGCCGAGCGACACCGCAGCCTCTTCCTCTTCGGTTCCCTGCTCCTGCATCAGCGGGATCAGCTCGCGCGCGACGAACGGAAACGTGATGAAGGTGGTTGCCAGCAGGATTCCCGGCACCGCGAAGATGATCCGCACACCATGTTCGATCAACCACGGGCCGACGAGTCCCTGCGCGCCGAAGAGCAGCACGAAGATCAGGCCCGACACGACCGGCGACACCGCGAACGGCAGATCGATCAAGGAGATCAGCAGCGATTTGCCGCGAAACTCGAACTTCGCGATCGCCCAGGCCGCCGCGACGCCGAAGACCGCGTTGACCGGGACGGAGACCGCTGCGACCAGCAGCGTCAGGCGCATCGCGGCGAGCGCCATCGGGTCGGTGATCGCGTCGACGTAGACGCCGATGCCCTTCGAAAACGCCTGCGCGAAGACCGTGACGAGCGGCAGCACCAGGAAGAGGCCGAGAAATACCAACGCGACGCCGATCAGCAGCACGCGCACCCAGGGCGGGTCAGCGACTGCGCTCGCAGCGCGCGCCGGTGTCGGCGCAGCGAGCGTCCAGTCCGGTTGTGCGGGGGCGCTCGTCACGCCGGCTCTCCCGCGCCCGCGAGCCGCCGCGTCCCGTAGCGCTGCAGCGCGTTGATCCCGAGCAGCAGCACGAACGAGAGCATGAGCAGCACCGCGGCGATCGCGGTGGCCGCGCCGTATTCGTATTGCTCGAGCTGCGTGACGATCAGCAGCGGCGCGATCTCGGTGTGCATCGGCATGTTGCCCGAGATGAAGACGACCGAGCCGTACTCGCCGAGCGAACGCGCGAATGCCAACGCGAAGCCGGTGACCAGCGCGGGCCACAGCGTTGGGAACAGCACGCGGCGAAAGGTGCCGAAACGACTCGCGCCGAGGCTCGCGGCCGCCTCCTCCAGCTCTGGTTCGAGGTCCTGCAGCACCGGCTGCACGGTGCGCACGACGAACGGCAATCCGATGAAGACGAGCGCCACCGTGACGCCAAGCGGCGTGTAGGCGACCGAGACGCCCAGCGGTTCGAGATAGCGGCCGAGCCAGCCGTTCTTCGCGAGCAGCGTCGTCAGCGTGATGCCGGCAACCGCCGTCGGCAGCGCGAACGGGAGATCGACCAGCGCGTCGACGACGCCGCGACCTGGAAACCGGTAGCGAACCAGCACCCACGCCACGAGCAGTCCAAAGACCGCGTTCGTCGCCGCCGCCGCGAAGGAGGCGCCGAACGAGAGTCGGTACGCGGCGAGCGCGCGTGGCGAGCCCACGGCCGCGACGAACTCGGCGCCAGTGAGAGACGCCGATTTCACGAAGAGTCCCGCCAGCGGAATCAGGATCAACAAACCGAGATAGATCACCGTGAAGCTGAGCGTGAGCCCGAAGCCCGGCAACACCGATCGTCTGGTTCGCAGCAAGCCCATCCGCCTATCGCTCACTTGCCTGGCTGATAGATCTGGTCGAAGACGCCGCCCTCGGCGAAGAAGCGCGCCTGCGCGTCCTTCCAACCGCCGAACTTCTCCTCGATCGTGAAGAGCTTCAGCTTCGGGAACTTCGCCGCGTACTTCGCGGCGACGGCCGGATCGCTCGGGCGGTAGTGGCGCTTGCCGATCAC
>CAYGWM010000015.1:2283-6124 GCA_964353555.1 uncultured Spirochaetales bacterium
GCGCCGGTGTCCATCACGACGGCGTTCTTGTAGATGCCGCGCAGCAGTTCGCGCGCTTTGGCCTCGTCGCCGTTCCACTTGTCCTGCGCGTAGCCCCAGGCGGCGAGGAAGTTCCAGCGCGCGCCGCCGGACGTCTTCGGATTCGGCGTGATCACCCCGATGCCGGGCTTCGCGAGGTCCTCCCAGTCGTTGATGCCCTTTGGGTTGCCCTTGCGAACGAGCAGCACGATCGTCGAGGTGTACGGGCAGCTGTTGTTCGGCAGCCGCTTCTGCCAGGCCTTCGGGATCAGGTTGCCCTTCTCGAAGAGCGCATTGACGTCACCGGCCAGCGCCAGTGTGACGACGTCGGCTTCGAGGCCGTCGATCACGGCGCGCGCCTGCTTGCCCGAGCCGCCGTGCGACTGCTGGATCTCGACCTTCTCGCCCTTCGTCTGCTCCCAGTGCCTGGCGAAGAGCGCGTTGTACTCCTCATACAGCTCGCGCGTCGGGTCGTACGAGACGTTGAGCAGTGTCAGGTCGCCACGCGCCGCCGCTCCGCTGATCGCGAAGGCGAAGACGAAGCAGGGCAGCAGCAGCGACGATCGCTTGGAACGCATCGGATGAAACTCCTCTCGGGTCCTAGTAGTTCAACTGGAAGCGCGTGCTGACGAGGTCCTCGGCGTCGCGGTCCCCGCCGTTCGGCGCACCGCCTTCGAACCAGCTGTGCTCGTAGTTCACGACGAACTTGAGAAATCGATTCATGTACCAATTGACGCCGAGCGTGGCGCCCTGGGCTTCCTGTGCGGACGTGTTCGGATTCGCGAAGCCCTTCTGGAAGGCCTCCTCGCCGATCGACAGCTGGTCGTAGCGAGCCGCGATCTCGAATGCGCCCCAGGTGCCCTTCGACGGAGAGAAGCCCTCGCGCGGCGTGACACCCCGATACGACGCGTTCTCGCCGGTGAGTACGTACGACGCCGCAAGCTGCCAGGAGTCTGCGTCGGGGCTTGCGAAGACACGCCCGCCGCCGGCGTTGCGTCTCACGTTGGTCGACGTGAACACGTACTCGCCGAAGAGGCCGAAGGGTCCCCAATACCAGTACGCCTGCGGCGAAATGCGGAAGCGGTCGTCCTCGAGCGACGTGCCATTCGTCCACGAGAAGAACGTCTGCTGGCCAGAGGTCTTGTAGTTGGACGGCGTTCCGGTCTCTCGGCCCCAGGTCGCCGCGACGCCGAGTCCGAGCCCCTGCAACGGCTCGACGGTGGTATCGACGAACGGATGTGCAAAGAGGCGCGCGATGATGTCCTTGCCGTCGTTGTTGTCGCTGTCGGCCGAGCCGCCGTCCGTCACGCCGTTCATCACCGCGAGCTGGTAGCTGAGCAGGCCCCCCCCCACGTCGCCCCAGAGCTGGAAGCCGAGGTCGCGGTTTGGAACCAGATTCGTCGGCAGCCCGCGCTCGATGAAGGTCAGCGCGGTCGCCGACTGCAATCGTTCGAGCCCGAAGGGCGCCTTGTATTTGCCGATCTGGAGCTGCGCGATCGGTCCGAACGGGCGCAGGTTCGTGTAGGCGTCCTGGAGCACGAGCTGGCTGTTCGCGAAGTCCGGCATGATCTTGAAGTCGGCCCAGCCGCCGACGGTGCCCTCCACGATGGGCCGCACGCGCCGGAATACGAACGTGTCGACGTTGTTCTGGTCGCTGTCTCCGACGAAGAAACGACTGTCGAGCTGCGTATAGCCGCGCAGCTTGATCACGAAGTTCTTGTCGGCAGACTGCAGGAAGAAGCCGTCCGGCCCCGCGCCGATCACCGGCGACGGTCCCTTGCTCGCTTCGGCTTCTTCCTTCACCTCGATCTGGCGCTTCAACAGTTGGACCTCCTGCTCGAGGTCCTTCACGTACACCGATTGGTCTTCGAGCTTCTTGATCCGCTCCAGCAACTCGGCGTTGGTCGTCTCCGCGGCGCTCGCGTTGGCTCCGAGCGTGGCCGCCAGCGCGACTGCGATTCCGAAACCGGCCCTTCTCGACATCTCTGCTCCCCATGGCCCCGCCATTGCATCTCGGGGAGGCCGTGGCTGGAGCAAGGCATGTGCCAGGGCTCTAGAGCGTTCTCGAAGGGTTTTGTCGCGAATCCTGAAAATATGACGGAAGAGTGCCAGTGAATATCACGGAAAACTATGAAATATTACGGTGAACAAGCAAATGCAATGGATGAGGATTCCCTAGTGGAGCGCTTTGCATCGCTGCTTCTCGATGTCTGGCGCGAAGGCTGCCGGCACATCGAGATCGAGGAATCCCTCGCGCGCATCGCACCGCTGCTGGCGCGACGCCTTCCGCTCGACCTCGTTCTAGTGAGGCGTATCGAAGTGACGCGCGCGTACGTCGAGACCGTCGCCGCCGCTGCGTGTCGTTCGGGCGCGGTGCCGCAGTCCGCGCGGACGGAACTCGACGCGCCGCACCTCGAGTCCCTGATCGGCTGGGCGCACGCAGGAAAGGTCGTCCATCGTCGCGCGCGCGCGCTCGCCGAGCGACTGCCGGGTCTACTGCCGGAAGACTTCGACGGCGACGTGATTGCCGGGCCGCTGGCCGGCGAAGACGAGGCGGTCGGGATTCTCGTGATCGCATCGAACGCGCCACGAAGCTTCGAAGCGGAGCACGTTGCGGTCGTGCAAGCGCTGCTCGATCCGTTCCGCGCCGCGCTCGAGAATGACCGCAGGGTGCGCGCACTGACCACGCGACAGGCTGCGGCGGAGGCCGATCGCGTGTCGCTGCTCTCACGCCTCGGGCGCAATGATCTGCAGGAGACGATCATCGGCGCTGAGAGCGGCTTTCGTCCGGCGATGGAGCGAGTGGACCAGGTCGCGCCTTCGGACGTGCCGGTGCTGATCCTCGGCGAGACCGGGTCGGGCAAGGAGGTCGTCGCGCGCGCGATCCACGTGCGATCCCAGCGCGCGAACGGACCGTTCCTGCGCGTGAACTGTGGCGCGATTCCAGCCGGTCTGATCGACTCGGAGCTGTTCGGCCACGAGCGCGGGTCGTTCACCGGCGCAGCCGTGCAGCGCAAGGGCTGGTTCGAACGCGCCGACGGCGGAACGCTGTTCCTGGACGAAGTCGGCGAACTGCCGCCCCAAGCGCAGGTGCGTCTGCTGCGCATCCTGCAGGACGGCAGCTTCGAACGCGTCGGCGGTCAGCGCCCGCTACACGTCGACGTTCGCATCGTCGCGGCGACGCACCGCGACCTCCAGGCGATGGTCGCCGACGGCCTCTTTCGCGAAGACCTCTGGTATCGCATGGCTGTGTTCCCGATTCAGCTGCCGCCGCTGCGCGAGCGACCCGAAGACATCCCGGCTCTCGCGACGCATTTCGCGCTGCGTGCGGCGAAGCGCTTCGGCACACCTTCTCGCATCCCGTCGCCAGAAGACATGGAGCTGCTGGTGGACTACCCGTGGCCTGGCAACGTCCGCGAGCTGACGGCCGTGATCGAACGAGCGGTGATCCTCGGTGATGGACGCACGCTCGAGATCGCCACCGCGCTGGGCGCTGGAGCGCGCGTGCCCTCCACGATCTCTGTTCGGCAGCCGGCGATCGCAGTGGAGAGCGACGCTGAGCCTGGCGCGGGTCCGGAGGCGTTCCCGACGCTCGATCTCGCGATGCGTCGCCACATCGAGGCCGCTCTCGAACGAACGCGCGGTCGGATCGAAGGGCGCCGCGGCGCCGCGGCGCTGCTCGGCATCAACCCCCACACGCTGCGCGCGCGGATGCGCAAGCTCGGGATCGCGTGGGACCGCTACCGCGAAGAGTGACGCGTTGATCTCAGGCGCTCGCGACCAACGCGGCGAACGCCTCGAGGATGCCCTGCTCGAGCTTCTC
>CAYGWM010000015.1:6224-7304 GCA_964353555.1 uncultured Spirochaetales bacterium
TTCACGGTGCCGCCGCGCGCGGCGCGGATCCGCCGCACGCCGTCCATCGGCAAGCGCGCGAACGCGAGACGGCGGCGCGGGCCGATCGGCGCATTCCACGGCATCGACGGCAGATCGTTCGCGGCGAGCTGCACGGCAGAGAAGGCGGCGTCGCGCAGTCGCCCCACGGCATCGCGAACCTCGCTCGGTCCGCGCAGCGCGCCGAGCAGCGAAGTCGCGATCCTGAATTGGGTGCGCGCGGTGTCGGCGACCGCGCGACCGATGCGCGTCGCCGCGTCCGGAGTCGGATCTGCGGCGATTCGCGGCGTCAGGACGTCGCGCACGCGGGGCTCGGTGTCGAGCAGGTCGTCGAGCGCCTGTGCGCCCGCCATCCCATCGACCATGCAGTGATGGACCTTCTGAAAGAGCGCGCTGCGACCGCCGTCGAGGCCGTCGATGCAGTGCATTTCCCAGAGCGGCCGCATGCGCGCGAGCGGCTGGGCGAGCAGCGTCGCGACGAGTTCGCGCACTTCGTGATCGCCTCCGGGGGCGGGAAGCGTCCAATGCGAGATATGGTCGCGCACGTCGAGATCGGGGTCGTCCTCCCAGGCCGGGTGCCCGAGACCGAGCGGCGCCGATACCGCACGCTGCGCATAGCGCTGCATGCGCGGCAATCGCGCCTCGACCCGGCGCGCGAGTGCGTCGGGCCGGATTCGCCCCTCGACCACCGCAACACACCCGATGTGCAGCAGCGCATGCGGGCGCTCGAGATAGAGGAAGCCTGCGTCGCGCGACGTCATGCGCGACGCGAGTCCTTGCAGCTTCACCGACTTCATGACTCGAACAACAGCAAGTCGCGTGCCCGGCGCTTCCCCGTGAATCCGTGCCGCTACGCACACACTCTGCGCGGGCGCTGTGCAGCTCTTGCTGTGGCTGCCCAGCCTGCGCGCACTAGATGGAAGGACGCGCGAAGACATGGCGACCGGGCGGGTGCGACGCCACGCGCCCATCACAGTCGAGTTCGAACGGAATGGGACTCTCGATCTCGATTCGCTGCGCAAAGGCCGCGACGTGCAGCAGACCACGCGGCGTCGGCACCGC
>CAYGWM010000015.1:7404-34290 GCA_964353555.1 uncultured Spirochaetales bacterium
CGCAGCGCTCGAGCAGCACCTCCCAGCGCTTGCACTGCGCAGCGATCTGATGCTCGCAGCCGGCCGCTGCGAGCGCGTCGTGCACCACGTAACAGAAGAACGGCTGCGCGCGGACCAGGCCGCGTTCGACATCCCACCACGGCGCGGGAGGTCCGACGACCAGATACGGACCGCCGACGCCGTGCTCGTTCGGCTGCGGCGACCGCGCGTCGCCGCTCGCGCGCGACCAGGTGGCGTGCACTTCGCGCGACTCGTCGAGCAACAGCTCGACGACGCGGGCAACACGCGCTTGCGGCACGAGCCCGGCTGCCAGCGGCGCGGCCTGCGCGTGTTGGCTCGCCGGCCGCTTGCGCTCGGCCCCAATCGCGCAATCCACGTACAGCGCGCGCTCGGGATCCCAGAACAATTCGAACGCGTCGCCCAGACGCGCGTGGCGCTCGCGTGCCCAGCGCGCACGGCCGTTGTCGCCCAGCCATTCGGCAATCTCCGCGAAATCGCGCAGGCCGCGCGCCCACAGCGCGTTCAGCACCGACGACTTGCCGTCCACCGAGACGGAGCTCCAGTCGATGAGGACCCAGCCCGTCACGTCGCTGACGAGGCCGTCGCGGTCCTCAAACGCTTCGAACCAGCGCAGTACGCCTTCCGCGACCGGCATCAGCGCCGCCACGCGCTCGCGATCGCCCGTGTAGCGCCACAGATTGTGCAGCGCATGCACCCAGTGCAGCGCCCAGTCGGGAATGAAGCTCGCGTCGTGGTGCTCGATGTCGCCACCAGCCGCCATCGGCAGCATGCCGTCGGGCCGCGGCGACGCGCACAGCTCGACGTTCCAACACGCGAGACGCCAATCCGTGTGCGTCGCGAAGTCGACCATCTGGTGCACCACCATGTCGCCCGTCCAGGCGCGCTGTTCGCGCGTCGGACAGTCGAGGTAGGCGTCGTGCGAGTTGAGATCGACGCTGCGACGACCGACCGCCCAGATGCGGTTCAACACTTCGTCGCTGCACTCGAAGAAGGGCGCGTCGCCCGGCGCCGCGACTTCGCGCGGGTGCAGTCGCTCGTTCATCGAGACACTGCGCAGAACGACAGGACCCGCGGCGCGCACCGTGAGACCGAGGTAGCGGAAGCCGAGCGACTGGAAGGTCTCGAAGCGATCGCCCGTGCCGCGCGCGACGTAGCGGAACCCGGAGCGCTCGTCGTCGGGATCGAGACGACCGCCCGCCGCTGCGAACTCGGCGGCGGCGACGTCGATGCGCGTCCCCGCCGGCGCTTCGAGATCGAGCGTCACGGTGCCGGACACGACTTCGCCGAAGTCCACCGTCACCACGTGCACGGTCTCTGCGTCGCCATCGAGCGCGAGCGGCCAGCGCAGCGCGATCGCGGCGTCGCGCTGCGCGCTCTTCATCGCGCCGATCACCGTCGCGACGGGATCGTCGTGCGGATCGCTCGCCGCAATGAGCGCTACGCCCAGCGGAACGCCGTCGCGACGCGTGCAACCGAGCAGCGCGATCGGCCGCGGACGCAGCGCGCCGTAAGGCACGAGCGGCGGCTCGTGGCGACCGCCGAAGCCGAGGTGGTTGCCCGCGAGCTGGCGCGCGGCTTCCCACTTCGAGTCGTCGAAGTCGGCATCCCGCCAATCCGCGGCGAGCGCGCGCGCGTCGAAGACCTCGATCGGCAGGCCGCCGACGCCGACCGCCACGCGCGTCTGCCAGGCGTCGGCGCGCAGCGCACGCCAATGGGCGTCGGAAACGAGCCACTCGTCGTTTCCGAGCTTCGCTTCGAACAGCAACGCGCCGGCGCCCAGTTGGGCAGTCGCCGGCACGGGCGCCCACCACGGATTCGCGCGGCCGAAGAAACGCACGAGCGCTGCGATCGCGTTGCGACCCGGTCGCAGCAGCGGCGCGAGATCGACGATGTCGTAGTGGAGACGGCGGCCGTTCGCGCGTACGGGGCCGCGCGAAATCTCGACGCCATTCACGAAGAGCGCGTAGCGCGAGTCCGCGCTGACGCGCGCCGGCACCGACGCCGGTACCGCCGCGAGATCGAGACTCCGCCGGAAGCACGCGGTGACCGCGTCGGTCGACGCAACGCGCCGCAGCGCCACGCCGGGATCGTTCTCGATTCGCGGCGCCTCGCACCAGATGAAGCGCGCATGCCAGCGCCCGGGCGGAAACATTCGTGCGGCGATCGAACTCATCTCAGAACGGCGACAGAATCTCGGCCGCACCGTAGAGCGCGGATTCGAGGAAATGCCGGCGCTGGGCCTGCGCCTCGGGCGCGCTCTGCGCGCAGTAGTGACCTTCCCGCTGCGGCAGCGTGACGCAGTAGGGCGTCGTAGTCGGGTCGTACTGGAAATAACCGCTGGTCAATCCGGGCGCGAGGTTCTCCGCGACGGGCGCATCCACCTGCACCAGCGTCGGTACGTTGCGCGCGATCGGCCGCACGTGCGGGATGCCGAGTTCCGCCGCCATCGCGCGGCTCGCGTTGTTCGGCACCAACGTGTCGCCGACGCCCTCGGTAAATAGCGCGGACGGCGGCGTCACGTCGGTGGAGCCGACGAACGGCAGCAGCGGCTCGCGGTAGAGGTACTTCAGGAACGTGTGGCCGTCCTGCGGATCGAAGCCGAGCTGGAACAGCGCGAGCCCGGCCCACAGATCCGCCGGTCGCAGCTCCGGCATGAAGCCGCCGATCTGCGCGAGGATCGAATCGCTCGACTGGTGGATCAGCGTCTCGCCGAGCCGCGCGCCGCCCACCGTCGGGGTCGCCGCGATGATCTCCGGCGCGAACGGCAGGAAGCGCTGCGCATTGTTTCCGCCCTCGCTGATGCCGTGATAGAGGATGCGGGTCGTGTCGATCTCCGGGATGCCGTCGGGGCCGATCGCGGGATTGCCGAGCGCGTCGCGATGCAGCAGGTCGAGCGAGCCCATCCCTTGGATCGCGCGCAGGAAGCCGATCATGTCGGCGCCGGTCTGAGCCCAGTAGTCCGGCATCTGCTGCGTCTGCACTGCGAAGAACAGGATCACGGTGACCTGCTTCGCGACGTCCTGCCCGATCTGGCGGTTCAGCGTGTCCTGGATGCCGGCGACCGCGTAGCCCGCGTCGTCGAGATAGCCGGTCCCGCTGTCGCGCGTGGCCTCGATCGGTCCGCCGGGGTTGCCGTGCTGGTACATCACGATCGGCACCGGGCCGTCGAGCGCCTGCAGCGGCAGCGTCATCATGAACGGCACTTCGTTGGTGCCGGTCTGGACCGGCACGCCGTTCTGATCGCGCTGGAAGACCAGCAGGCCAGGGTTCCGAAACTCCGGCAAGCGCACGCGGCCGCGAATCTCGAGCGCGCGCGTGGACACCAGCCGGATGCAGAAGTTGCTCACGTTGGGGCAGGGGTTCGCGAGCGTCGGTAGCACGAGCTGCGGAGGCGGCAGCGAGAGCGCGCGCTCCTTGAAGTACACGCTGTCTTCGACGCCCGGCTGCGTGCGGATCGAGAGCTGCACGGCAACCGCGATGTCCTCGGCGGGAATCGGCACGTTGGCGAGTGACGCGACCGTCGCGAGCGCGGGCTCGATCTTGTCGCGCATCTGCGTCACCTCGGGCGCCTCGCTGTCGCCCGGCGCCGCCAGCACGGTCGAGAAGAAGTTCGACGGCCCGATCGGTCGGCCCGGCTCGCCCGCAGCGAACGCGCGCTTCGTGACCACCACCGCGTAGCGGCCGTGCTCGCGCAGGTCGATGCTCGGGAACAGCATCGCGGTGTGGTCGAAGCTGCCGTCCGGCGCTGCGTCGCTGCGCAGCAGGATGCGATACGGGATGCGATCGCCGAACGCGGGACTGGTGGGATCGACGTCGATCAGCGCAATCGGCGCGAACGGATGCTGCGACTCGGTCTCGTTCGCGGGTACCGCCGACGGGTCGAGCGGATGCGAGAACGCGAACACCACGTGCGTCATGCGGCTCCAGCCGTCGGAGTAGGTGGTCTGCGCGACGAGCGACGTGAAGGCCTGCGCCTGGAAGGCTTCCGTGAACGGGGGAACCGGCATGTCGATCGACACGCCGCTCGGCTGCGCGGCGTCGGGGACCACGTAGTAGTCGTCGGGGAAGGGCGCGAGCGCGAGCGGGTCGGTGCGATCGTAGAGCGCGACGGCGCCCGCACCGGTGGCGTTGGCTGCGACCTCGAAGCGGCTCTCGGCGACGTTGCCGTCGCTGCCGCGCCACACCACACGACAGCTCGCGCCGGCCGGTACTTCGGGCGTGGGATTCAGGATCAGCGTGCCGTCGCCGAGCGCGTACGCGCTGCGCTCGATGCGCGCGCCGTTGCACTCGAGCGCGAAGCCGAAGCCGTCGAGCGCGCCGTCGGGGAGCGGTGTCGCGAGCCGGAAGCGCAGCCACGCGGTTCGTGGCACACCACTGCCGCCCGCGGGCGGCTGCGCGGACAGAAGAGCGGGCGCAGCCTCGGGAGCGTCGAAGCGCCGACCGTTGGTCAGCGAGAACGACAGGCCCGGCAGAGCCGAGAAGGGTCGCGTGATGTTGATCTCGTGTTCGCCCGGCGCCGGCACCGGCACGGAGCCCACCAACCCGGCGCCGCCGGCGCTGAACGAGGCGGTCACATCGACGCCATCGAGTGCAACGGTCGCGTCGGCCGGATTCGTACCGGACGGCAACGTGATCTCGACGGGGAGCGCGCCGGCGAGCGTCGGAAGGCCGATCTCGATGATGCGCCGCTCGCAGGGTCCGATGCCGAGCAGCGTCAGCAGCAGCGGAGCGGCAACTCCCAACACGCGAAAGGAAGGGCCGCGGAGCGAGGAACGGCGGGGGGTCAGCATCAGGTCTCCGCGTGGCTGGGCGCCCAGTATATCAGCGGGGCGTGCGGTTGTGGGGGGAAGCAGCGACGAGCCGGCTCGAATGGGCGTTCTGTGCGGATCAGGTCGGCGGCGGCAGATCGAGTGTTCTCGCGAGCAGTCGCGACGCCGTGTTGTCGGCCGGAAAGTTGGAATCGGCAGGCAGTACGCCGATCGCCTGCATCTGGTGGCCGACGCGCACCATGATCACGGCGAAACGCCACGCGGTGAACGCCTCCCAGAATGCGACGTGCTCGGCGCCGCGACCGACCTGCGTTTCCCAGCGCGCGACCGTCGCATCGCGGCCGGGGAGTCCCGTGAGGCGCGGCGTCTCGATGCCTTCGCTGTGGTGGCGGTCCATGAACAGGAACCAGCCGAGATCCATCTCCGCCGGACCGAGTGTCGCCATCTCCCAGTCGAGCACCGCGACGCAGCGGCCGTCGCGAAAAATCATGTTGCCGATGCGCGCGTCGCCCCAGCAGAGGTCCTGGCGCTGCGACGGCGGCGGCCGATTCGCGACGAGCCACCGCCAGCCCGCTTCGAGCGTCGGGAACGCGCGGCTTCCGATCACCCAATCGCAGTAGCGCCGCCAGCAATCGAGCTGCCATCGGGCGGTGTCGGCGCCGGGCGGCGGGGCATCGAGGAAGTCGATGCCGAGCTTTCCGGGATCGCAGCGGTGGATCGCGGCGAGCGTATCGACGCCGCTCCACCAGATCGCGCTGCGTTCGTCGGCGGGGATCTCGGTCATCCAGCCGCCCGCGTGATAGGGCGGATTGTCGGTCGGGATGCGGCCGTCGACGCGTTCCATCACGTAGAAGGGCGCGCCGAGGACGCTCTTGTCTCGTTCGAACCAGAACATCTGCGGAACCGGTATGCCCGTGCCGCGCAGCGCCGCCATCACTCGATACTGCTTCGTGAGGTCGTAGCTCGGAAAGATTCCGAATCCGGTGGGCTCGATGCGCGCGACCAGCGCGCGGTGTTCGCTGCGCCCGTCCTCGACGCTCTCCAGATCGAAGAGCAGCGTGTCGTTCGAGAAGCCGGTCGCGGCCGGACCCGAGAGCGGCGAAACCGAAAGCTCGGTTGCGCGCGGAAGTTTCGCGTGGAGCCATGCAGCGAGTTGCTCACGGGTCTCGTCGAAGTCACGTCCACGCGGAGCCGGCACGCATTCCTCCCGATCAGGCCTTCACGAAGCGGTTGAATTCCGTCCAGCCGATCAGCGGCGGACCGCCTTCGCGACGCGCGCGTACCAGCGCCCGTCGATACACCGAGCGCTGCGGCGGCACGAAGGTATGCGTGATGTCGATCTCGGTGGCGGCGATCGGTTCGATGTCGAAGACGAGGCGCGTGCCGTCCTCCGCGACCACTTCGAGCCGTCCGTCGACGGGACGCGCAACGTCGTCGTCGTGGTACGCGAAGTCGAAACGCGCCTTCGTGATCGAAATCGTCTCGTCGCGCGAGAGGTAGCCACCATGGATCGGCGCGATGTTCGGGATGCGCGCCTCGGCGCATTGCAGGCGCAGGTCCGGACCGTTCAACACCAGGAAGGTCCACTCGAGGTTCCAGTGGCGCGGGCCCCAGGAATGGTCGCGCTCGCCGCGGCCTTCGAAGCTGGTTTCGACACCGGCCGCGGCGAGTGTCCCCGACAGCGCGATCGGCTGCTCCATGCGGCTCGCCGGGACTTGCGGTGACTCGTGGCCTGGTGCGTTCGCGCGCCCCGGTGAGTGCGCGGCGCCGAGTGCCTCGATGCGCAGATCTGCGCTGACCGGTTGGATCATCCCGGCGCGCGGTCCCGTCAGCACGCGGCCGAAGCCCGAGAAGCGGAAGCGCCCGGAACGCAGCGCTGCGTCGGGTTCCCACGAGAACGTGAGTCCGTAGCGCTCGTAGCCGAAACAGACACCGCTGTTCGCTTCGGGTCCGCCCTGCTTCGCGAGGCACAGATCGGCGAGCGGAAGCCGTGGCTGCTCGACGACGATCCACTCGCCGCCCGCGTAGTGGTAGTACCAGATCCAGGCGCGCTGCTGATTTGGGTGGATGCCGAGCCGACAATGTCCGGCGACGCGTCCGTCGGCGTCGAACCAATCCCAGAACCAGGATTCGTTCCACCACAGGGCGGTCGGGTCGAACGCGTGCGGCCATTCGTCGCGCACTTGCACGCCGAACTTCGTCAGCTCGGCATCGCTCGGGGATCGGTTCGTCATCGGGCGCAGGGTGGGACAGGGGCGAGGCCCGTCGCAACCATCAAGGCGCTCGATCGCGGAGTAGCGGCATCGATTCGAGCAGCGTGCCGAGCGCCGCTTCGCCTTCGTGGAACGAATCGGCCGCGATCAAGCGCATGTTGCGCTCCGCGTAATGCCGCGACGGCTCGAACACGACGAGCGGCTCGCGTCGCAACACGCGCACCTCGCCGTTCGTCTCGTCCATCTCGAAGGCGCCGATCGCGACGACTGCGCTGCTCCCGGTCAGCACGAAGTCGATGAACAGTTTCTGGCGCCGGTCGCGCGCGACTTCGGCGCGCGGCAGGCGATCCCAGATCTGTTTCTGGACGTTCTCGAGCGCCAGCCCGTAGCGCAGCGCATCGTCGTGACCGGGCTGGCCGGGCGGCCAGTTGGCGAGTTCCTTCTTGCGGATCTCGGCGACCACACGACTGAGGACCTTGGTGTAGAGAAGTGTCTCCACGACGTCGCTGGCGCCGCGCCGCACGAGTCGTACCTCGCCGACCTTCTGCGCTTCCGATGGCACGAATTCGCGTTGCACGATCCGATCGGACGCAGTGTCGAGCAGCGGGGCGAGCCGCGGAGGAACGAGCGTCTCGGCGGGGGCCAGCCGGGCGCAAACGACAGCGAGGAGCAGCAGCGGCGCGGCGCGTCGTCGTTTCATGTCGCGCTCCCGCGACGGCCGCCCTGCAATACCAGCGATGCGGGCGTCACGAACAGATCGCAGACGAGCGCCGTGATCATCGTGATGCCCGAGAGCAACGAGAAGTAGATCGTCGGCTTGAAGCTTCCGAAGCAGCCGATCCAGAAGCCGAGTACCAGTACGATGTTGTTCATCAGCAGCGGCGCGCCGACTGCGGTCGTGGTCTCGCGGACGGCGGCCCTCGCGTCGCCCCGGTACGCCCGCTTGTAGTGGACGAGGTAGTGGATCGTGTCGTCCACCACGAGCCCGATCACCGACGACGCGATCATCGCGGTGCCGGTGCTGAGGTCGATGCCGACGAGGCCCATCACCCCGAGCGTCCATGCGATCGGCATCACGTTCGGGACGAAGGAGATCAGCGTCAGTCTGAGCGAGCGCAGCAGCACGCCGATCGCGATGAACACCAGCGCGACCGCGCTCCCGAAGCTCCGCAGCTGCGCGGCGACGAGCTGATTCGAGTCCTTCGCCACCCGGTAGAACGCGCCGGTCGCTTCGACGCGGTAGTCGTCGCCGAAGACCTGGCGACCCTGCTCGAGAATCGACTCCGCGAGCGGCGCGGCGATCGACGTACCGACCGCGTGTACGCGCACGTTGAATCGCACCGTGCCGAAGTCCGGCGCAACGAGCTTGCGCAGCAGCGCCTGTTCTGGTGCCGCCTGCAGCAGATCGAAGGCGTAGGCGGTGGCGCGCTCGTCCGGCGGCAACAAGAGCGTGTCGCCACCCGACTCCGCGCGCTGGATCTGGCGCAACACGCCCAGCACATCGCTCACCCCGGTGACCTCTGGATGCTGCAGGATCGACTGCTCGAACGCAGCCATTCGCAGCAGCGCGTCGTGCGAGACGAGTGGCGCGCCGTCGCGGCGCGCGACGACGAACTCGAGCGTGGTGGCGCCGGCGAGGTGCGCGTCGATGAACATCGTGTCGCGATGGAGCGGCGTGTCGCTCCGGAGGAATCGAACCAGGTCGGTGTTGTTCCGGACGCGCGGAAGTCCGGTGAAACTCAGCGCGGTGATCGCGAAGAAGATCGCGAGTACGCGAAAAGGGTGATCGATCGACACGCGGGAGGCCCAGCCGAGGCCCTCGCGGATCAGTCGATGTTGGGCAGTGCTGGGCGGCGCGGCCGGCGGCTCGAGGAACGAGAGCCCGACCGGCACCAACGTCATGCCGATCACGAAGGCGATCACCACGCCGATCGCCGCGAAGACGCCGAATTGTCGCACGGCTGGCATGTTGCTGGTGGCGAGCGAACCGAAGCCGAGCGCGGTGGTCAGCGTGCAGAAGAAGCAAGGAAAGACGAGTTCGCGCACGACGCCACCGATCCGCGCGATGCGGTCGGTGGCGTCGCCTCCGGCCTCGAGCCAGCCCTGGATCAGATGCACGCTCACGCCGAGCGAGAGCACCATCAACACGGGTGGCAGCAGTGCGGTGATCGCGTTGACCTCGAAGCCGGCCAGCTGATACGCGCCCAGTGTCCAGGCGACCGTGATGCCGGTCACCGCGAGCGGGAGCGCCACCCCGAGCAGGTTGCGGAAGAAGCTCGCGAGCACGAGACCGAGCACGACCACCGCAAGCGGCATCAGCAGGCGCCGGTCGCGCTCGATCAGCGTGCTCACGTCGTGCTTCTGGACCGCGATGCCCGTCAGGTGGAGCTCGACACCTGGCGTGCTGCTGCTCTCTGCGATGATTCCGCGCAGCGCGTCGATCACTCTGGCTCGGTACTGCGTGTCGCCGGGCCGGTCGTCGATCTCGACCAGGATGCCCGCGGTGCGCCGGTCGGCCGAGATGAACAGGCCATTGAAGTCGGGGTTGCGGTCGAGCGCGGTGCGCAGCTGCAATGCGAAATCGGGCGCGTCGAAGGGCGGTGGCGCGACGGGCGCCATCTCGGCGCCGCCATCACCGGCAATGATCTGCTGTGCGTTCGCAAGGCTGAAGACTTGTTTCACGCCGCTCTGTCGCTCGATGCGGGCCGTGAGATCGGCGAGGAAGCGCAACCCCTCCGCCTCGAGCAGCTGCGGGTGCACCACGGCGAGCAGCAGGTCTTCGTCGCTGCCGAAGGTCGCCCGGAAGCGGTCGTACGAGTCGGTCTGCGCCGAGTCGCGCGTGTTCAGTGACTCGTTGTTCGTCTCGACGCCGACGCGCGATGCGTGGAGCGCGAACCAGGCCGTTGTCGCGAGCAGCAACGCGAGAAACGCGATGCGCCCTCGCGTGAGCAGCCAGGTCATCGCTGCGGCGCCCAGGATTACGTGCGCTCGAGCGTCACGTGAACGGTGACGTGGACACGGTCGTCGACGTGCACGAAGAGCACGCTCGGCGCCTCGAGTGAATAGTCATGCAGCAGCACGTCGAACTCCGCGTCGAAGCGCGCCGTGCGGTCGTCCTGCTGCCAATGCGAGACGGTAGCCCGGACGGGACGTTCGACGTCGCGGATGCGGAGCAGGAATGGTAGCTCCGCACTGGCGCGCGCCAGCTCGGGGTCTACGTCGCGAAAGCGGCCGCGGATGCGCGGGTAATGCGCGGCGTCGAGCAGCGCGCGCAGATTCTCGTCGCGTCGATCGATGCCGGTGTCCATCGCCGCGACGGGCACGTCCACATCTCCGCTCCACACGCCACCCGGCTCCAGGTCGATCGCGAACACGACCGGAGGGACGGTACCCTCGAAGTCGTGCAGCGTAGTTGTGGCAGCGAACGAGATCGCGAGCTTCCCGATCGCGTTTTCCGCGTGCGCACCGGGTACAATGGCCGAGAGGTACGCGAAAACGGCCACGGCGTGTGCGAGGCGGACGGAACGGGGCTTCGACATGGCGAGCGAATCTACCGCTGCGCCGCCTCTGCCGTCAGCGGGCGCGGCCTGCCGTCATCTCGGTGACGAGAAATTCATCTGAGAACGTCGGCAGCGACGGCTTCCCAGCCCTTACCGACTTGCGCGAGCGCGTGCGCGCGGGCGTCGTCGGGAGAGTCCGCGAGGATCTCGATGCTGCGCGAACGCGGTCCGTCCGATTGCTTCACGCGCACGCGAAAGCGGGTCCTGGCCGGCTGCGGGACGGCGCAAGCGCTCGGTTGTCGCGCCGTGTTGCTGCCTTCGAGCGTCGCGATCGTCTCGTAGTAGGCCGCCGGCGCGTCGAGGATCTTCAATCCCACGCCGCCACGCGCGACGCTGGTGAGCTGCGGCGGCACTTGTTTGTTGCGCGCCACCTTCGCGCGCAAGCGGATCGGCTCCGCGCCGTCGGTGAGCAGCACCCTCACCTCCACCTCGGCTCCGGGCGGCAGTCGCGTGCCGGTTTGCACGAAGACACCGGTCTCGGACAGATCGAGCACGATGGCGCGCTGGGAGCGGCCATCGGAGACGACCTCGCAGGCGAGTCGCCATCGGTGTCGCGTCGCAATGCGGTCCTTGGTCACGAAGACCTCCGGGGTGCGATCGTCAACTCCACCGTGCGTCCTTCGGCCGGGCGTGGGGCGTTCTTTACCGGGAAGCCGTTTTCGCGCTCAGCACTGCGCTTGGTTGACCGATCGCAGGAGCTGGTCTAGACAGAGGCTGTGATGACGAAGTGGTCCCGCACGCAACTGCACCTTGCCTCGCTCCGGGGCGCACTCGCCCTTAGCGAGGCGGAAGAGGCCTAGCGCGCAAGACCGAAGAGTCCGAGACGCGAAACCCTCTCCCGCCGAGCCAGCCGGAGAGGGTTTCGCGTATCTGGACCTCGACATCGATTTGGACCTCGCTAGCGATTCCATCCAGATCTGCTCTGCCCGACCCGGTCGGCCCGGCCCAAGGAGCCAGCCGTGAATCGAATGCCCGTGCACAAGTACGAACCCTTCTCGCCGGTGGCGCTGCAAGATCGCAGCTGGCCGTCGCGCACCCTCACGCAGCCGCCGATCTGGTGCAGCGTGGATCTGCGCGACGGGAACCAGGCGCTCCTCGAGCCGATGGGGCCTGCGCGCAAAGTTCGGCTGTGGGACCGGCTCGTCCGGATGGGCTTCCGCGAGATCGAGGTGGGCTTCCCCGCGGCGTCGCAGGCCGACTTCGACTTCGTGCGGCTGCTGATCGAAGAAGACCGCATCCCCGACGACGTGACGATCCAGGTGCTGACGCAGGCGCGCCCGGAGTTGATCGAGCGCAGCTTCGAATCGATTCGCGGCGCGCGCAGCGCGATCGTGCACCTCTACAACTCGACGTCGACGCTGCAACGCCGGGTGGTGTTCCAGGCCGATCGCGCGGGGATCGTCGCGATCGCGGTGCGTGGCGCAACGGCCGTGAAGGCGCTGATTCCGAGCGTTCCCGAGACGGACGTGCGTCTCGAATACTCGCCCGAGAGTTTCACCGGCACCGAACTCGACTTCGCCGTCGAGATCTGTGAAGCGGTGATGGACGTCTGGCAGCCGACGCCCGATCGCAAGCTGATCCTGAACCTGCCTTCGACCGTCGAGATGGCGACGCCGAACATCTATGCCGATCAGATCGAATGGTTTGGTCGCACGATTCGCGATCGCGACAGCGTGATCCTGTCGGTGCATCCGCACAACGATCGCGGCACCGCAGTCGCGGCGGCAGAGCTGGCGCAACTGGCTGGGGCGGATCGCGTGGAGGGGACGCTGTTCGGCAACGGCGAGCGCACTGGAAACGTCGATCTCGTCACGCTGGCGCTGAACCTGTACACGCAGGGCGTCGATCCGGGGCTCGACGTGTCGCAGATCGACGAGCTGGTCGCCGTCGTCGAGTACTGCAATCGACTGCCGGTACACCCGCGCCATCCGTACGCGGGCGAGCTGGTGTACACGGCGTTCTCCGGTTCGCACCAGGACGCGATCAAGAAGGGATTCGCGGCGCTGCGCGGATCGGGCAGCGAAACCTGGCAGGTGCCGTACCTGCCGATCGATCCGTCCGACGTGGGTCGCAGCTACGAGACGGTGATCCGCATCAACTCGCAGTCGGGCAAGGGCGGCGTCGCGTACGTGCTCGAAGCCGACCATGGGCTGCGGCTGCCGCGCGGTCTGCAAGTCGAGTTCAGCCGCGCCGTTCAGGCGGTGACCGATGCGAGCGAGGAGGAGGTTTCGTCGAAGACGCTCTTCGACCTCTTCGAACGCGAGTACCAGCCCGCCGGCGGACGCTTCGAACTGGTGGATCACGCCGAGTCGCCGCTCGCCGGCGGTCGCCTCGAGGTGCGCGCGAAGCTGCGTATCGACGGCAAGCAGCGGCGCGTACGCGGCGAGGGCGCCGGGCCGATCGACGCGTTCGTCGCGGCGTTGCGGAACGGCTGTGAAATCGACGTGCACGTGCTCGACTACAGCGAACACGCGCTCGGCGATGGCGAAGATGCGGCGGCGATCGCCTATGTGCAGGTGCGCGACGCCGAGGGTCGCAGCACCTGGGGCGTCGGGCGCCGGCGCAGCATCGTCGGCGCGTCGCTCGACGCGGTAATGGGAGCGGTGAACCGGGTGCAGGCGATGGCCGGCGAGCAAAGTTCATCAGCGATCGATAGCGTGCGCGCATGACCACACCGCCGCTTTCGCCGCAACTCGATCCGGGATCGGGCGACGCGTCCGACGACGCGTTGCCGCCCGGCTTTCCGAGCAACGAAGAACGCAACTGGGCGGTCTTCTGCCATCTCGGCGGCTTCGCGTTCTACCTGCTGGGCTTCGCGCTCGGGCACATCCTGGTGCCGCTCGCACTGTGGCTGATGAAGCGCGAGGGGTCCGCGTTCGTCGACGAAAACGGCCGCGAAGCGCTGAACTTCCAGATCAGCGTCACGCTCTACGCGATCGTTACCGGCGCGCTGTGTTTCGTGCTGGTCGGCTTCGTGTTGATCCCGGTCCTGATGGGTTTCCACATCGTGCTGATGATCGTCGCCTCGGTACGCGCGAGTCAGGGCGAGTCCTACCGCTACCCGCTGACGATCCGCCTGATCTGAGCTCGCCATGCGATGCCAGCTCGCAGGCGAGGTCGAGATCGCAGCGGCACTCGCACGTGGCGATGCGCTTCGCCTCGTGCTGCTGCGGCGCGATGCGGCGGCGCCCGCGCGCGCGCTCGCCGAACTCGCGCGCAGCCGCGGCGCCGAGGTGTGCGAGACCAGCGCCAACGACTTGCGCCGGATGAGCCGCACGAGCGAGCCCAGCGACGTACTCGCGCTGCTGGGCCCCGATCCGCAGGCACCGCTCGCCGAGGTGCTCGCACGACCGGGCTGTGCGTGGCTGCTCGCGGGCGTCGCCTACCCCGGCAACGCCGGCTACGCGATTCGCAGCGCCGAAGTGTCGGGCGCCGAGGCGATCTTTCTCGATGCTTCGATGGACACGGAGGGACGCCGCCAGGCGCAGCGCGCGTCGATGTACGCCGACCGCTTCTTCCCGGTGCGCTGGCTGGCCGCCGACGTCGTGCTCGAGGCCGCGCGCGGCGCGCAGCGTCGCGTGTTCGCGATCGAGGACTCCGGTACCACGACGCCCTGGGACGCTGATCTGCGTGGGCCTCTGCTCTTCGTGATCGGCGGCGAGACGCGCGGCATCCCGGTGCCGGTACTCGCGCGCTGCGACGCCGTATTGCGCATCCCGATGGCGGGCTTCATCCCCGCGTACAACCTGCAGGCGGCGATGGCCGCGGTGGCGGCGGAGCGACTCCGACAGATGCGCGGGTCATGACGGCGGCGTCCGGCGCACTGCAATCACCCAAGGCTCGCTCCGCACGCGAAAGCGGCCGCGTACCACGACCGGCGTGATCGACTCCACCTCCGCTAGCCGCCCTTCCTTGAACACGACGACGCGCCCGCCGCGCTGGAAGAATGCGGCGAGCCTGGCCGTTGCGAAGATCGCATCGACGGGCCGGTCGTCGTAGTAGGCGACCGCATCGGCGATGTCGCCGCCGCGGTAGAGAGCGACCTGCTCGCCAGGACGTGCCAGCGCCGCCGCGGCTTCGGCGATCGGCCGTGGCGAGTTCTCGGCGTCGAGCGCCGGCAGTACCACCGCATGAGCGACCATCTGCACCGCGAACACGCACGCCGCGAGCAGCGCGATGCGCGTCTCGGTGGCGAAACGGCGGCGCGCGAGCCACATCCAGGTCAGCGCCGTCGCGGCGACGATCGCGACCAGTGCGACAGCGAGCCCGCGCGTCGAGACCGCATCGCCGAGTGGGTTCCTTCCGACCAGCACGCCGGTCGCAGCGAGCGCACCGACGCCGAGCACCAAAGCGCCGATCGCGAGCCCGCGCGGCGCTCGCGGCGACTGCGCCAACCATACGCGCAGCGTCGCGGCGAAGAGCAGTGCGAAGGCCGGCTCGATCGGCAGCAGGTAGCGAAGGCGTTTGCCCGAGGCGAGCGAGAAGAACAGCACGCTCGTCGCGATCCATGCCAGCAGGAAGCGCCACGGGCGGCGATCGTCCGGCGCCGCAGCGTCCCCGAGCACGCGTCGCGCCGCCCACACCGTGACGGGCAACAACAGCAGCCACGGAAACAAGTCGGGAGGGAACTTCTCGAGGTAGTAGTAGAAGGGTTGTGCGTGCGTGGTTCCCTGCACCGCGCGCCCGAACAGGTTGTCGACCACCGCCTCGTGGAAGAACCCGGGCGGCCCGAGCGCCACCGCCACCGTGATCCACACGAGGCCGGGAAGGATCGACAGCGCGAGGCCCCAGAGCGGCAGCAGGCCGCGCAAATCACGGAGCCGGCGCTCCCATCCGAGGTACGCCGCGATCGCGAGCATGGGCACGATCCAACCGACCGGTCCCTTGCTGAGCACCGCGAGCGCGAGCGATCCGTGCAGCCACACGAGATTGCGGCGGCGCGCGTCGACATCGGCACGCTGTTCCGAACGGCTAGCCGCGGTGCGCGCCGCTTCGATGCGCCAGAACGCGAGCAGAGCGGTCGTCTCGAAGAGCGCGAGCAGCGTGTCGAGCTGGACGGTGCGCGCGCGATAGCTCCAGTCGAAGGTCGTGGCGAGCAGCAGGCCGGCGAGCGTGCCGGCGCCGCGACCGAAACACAGCGTGCCGAGCGCGATCGTCGCCGCGATGGTTGCGATGCCCGCGAGCGCGGACGGCAGTCGCGCGGCGAACTCGGTGACGCGGCCGAGCGGCGCGCCCGCCGCCGCGGCGAGCCAGTAGAACAGCGGCGGCTTCTGCGTGTACGGCGCGCCATGGAGGTGCAGCAGAACGAGGCCCTTCGGTCCGTGGTCCATCCTGCGCAGCTCTTCGGCGATCAGCGCGTAGCGCGGCTCGTCGGGTGGCCAGAGGTCTGTCGCGCCGAGTCGCACGAAGACCAGCAGTGTCGCCGCGACGAGCACCAGCGCGCGCGCACGCGGCGTCGCAAACCAAGCAAGGTCTCCACCCACGGGCGGAAACTCGCGCAATTGCGGTGCCGGCGCACGCTGTGCGAATGACCAATGGCAGCCGTCGTATCCGAAGCGAGGCAAGCGGGCGTGTTCGGCGCCAGCGTTCTCGAGCGCGTCTTCGACTACGCGTGGGAGCCGAAACACAGGATGCGGCTCGACTGGGAGCCGGCGTCCTTCGCCGCGTCCCCCGAGTGGACCACGAACGAAGTGGTGCTGCGCCAACTCGCCGATCTCGCCCGCGCGCTGCGGTGAGCGGAGCAGCGAGTCGGCGTGATGACGCATGGTCATCCCATCGTCATTCGCCTCGAATACAATCCGACTCTCTACTCCTTCTCGCATTCGCCCGCGCCTGGTTCCCCGCCAGGCGCGGGCTTCTCGTTTCTGGGACCAGCAAGACCTCGATCCGGTATGCTCGGCCGCCGCGATTCGTGCGAGGGGAGCGTCGCTGGGCCAGGATCAGCACCGCAGCGTTGTGATCGGACTCGTCGCGTTCCTCGCTGCGGCGGTGCTGTTTGCCGCGTCCGCCTGTGCCGGGGGCGCCGTCGCACCCTCGAAAGGGACGTCCGTGGCGAGCGCAGCGCCCGAGCCCCCGCTGCCCACCGGCGCGACGCTGACCCGCGACCCCGCGACGGGCACGGTCCGTTTCCTGAAGGGACAAAACCTCTCGCGCGACCTAGACGGCGATCCGCTGTTCCGCGCCGCGCGCGCCTCGGGTGACGCCGAGGCGGTGGCGCGCGCCTTCTTGAACGCCTACGCGGCCGTCTTCCGGCTGGACGATCCGAACCGCGAATTGGCGAACAAGCGCATCGACCTCGACCGGATCGGCACGACCCACGTGCGTTTCGACCAGACCTACCAGGACCTCCCGATCCCGGGCGCCGAGCTGATCGTGCACCTCGACCGCGAACGCCGCGTGGTGCTCGTGAGCGGCAGCTACATCGCCACGCCGCGGGAGCTCGCCGTCACGCCCGCGATCTCGGCGAACGACGCCCGGGCGATCGCCGCACGCGCCGGCGATCTCGGCGCCGATGCGTGCGATGCGTGCGCGACGGATCTCGTCGTGTTCGCCGAGCGCGGGGCGCCGCCACGCCTCGCCTGGCGCGTCGCGGCTCCCGCCGGTTCGATCGCCGCTTCGGAGCGGTGGATCGATGCGCAGAGCGGAGCGCCGCTGCGCAGCCTGCCGGTTGCGATTCCGGCGGTACGCCCGAAAGGGGAAGGCTGGACGCGATGAGACGAGTCGTTGCATGGGTGGTGCCCTGCTGCGAGATCGTTGCGATCGCGGCGCTGTGCGCAGGACTCGTCGTGCAGCCCGCAACGGCGACGCCGCCCGCTCGGCCGCAACTGCAGCCGCTCGCGATCGCACCGCAACTCGTCTCGCCGCGTGGGCGCGCGCCTTCGGACGACCTTCGCGCTCGCGCCGTCGCCGAGACGCTGCGCACGCGCTCCGCCGTCGTGCGCGCGGAGGCGGCCGCGATTCGCGAGCAGGCGCGCGCGACGCGTCCGTTCATGCTGCCGCCGCTGCAGCGCCATGCGCTCGACGCGTTGCGCCGCTCGGCGCGCGGCGCAGTCGAGGTGACCCTGCGCCGCGAGAGCGGGACGCCGCGAATGATCCGCGGCGATTCGCTCGAGCGTGCCGCTCGTGCCCGTGCCGGTCGCGATCCGGCGCCCGACACCGCGCGGGCGTTCCTGCGCAAGTGCGCGGCGCTGCTGAAGCTCGACGATCCCGACACCGAACTGGCGCTCCAGCGCAGCCTGCGTGACGAACTCGGTCGCACGCAGCTTCGCTTCGGCCAGCGCCACGCCGGGCTGCGCGTCTGGCCAGCCGAGCTGATCGTGCACCTCGACCCGAGCGGTGACGTCGACGCGATGGACGGCGCCAGCGTCGCAACGCCTGCGGTGCTCGACACGACGCCGGCGGTCGCCGCCGCAAACGCGGTCGCGACCGCGCGCGCACAGGTCGCGGCCGCGCCCGACGCGAAGATCGGTACGCCCGAATTGCTGATCTACACCGGTGGCCTGATGGCGCGGCTCGCCTGGAAGGTCTTCGTCCCAGCGACACTCCAGCATCAATGGTGGGTCGTCGTCGACGCGCAGTCGGGCGCCGTGCTGAACGCCTGGAACACCGCGCAGGACGCCGACTTTGCGGGCAGCGGCACCGATGCGTTCAACGGCTCGCAATCGATCCATGTCTGGAACGAGGCGGCTGGCAGCTTCTTCCTGGCCGACACCAGCAAGCGGATGTTCAACGAGGCCGCATCGAACCCGCCCGACCCGGACACGACCTTCGGTGGCATCGTCGTTCTCGATGCGGGGAACCAGCCGGACAGCAACAATCCCCAGCACTTTCCGAATCTGTTCCACCTGACGTCGCCGACGGGCGCGAGCCCGTGGCGTCCGCAGGGCGCGGCGAGCGGTCCGAACGTGGCCGACGGTGTGTCGGCGCTGGTGAACTTGTCGCGTGTTTACGACTACTACCTGAACGTCCACGGCCGCAACTCGCTGGACGGCGCCGGCGCAACGCTGCTCGCCGTCGTGCGGCTCGGGAACGGCTTCGACAACGCCTTCTTCCTGTCCGAGAACAACATCATGGCGTTCGGCGCCGCCAAGAAGTACGCCGGCGCCCTCGACGTGGTTGCGCACGAGCTGACCCACGGCGTCACCCATCACAGCGCGAACCTGATCTACCAGAACGAATCGGGCGCACTCAACGAAGCCTTCTCGGACATTTTCGGCGAGATGGTCGAAGCGCACGTCGCGGGTGCGGCGACGCCGGACTGGCTGGTTGGCTCGCCTCCGGCGTTCTCCGCGCCGCTGCGCAACATGCAGAACCCCGGCTCGCTCTCGACGAGCTTCGGGCCGTTCCCGTCGAGGTACAGCCAGCGGATCGAGACCAGCCAGGACAACGGCGGCGTGCATCTGAACAGCAGCATCATCAATCACGCGTTCTTCCAACTGGTGCAGGGATTGCCGAACGCGATCGGTCGCCTGAAGGCGCAGAAAATCTTCTATCGCGCGCTGACGACGCATCTGACCGCCAGCTCGGACTTCGTCGACGCGCGCCTCGCTGCGGTGCAGTCGGCGCAGGAGCTGTCGGTTTCGGGGATCAGTGACGCCGACGTGCAGGCGGTGCGCGACGCCTTCACCGCGGTCGAGGTCTTCGACGGTCCCGGCACCGAGCCGCCCGATCCGTTCCCCGGTACACAGGGAGCGGATTCGACGCTATTCCTGCGCTTCGAACCGAACCCCGGTGCGTACTTCTTGGGTCGCCGCGAGATTCAGAGCGACGGACCCGGCGGTACATTCCTCAGCACCTTCGATGTCAAACCGAAGCGTCCGGCCGTGCTCGGCGACGGCTCGGAGGCGGTCTTCGTCGATTCGATCGACGGTCTCTGCTTCCTCCGCACCGACGGAACCGAATCGGAGTTCTGCGATCCCGCGGTCTCGAACGTCGTGTCCTCGGTTGCCGTATCGCCCGACGGCAATCTCTTCGGCTTCGTGCTGCTCGATACCCTGAGCGGCCAACCAGACAATGAGATCTTCGTCTTCGACGCGAGTAAGGCGCCGCCGAACGACCTCTCCCAGTTCACCATCGAGGCGCCCGCGATCGACGCGAGCACGATCGCGACCATGCTGTTTGCCGACCAGATTGATTTCAGCGCCGACGGGCGATGGGTCGTCTTCGACGCGCTGACGCGCGTCGGGTTCACTGGCTCGGGCTCCGACACTGCGGACGTGGAGGTGTGGGCGATCTACGCGCTCGATCTCGCGACCGGGACAATCTTCACGATCGTCCCGCCCGAGCGGGGCGTCGACATCGGCTACCCGTCGCTCGCGCAGACGAGCGACATCCACATCGCGTTCGACGTCGTCGATCAAGTGAGTGGCGATGGCGCGGTGTTCGCCGGGAATCTCGATACCGGGGCGCTCGTGGAGATCGCCCCACTCGCTGGCGCGCCGGGCTTCCCGGCCTTCGGCGTCCCGAGCTACTCCGGCAGCGACGACGCGGTTCTTTTCTCGGTCGCGGATGGCGCGACAAACTCGGGTGTGTCGCTCGTCCGGCAGGCCGTCGCCGCCGACCGGATCACGCCGACCGGCGCCCCGACGGCCTGGCTCGACGATGCGGACTTCGGCGTGATCTATCGCCGCGGCTCGTTCGTGCCCGAGCCCGATACGACGCTACTCGCTGCAGCCGCCTCGAGCGCCGTCGCGATCCTCGCACGTCGGCGGCAAGCCCGGTCGCGCTCTGCGCGGAGCTCTGAGATCCGCCGTCGTTCGCGCGCGTTCTAGATGTCGGAACCGCGGCGATCCGGGACGCTTCGCGCGGTCGTAGTCGTCCTTGCCGCGGTCGCAGCATTCGTTGCGACCGCGAGGCTCGTGCGCAGCGTCGTTCCGTGGCCGGCTGAAGGCGCACTCGCCGCGCGGATCGAGTACTTCCGCGAGCACGCGGACGAGATCGATCTGGTCTTCGTGGGTTCGAGCAACATCGCGCGTTCCTTCGATCCCGCCGTCGTCGATGCCGAACTCGCGAAGCGCGGCTTCCCGCTCCGCAGCTACAACCTCGGCGCCGACAACATGCAGCCGGTCGAGGCCGATTTCGTGTTGCGCGAGGTGCTCGCGCGACGCCCCGCCCGGCTGCGTTTCGCGGTGATCGAGCTCTTCGACTTCGATCCCAGGCGCATGATGCAGGGCAACGAATTCAGCGATCGCGCGGTGTATTGGCACGATGGACCCGCGCTGTACTCCGCTCTGACCCGGCTGTTTCAGGGCCCCGGTGGACGCCGCGAGAAGGCCCGTCTCGGATGGCTCCACGTCCAGCACGCGGCATGGCGGGCGGCCAATGCGGGGCAGGGCGAGCGCGCACTCGCCGCGGGGATCGACGATCCCGACCCGGTGAATACCGCGATCGCGCGTGCAGGCGGCTTCGAAGCGATCGACGACCGCGAGGACGAAGCGGCCGCGCGTGTACACCGGCAGTGGCTTGCGAGCCGCGCCAGCTACGAAGCATTGCTGGAGCAGATCGACGCGCAAAACGCGCGTTTCGCGCCCGCATCGAATTCCGCGCTAGCAGAGCTTCGGGCTCGCGAGCAGAGTCTGCGCGCCGACGGCGTCACGGCGATCTTCGTGATCCCGTCGATGGCCAAGGAGACACCGTCGCTCTACGCGGTGGCAGCCGCAGCGGGCGCGCCGCCCATCCTCGGCTTCAACGCCCCGGGCCGCTATCCGGACGTCTTTGCACTCGAGAATCGCTACGACTCGATCCACGTCAACCGAGCCGGATCGGTTGCACTCAGTCGACACTTCGCCGAGCGGCTTGCCGAACTCCTTGCTCGCCAACGCTCCGACTGATGCTGTTCACCGAGTTCCGCTTCCTGGTTTTCTTCGCGGTGACGTTTTCGCTGGTGTGGCTGCTGCGCGGGAACCAGGCTCGGAAGATCTGGCTGCTGCTCGCCAGTTACGTGTTCTACGCGGGCTGGGATCCGCGCTTCCTGCTGTTGCTGCTCGCATCGACCGTCGGGAACTTCATCGCCGGAGCGATGATTGCGCGCGAACACCCGCCGGGGGGTCGGCGCGCGTGGCTCGTCGCGAGTCTGGTCCTCGATCTCGGCCTGCTGGCATACTTCAAGTATCTCGACTTCTTGCTGGCTTCGGCGGCGTCCGCGCTGGCCGCGTTGGGCATCGGAATTCCGACTCCAGTGCTCGCGATCGCGTTGCCGGTGGGGATCAGCTTCTTCACGTTCCAGACGCTCTCCTACACGATCGACATCTATCGGCGTCGCATCGACGCGACGCGCAGTCCGCTCGATTTCGCGCTCTTCGTGGCGCTGTTCCCGCACCTGGTGGCCGGTCCCGTCGTGCGGGCTTCCGAACTGCTTCCGCAATTCGCCAGTGCGCGCCGCTTCACCGATCTGCGACTCCGCGTGAGTCTTGGGCTCTTTCTGGCCGGCTTCGTGAAGAAGGCCTGCATCGCCGATCGGCTCGGAGCCGTGGTCGATCCGGTCTTCGCGGCGCCTGCCGCCTACGGCGCGGCGAGTCAGTGGCTCGCGGCGGCGCTGTATCACGTCCAGATCTATTGCGACTTCTCGGGCTACACCGACATGGCGATCGCGGTCGCGGCGCTGCTCGGTTACCGGCTGCCGGAGAACTTTGCGTTTCCGTACCTGTCGCTGAGCGTGCGCGAGTTCTGGCAGCGCTGGCACATGTCGCTGACACGATGGTTCCGCGACTACCTCTACATCCCGCTCGGTGGCAGCCGTGGTTCCGCGTTCCAGACGGCGCGGAACCTCGTGACGGTCTTCCTGCTCTGTGGGCTGTGGCACGGTGCCGCTTGGAGTTTCATCGCATGGGGAGCCGTGCATGGTTCGATGCTCGTCCTCGAGCGGAGCGCGTTCGGCAGGCTCCTCGCGCGGCTCCCGAAATGGATCGGCATCGTCTACGTGAACGGCGTCGTGATGGTCGCGTGGGTGTTGTTTCGCTCTCCGGATTTCGGACGCGCGGGAGTCTTTCTTCGCGGCCTCGCGGGCCTCGGCACGGCGCCGCACGCGGCGATCGCGAGGAGCATCGACCCGCTGTGGTGGCTCGCGCTGCCGGTGCTGCTGCTCGCGCATCTCGGGGCGCGGGCGAAAGGGTGGGAACGGACGACGTCGAGACTCCCGGATTGGGGATTCGCGATTGCCTTTGGAATTCTCGTTGCGCTCGTGCTGCCCTGGATTGCGACCGAGCACCGGCCCTTCATCTATTTCCAGTTCTGATGTGGCACAGCAATTCTGTCGAGATCGGACGGCAGAGAAAAGAACGGGCGACGCTTCGTGGCGCGTAGGCGATACTGCGCGCACACCGAGCCGGGATGCGACGTGCCCTCCATGCTGGAAGTCTTGCCGCCGCCGGATCGCGCCCGCGCTGCCTCCCGGCGATCCGCGCTCGAAACGGAGCCGAGACGCTGGAGGGCGGCGGCGCGCTGGCTGGTAGCACTCACTGCGCTCTTCTCGGTGCAGGTCTACCTGATGTCGCTCCGGCTCGGCGCCGTGTTCTGGCCGTTCACCGATGCGTTCGAATATGCGTCGATGGCCAGGTGGATGGCGGCCGGCGAGGGCGCCGTGTTGCGCATCGGGCCCGCGTTCTTCCCGGCGCGCGTTCCGCCCACGCTTTCGGTTCTGTTGCTGCCGCAGGCGCTGTTCGATGATCCGCGCAACTACTGGCAGACCGTTTTCGGGATCGGCGTCGTGGCCGTGCTGGGCTTCTGGCGGCTCGCGCGCGCTCTGGGCCTCGGTCGCGTCGGCTCGCTCACCGCCGCTGCGCTGCTCGCCTGTTCTCCCGGATTTGCGAGCTACGCGGGCTACGTGATGAGCGACGTACCGGCGCTCGCGCTGCTGCTGCTGTTGCTCGGATGCGCGCTTCGACTGTTCCGGCGCGCGGGCGATGCACGCGTCGCAACGGCGATCGGTGCATTCGCGAGTGGGCTTCTGGTGGCGCTGCGCTCGACCCACGCGGTCTGGCTGCTCGGTCTCGCAGTGATGACGCCGATCCCGGTCTGGAGCGCAGTCGCGCGAAGGCCGCTGCGACTCGTCGCTGCATTCGCTCTGCTGTGTGCTCCGCTGGCAGCGGTTGCGCTCCATCAGTGGCATTACTTCGGATCGCCCACTGCGACCGGCTATGCGTTCTGGCTCGACACGAGCTCGTTCTTCGGGTCGCAGTACGCGCCGGAGAACATCGGCTTCTACCTGCTCGAGCTCGCCGGCCTGCGCAGCGAGTTCCTCGCCCAGCGCATCGGCTATGCGAGCGATCTCTGCGCGCTTCCCGTCGCGCTGCTCGGGATGCTCGGGATCGCGCGCCTCTCACGGGGCGATCGCTTCGACGCGGCATCGCGTCGGATCTTCCTCGCCGCCGGCATTGGATCGCTTGCGACGCTCGCCGTCTTCGCGGTCGTGCGCTGGCGCGACTGGCGCTTCCTGATGCCCGCCGCGGCGTGGCTCGCCTTCGGCTGCGGCGCGCTGGTCGATGAGATTTGTGCGCGGTTCGGCGAGCGCAACGCGACACTGTTCGGCGCGTGGCTGGTGATCTCGGCAGAATTGCTCGTTCTATTGCCGCTCGGCACGAGCGCCTCGGTGGCGCCGCTGATGGTCAGCACGGTCGACAGGGAAGAAGCGGCGCTGCGCGCGGGTGGCGATGCGGCGCGCGTTGCGACGACGCGACTGCCACTCGCGCTCGCGGCGCTCCTCGCGCCCCGCGCCGTGGTCCTGGTCCCGGCGCGCGAAGGGCGTGTCGGCCGTGACATCGAGTTGGAACTGATCCGGCAGCGCAATTTGCCGCCGCTCCGCATCGATCCAGGCTACGAGGAGCTATGGCGCAATCTGGCCCAAGGGCGCGATGTCGCGCCGTAGACGAAAGGAATCGCCATGTACGAGACGCTCGCGACGCTGCGAGAGGGCCACCTGACGTGGCTGACGCTGAATCGTCCCGACGCGCTGAACGCGCTTTCGCGCCAGATGGTGAACGAGCTGCGCGACTTCTTCTGGACGCTCGGCGACGATCGCGAAACCCGCGTCGTCGTGGTACGCGGCGCGGGTCGCGCGTTCTGCGCGGGGCTCGACCTGAAGGAGGCCGGTTCGGGCGACGGAGCCGGCGGCGGTTCGGTGGCCGGCTTCCTGCGCGGGCAGCGTCACATCAGCGAACTCGTGATGCTGATGCGGCGCGCGCCGCAGCCGATCATCGCTGCGGTACACGGTGCGGCCGCGGGAGGCGGCTTTGCGATCGCGCTCGCTGCCGACGTGCGCGTGGCCGGTTCGAGTGCGCGGATGAACGCAGCCTTCATCCGGCTCGGTGTGTCGGGCTGCGATATCGGTGTCTCGTACTTCTTGCCGCGCGTCGTCGGCGCCTCGGTCGCGTCCGAGCTGCTGCTCACCGGCGATTTCATCGACGCGGCGCGCGCCGAGCGAACCGGTCTGGTGTCGCGGGTCGTGCCCGATGACCAGCTCGAGGGCTGTGCGCGCACGCTGGCGGAGTCGATGCTGCGCAACGCGCCGCTCGCGCTGCGCCTGACCAAGGAATGCCTGAAGCACTCGATCGACGCCGGCAGTCTCGAACAGGCGATCGCGATGGAAGATCGCAACCAGGCGCTCGCCGGCAGCACGCGCGACTTCCGCGAAGGCGTCGCCGCGTTCCTCCAGAAGCGCCCCGCAAACTTCGAGGACGCGTGAGCGGTGCCGGGCGTCAAGTTATTTCGTGTCAAGTTGTTCCGGATCGCAAACAATTCGACGATCCGAACGACCTGACGCCCGGTTCGTCGCGCGCCTGCGACAACTCGCCGCACCCGCCGCCCGTCGATCGCGCTCCGCTCGACAAATCGGCGGCTAGGTTCGGCCGCCGTGTCGAAGCGCAACGCTGCGAACTGGATCCTGCGCATGCTCGCGGCCCTCTGTGCGTGCGCCACG
Organism: uncultured Spirochaetales bacterium; assembly: GCA_964353555.1. Classification (GTDB taxonomy): domain Bacteria; phylum Myxococcota_A; class UBA9160; order UBA9160; family PR03; genus PR03. The sequence goes on from CAYGWM010000015.1 coordinate 32,879, forward strand.
CTCTTGGCGCAACGCGACGCCCGCGCGTGCTCGGTGTGCCTCGCCGGCGATCCCAACTTCTCGGCGAACGGCACGTCGGCGCAGCCGGCGGGAACCGTCAGCGTGTACTTCGAGGTGCGCGGCTGGACCAAGGAGAGCGGCAGCGTCGTCGAGGACGTCGCGGATCCAGCTGCGACCGGGGCTGCGGAGCCGGCGCCGATCCAGTCGATCACACCGCTTGCTCCCGCGTCCGCGGCGCCGGTTGCGCCCGCTGCGTCGCCGCGCCCACCGGCGCAGAAGCGTGTGCCCGCCACGACCGCGCGGCCGGGTTCGAAGCTGCAGCGCAGTGCATTCGATCCGGCACAGCGGCACGGCGGTCACGATCACGGCGAGGATGACGATCTCGACCTGCCGGTGCCGGGAGCGGAAGCGACGGACGGCGAAGCCGATGCCGGGTCCTCCGATCACGAGCACGGCACCTCGACGGAGGAGCGCAACGACAGCCAGCGGCTCGATCTCTACGTCGCGTGGACGCCGGTCGATCGCGTGACGCTGACGCTCGGCGTGCCGTGGGCGATCAACTCGGTCGAGGAGAAGGGCCACGAGGGAAACACCAGCTACTCGCTCGCGGGACTCGGCGACGTGTCGCTCGGCGCGAGCGGCGTCGTTTGGCGGAATCGCGACGTGCTGCCGTCGACCTGGCTCGAACTGCGCGGCTGGGTGAAGGCGCCGACCGGGCGCTCCTCAAAACAGGTCGATGGCGTGCTCGATCCGCACGTGCAGCCCGGCACCGGTTCGTGGGACGGAGGAGCGGGAGCCGCGCTGGTCCACCGCTTCGATTGGGGTTCGCTGTACGCGAGCAGCTTCTACCGGATCAACAGCGAAGGTGGCCTCGACTACCAGTACGGCGACGTCGTGCTCGCGACCGTCGCGCTCGAGGCGCCGCTCGGCCATCTGCTCGGTTCCCCGGCTCTCGACCGCGTCACGCCCGGCTTCGGCTTCGACTTCCGCTTCGCGCAGCGCGACGAGTCGGGTGGCGAGACCGTCGCCGACACCGGCGGCTCGGTGCTCTACGCGTCGCCTTCGCTGCGCGTCGCGCTGCCGGCGTTCCGCGCGACGCAGCGCGCCTGGCTGCGCGGCGGCGTGCAGATCCCGCTCACCAACGACTGGCTCTACGGCGAGCAGGATGAGGGCGTCGTCTGGTCCGTCGGGATCGGGTACGGCTTCTGACATGCGCGCCGCAGTTCGCATCGCGACGCTTTTCGGCGGCGCTGCGCTGCTTGCGACGTCCGCTCGCGCCGCAGACGAGATCGCGCTGGTGGATCTCGACGGCCGTCCCGTCACGCTCGCGCCCGCCGCGGATCGCGCGCTGGTGCTGCACTTCTGGGCGACCTGGTGCCCGTCGTGCAAGGGCGAACTCGGCGATCTCGACG
>CAYGWM010000015.1:34390-42244 GCA_964353555.1 uncultured Spirochaetales bacterium
AGATGCGTCGTCGGCCCCATCGCAGTGCCCGGACACGCCGCGCGCGCTGGCGCTTCGCGGTGTCGCTGCTCGGGTTCGGCGCTGCGCTCCCGGCGTTCGCCGCCGACCCGCCGCTGCCGCCGCCGCTCGCGTCGGTCGTCGTGCCCGAGCCGCCCGATCTCGCCGCGTACGTGCGCGATCGCGCCGGAGCCATCGCACTCGGCAAGGCGCTGTTCTGGGACATGCAGATCGGCAGCGACGGCGTCACCGCGTGCGCGAGCTGCCACTTCCGGGCGGGCGCCGATCCGCGCGCGACGGGCCAACTGAATCCGGGCGCGCTGCGCGTCGATGCGACCGGCGCCGCGCTGCCCGATCTCCGCTTCGATCTCGATCCGCTGCGCCGCCTCGCAATCGGCGACTTCCCGCTGCGCGTGCTCGCGGATCCGCTCGATCGCGCGTCCGCGCCGCTGCGCGATACCAACGACGTCGTCGCGTCGCAGGGGCTCGCGTACCTGCTCTTCGCGACCGACCGCTTCGGTCTCGAGCGCTCGCAGCCCGCGCCCGATCCGGACGGTTTCGCGGTGCAAGGGAAGAACCTGCGCCGCGTCGAACCGCGCAACGCGCCGAGCGTGATCAACGCGGTCTTCAATCACCGCAACTTCTGGGATGGGCGCGCGCAGGCCACCTTCAACGGCGTGAACCACTGGGGCGATCGCGATCTGGACGCGCAGCTGTTCCGCGCGCGCGCCGACGCTTCGCTCGAGGCCGTCCGCTTGCGCATCGAGAACGCGAGCCTGGCGTCGCAAGCGCTGGCGCCGCTCGTCAGCTCGACGGAGATGTCCGCGGCGGGGCGCACGCTGCGGGACGTCGGGCGCCGTGTCGCGTCGCTGAAGCCGCTCGCGCTGCAGCGCGTGGACGCGCGCGATTCGGCGCTCGGTGGCCACGTGCTCCCGCGGACGCAGCGGCTCGCCGAGCCGAGCTACGCGCGCTGGGCGAAGCAGGTCTTCGAGCCGCGCTGGTGGCGCTCGAGCCAGCTGGTCCAGGTGACGCCGCGCGGCGACGTCCGCGTCGTCGATTGGCGTGACTCCGACGACGCGACGCGCGAGTACACGCTCTTCGAGTGGAACTTCGGCCTCTTCTTCGGCCTCGCGGTGCAGCTCTACGAGGCGACGCTGGTGTCCGCCGAAACGCCCTTCGACCGCTGGCGCGCAGGCGACGAGAGCGCGGTCTCGGACGCGGCGAAGCGCGGCGCCGACGTGTTTCGCAGCCAGACGCGCGGGCGCTGCATCAACTGCCATGCGGGCGCCGAACTCACCGATGCGTCGGTGGCAGCGGTGATCGCGAGCCCGATCCGCATTCGCGAAGGCCAGGCGCTCGATCGCGGCTACAACAACATCGGCGTGCGCGGGACGCTCGAGGATCTGGGCGTCGGCGGCTTCGATGCGTTCGGCGCGCCGCTCGCGGACGGCCGGCGCGCGGATCCGCCGCCCATCGAGCCGCTCGCGGTGGACGGGGCGTTCAAGGCGCCGGGCCTGCGCAACGTCGAACTGACGGCGCCGTACTTCCACAACGGCGGCACGCGTACGCTCGAGGAAGTCCTCGACTTCTACAGCCGCGGCGGCGACTTCGCTGCATTGCACGCGCTGGACGGCGGCGAGATCGCGCCGCTGCGCATGCTGTCGCTCGACGCCGGAGAGAAGAGCGATCTGCTCGCCTTCCTGCGCAGTCTCACTGACGAGCGCGTTCGCCGCGCGAGTGCGCCGTTCGATCACCCGCAGCTGCTGGTGCCGAATGGCCGCCAGCTGCGGCGAGACGGCCGGATCGCAGAGCGCTTCCTCGAAGTACCTGCCGTGGGCCGTCTCGGCGGCGCGCCGCTGCCTGGCTTCCTGGAGTGAGCGCAACTCCCTACGCTCGCGCGTACGCCATGATCGCCCGCGCATCCGAAGCCCAGGCAGACACAGAGGACGCCGATCCCGCCGACGGATCGGTTTGGTTGCCGTGGCTGGTGCGGATGCGCTGGGCCGCCGTGGTGGGTCAGCTGCTCACCGTCGCGGTGGCGCGCTGGGCGCTCGGTCTCGACCTTCGCGTCGGCTGGCTGCTCGCGATCGTCGCGTTCACCGCGGCGAGCAATGTGGTGCTGGCAGCGTTCCTGGATCGACTCGCCGGCCACGCGAGCGGGGTCGCCGCGGCGGTGATCGCGCTCGACGTGGTGCTGCTGACGGCGCTGCTCGGCCTCAGCGGCGGCGCGGCCAATCCGTTCACCGTGCTCTACCTGGTGCACGTCTCGCTGGCGGCGCTCCTCTTCGGCTTCCGCTGGAGCCTTGCGATCGCCGGCCTGTGCGCCGCCTGCTACGCGACGATCTTCGCCGCGAGCGCGCCGCTCGGTTGGGAACACGCCGAGCACATGGGACACGAGATGGGACACGGCGCGGGCACCATCGGCCTGCATCTGCAGGGGATGTGGGCGGCGACCGTCGTCGCCGCGCTGATCCTCAGTTACTTCGTCGCGCGCACGGCCGCCGCGCTGCGCGAGCGCGACGCGCAGTTGCGTATGCTCGCGCGGGCGGCGTCGCGCAACGAGAAGCTAGTGGCGCTCTCGGCGCTGGCGGCCGGTGCGGCGCACGAACTCGGCTCGCCGCTCGGCACGATCGCGGTGGCGGCCTCGGAACTCGATCGCGCCGCGCGCCAGTTGCCCGGCGCGGAAGCGCTCGGGGAGGACGCGCGCTTGATCCGGGAACAGGCGGCGCGCTGTCGCGAGATCCTGGCGCGTATGAGCGGCGAAGCCGGCGCCGATCTCGGTGAAGGTCTCGACCCGATCGATCTCTCGGCGCTGCTCGACGCCGTGCAGGATCGGCTCGAGCCGAGCGAGTGGGAGCGCATCTCGGTCGCGTGCGCGGCGCCTGACACCACGCTGCGCGCACCGCGGACTGCGCTCGCGCAAGCGCTCGTGAACCTCGTGCGCAACGGACTCGCGGCGGCGCCCGAGCGATCGCAGGTGTCGCTCGACGTGTCGGTGCACGGCGACCGTGTGCGCTTCGAGGTGCGCGACGGCGGCGGCGGCATGGGGCCCGAGGTGCTCGCGCGCGCGGGCGAGCCGTTCTTCTCGACGCGCCCGGCGGGCACCGGCATGGGACTCGGGCTCTTCCTGTCGCGCGCGATCGCCGAACGACTCGGCGGCCGCCTCGCGCTCGAATCCGATCCGGGCCGCGGCACGCGCGCCATGCTCGAAGTGCGGCGCAATCCGCTGGAGCGCCGCACCGCGTGACGACGCCTCCCTACGAAGGCCGCAGCCTTCTGCTGGTCGACGACGACACGGCGCTGCGCAAGCGCCTCGCGCGCGCCTTCCAGGAGCGCGGCTTCGCGGTGCGCGAGGCGGACGGCGTCGCGACGGCGCTCGCGCTCGCGCGCGAGGAGAGTCCCGAACTCGCGGTGGTCGACCTGCGCGTGCCCGACGGCGACGGGCTCGACGTCGTGCGCGCGCTGAAGCGCATCGATCCCACCACCGTCGTCGTGGTGCTGACCGGCTATGGCAGCATTGCGACCGCGCTCGAAGCCGTACGGCTCGGTGCGACGCACTACCTGACCAAGCCCGCCGACGTCGACGAGTTGATCGCCGCGTTCGCGCGCGAAGGCGGCGCCGCGGACGACGTGCCGCGCAACGAGCACGCGCCGCCCACGCTCGCGCGCGTCGAGTGGGAGCACATCCAGCGCGTGCTCACCGACTGCGCCGGCAATGTCTCGGAAGCCGCGCGGCGTCTCGGCATCCATCGACGTTCGCTCCAGCGCAAACTCGCCAAGTACCCCGTTCCGCGCTGACGCCTGTCCGTCGGCGCGGATGCGTCAACTTGCCGCGTCCCGATCGCGCCACCGCGCATTCCATTGCTCCACTTCTCTCACTGAGTTCCGCTGCATCGGCCGCGGGATTCCAACCTTAGATCACAACGAGGGGAACGATGCAGCGAACAATGGAACGATGGATCTCGACTAGCGCGATTGCTCTTGGCGCTGCGCTGGGGTTGGGGACTGCCGCGCACGCGGCCACCACGACGGCGGGTGATCTCGCCGGCGGTACGGGCGGGATCACCTACGCCTGGCAGGTCTCACTCACGAGCGCGACCGACGCGGCCTCGGTCACTGGAAATGTCGGATCGAAGTCGTGGGCAGATCCTTCGAATCCCGGCCTCGGCTCGTTCGGCCTGAACGGCGGCTGGACGCACACCTCGAACTGGATCTACCTGACGCTGGCGGAAGCTGGCCAGGTGACGATCACGCTGTCGCCGAACGACAGCGTGCCGTCCGCGAGCGGCTTCTATGCGGGGGATCTCGTGCCGGCCTTCAGCGTCTGGTCGGGCGTCGACAACGACGGTGGCGACGACCACTACTTCGAGCAGGGCGAAGTGCCGCACTGGGTCGACGCGGCCGGCTTCGCGTTCGTCGATCACGCCACGACCGGGCCGGGGCCGTTCGCGGGCAGCTCGGCGTCGATCACGCTGGCGCTGGCGGCCGGTGAGTACACGTTCGACATCGGTGGACACGACGACGTGTCGGCCGGACATCGCGCGGGCTACACGCTGTCGATCTCGTCGGTGCCCGAGCCCGGGACCGCGCTGCTGGCAGCGCTCGGCCTGACCGCGCTCGCAGCCCGGCGCCGCGCCTAGTTCGCGCGTCGGATCCGGCGCGCCGCGCCGGATCCGACGCAGCGGCGCGCAGCGAGCAGTCCCAGCAGCGCGCCGAGCGCCGCAACGCCGGAGGATGCTTCGGGCGCGGCTACGAGCACTGCGCCTTCCTCGTCATCCCCATCGCTCCGGAACGGTGCGCCAGCGATCCACTCGCCCGCCCCATCGCCGTTCGTGTCGCCCGCAATCGCGACCGCGAAGCCGAGCTGCGCGAAGGCGCGGTCGGCCGCGCGATGGACCCTGGCATGCGCACCGATCGGGAAGTCCGCACTTCCGTTCAGCACCAGCACGGCGCCGGCGCCGGGTGCGACGCCGTCACGCGTCGGAGCGCCGATGATCACGTCGGAGAACGCATCCGGATCGAGGCGGGCTCCCGCGACGGACGATCCCAAGCGCGCTTCGGGTGTCGCGCTCTCGATCGAGAATGCCGCGCCCGTCGCGCTGCCATCGGCGATTCCCGCGGCGCGACCCAGGAAGACGTAGGCCGCGCCGCCCATCGCGGCGCCGCCCAGCGGCGCGCCGACGACGAGATCATCGAAGCCGTCGTGATTCACGTCGCCGGCGCCGTGCACGCTCCAACCGAATCGTGAACCTGGACTCGCTGCGACGAGCCGCGTCGAGGCCTGCGCGGGACTCGCCGCTGCGATTCCCGCTGGACCTCCATGGAACACGTACACGGCGCCGCGACCGTCCTCTTCTGGCGCTCCGACGACGACGTCGTCCCAGCCGTCGCCGTTCAGGTCGCCCGCGGGACCGCACGACGCGCCGAACTCGGAGTCGGCCAGCGTGGCCTCGATGCGCGCGTCGGCCGCAGCCGCTGTGCGCACACCGACGCCCGTTGCGCTGCCGTGGAACACGAACGCGCCGCCGCGACCGCCGAAGAAACGCGCGCCGAGGAGTACGTCGTCCTTGCCATCGCCATTGATGTCGCCGGCGCGCGCGTCGCCGAAGCCGAGTCCGGCGAAGGGTTCGCCCAGCGACAGTCTTCCGGCACTGCCGGAGACACCGCCGCTCGCGATGCCAGACGGCCCGCCGTGGAACACGAATGCGGTGCCTTCGTCGTCGAAGCCTTCGGCGCCGACCAGCACGTCGTCGAAGCCGTCGCCGTTCACATCGCCGGCGCCCGCCACCAGCGAGCCGAGGTGCGCGTCCGCGCGGTCGCTTTCGATCCGGATCGGTGGCTGCGGGTCGACTCCGGGCGGCAGGCCGCGGTAGAGCAGCGCCGCGCCTTCGTCCGGCTGCCCGTCATCGCGCAGCAGTGCGCCGATCAGCACATCGTCCAGCGCGTCGCCGTCGACGTCGCCCACGCCCGCGACGGCGAAGCCGAACCACGCGGAACCCTGCTCGCCCGCGATCCATGCGGACGCGGGCCGCGCGCAGAGCGCCGCGCAGAAAGCGCAGGCGGCGATGCGGCGGATCACGGCGCGCCCAGCAGCACGTGGAACGGCTGCAGCGGGCCCTGCGCGGGCGTGCGGCCGTCGCGGCCGATCGAGGGAACGACGAGGAATGCTTCGCTGCCACTCGCGTTGCGGCCGTGCGGAATGCGCAGTTCGGGATGGTCGAACGGCGCGCGCTCCCAGCGCACGCGCTCGTCGGTGAGGCTCTTCAGGAACGTGACGAGCTGTGCTGCCTCTTGCGGGGTCTGGCCGAGTGGAAACACGAACGAGTGCAGGTCGGCGTTGGTCGTCGCGTTGCCGCCGCGCGCGTAGAACTGCACGACCTGTTCGAGCGTCGCCATGCCGCCGTCGTGCATGTACGGCCCCGTCAACTCGACGTTGCGAAGAGATGGGATCTTGAAGGCCCCCTGCACGGCGGCGTGCAGCCGGCCGCCTCCCGGAAGCGAGACTTCCGCTTGGGAAACCGCCTGGGTCGGGATGTACGAGCGATTCGGGAACTCGCAGCCGGCGTAGCCGGCGGGATCGGCGGTCACTTCGGCGGCGGTGAAGATGCGGCCGAGCGTGAAGGGCAGGTCGAAGTCGCACGCCTGCGCGCGGACCGGGTCGACGGTCGTCGCAGCGCCGGCGAGCCATTCGCGGTACTGGATCGAGAGCGCCAGCGGACGCCCGAACGCGTCGTTCGTACCGAGGCCGGGATCGTTCTCCGTCTCGACGACGCCGGTATTCGCGAAGCCGCGATCGAAGAGACTCGCGCCGGTCGTGGTGGTGCTGCGCGTCACGTTCGAGCGCGATCCGACGCCGCCGACGTAGAGCGGCAGCGTGTCGGTGCTGGCGAAGGTCAGCGTCGCGCCGCCGTGGCAATCGCCGCAGTGGTCGCGCCGGAAGATCTCGAGCCCGGCGCGCGCCTCGGCGGACAGGTCGACCGGGATGCCCTGCGCATCGCGCGCACTCAGGTCGAATGGCGATTCGTCGGACACTAGCGTCGCCTCGTAGAGCTGGATCGCGAGTCCGAAGAAGAGCGCGAAGTTGGCTTCTTCGTGGCTCCATGGCGGTCCGCCCGTCACCGGTCCTCCGAAGTCGCCGCGGCCCGCCCACAGCCGGGGATGGAACGCAGCTTCGACGAGTTCGCGGTACGTCGTCGCGAGGCCGACACCGGAAGGATGGCGCAGCGCTTCGAGCGCGCTGTCGCCTGCGTGCACGGCCTGTCGCTCGAGCGGGCGGCGCGCCAACAGTGCGCGGCCGATGTCCTCGAAGCGGCGGCCCTCGCACGACATCTCGACGTCGCTGAGCGGCGGCCCGACGGCTTGCGACGCGAGCGACGCGTTGAGTAGAGCGAGTCGCTCGGCGACGACCGCCCCGTTCGGCTGGCGCACCCAGATCGCCGCGTTCGGATCGCGATTGCCCCAGACGCTGCGGCCGTTGAAGACGTTGTTCGCGCGTCCATCCCAGAAGTTGCGGTGGTTGAAGGCGGCATTGATCACGGATGGACTGTTGCGCGGCTCGACCTGCCGACGCGGGAAGTCGTTGCTCTGGAACACCGGGTGTGCGATCGGTCTACAGCGATCGCGTGTCGGAGAGCGCGGCAGCGCGGCGAGCCAGCGGCCGGCGTGCACGCCAGCGGAGGAGGCGACGTCGTCCGTCGAGAACACGACCGGCGAGGCCGCTTCGAACGGATCGAGGCGCTTGCGAAACGGGAAGTCGGCGGCGACCAGGCGATGGTCCGGGCCGCCCCGCGCGCCCGAGCCGGTCGCCTCGAAGGTCGTCGCCGTGGGCGCCCCGGCGTGCAGCAGACCGGGCGCCAG
>CAYGWM010000015.1:42344-58025 GCA_964353555.1 uncultured Spirochaetales bacterium
TCGCCTCGAAGGTCGTCGCCGTGGGCGCCCCGGCGTGCAGCAGACCGGGCGCCAGTTGCCCGCGCACACGCGCGTCGGCGCCCGCGTGGAAGTGACAGCTCGCGCACGCAACCCCATCGGCGCCGACGTCGGCGTCCCAGAACAGCGCCTTGCCGAGCTGGATCGCGCGATCGCGATCGACGACGAGCGGGGCCGCGCCGTCGAGCAGTCCGGATGACACAGGCGGCGCGATCCCGAACAGGGAAGGGGGTACCGGTCCATGCGCACCAGCGCCGCCGGCGACACAGAAAAGAGACAGCGCGATCGCGAAGGCGCCACGGAAGATCGAGTTCAGGTGGGATCGGTGGACCGGCATGGGACATCGCTTCGGGCCCGACACATCGGACCGCGGCGCCAGTCTAGGGAGCGCCACCGCACGCGCGGCCACCTGCGACCGATTGCCGCAGCCGGCGCTCAGCCCGTGCCGGGCGTCAAGTTATTGCGGCGTCAAGTTGTTCCACGCCGCGAATAACTTGACAGGAAATAACTTGACGCCCGGCACCATGTCACCAGCGGTCCCAGTGGGTGAGTTGGGCGGCGGGCAGGCGCTTTGCGAGTTTGAAGTCGCCGCCGGTTGTGTACGCGACCGGGAGCAGCGCGGTCTGCGTGATGTGGTCGGGGATGCCGAGGAGCTTCGCCACGTCCTGCTCGAACGCGAGGTGCAGCGTCGTCCAGGCTGCGCCGAGTCCGCGCGCGCGCAGCGCCAACATGAACGACCATGCGGCGGGCAGGATCGATCCGTACACGGACGCCTGTCCCAGCACGCCGGCATTCTCGATGCGTCCCTCGACGCACGGGATCACCAGCAGCGGCGCTTCGTGCAGGTGCTCGGCGAGGTAGGTCGCCGATGCTTCGACGCGCGGCTGCTGTGCCGCGCGCAGGTCGCTTGCCTCGTATTCGCGCCGGAACTGCGGATTGGTCAGGTAGGCCTGGAACGCCTTGCGATACAGGTCGGCGATCGCCTTCTTCTTCGCCGCGTCGGTCACGACGACGAAATGCCAGCCTTGCGCGTTCGATCCAGTCGGCGCCTGGAGCGCGATTTCGATGCAGCGCTCGACGATCGCGCGCTCGACCGGGCGGGCGAGGTCGAGTCGCTTGCGCACCGAACGCGTGGTCGTGAGCAGCCAGTCGCAGGTCGCGAGGTCCATGAAATTCCTCCTAGGAATGAGCGCGCGCATTAGAGCACAGCGGTGCTATTCCTCGCGACGTGGCCCAGAGCGACCAACCGGGACTCCGCCTTCGCCTTGCCCATGAGGCGCGACGCATCGCCGCGCAGCATGGCTACCTCGATGCGCTCGAGGCGACGACGCTGCTCTCGCTCGAACGCGGTGATCCGAGCGAGATGCGGCACGCGCTCCACGGCTTCCATGGTTCGCTCGACGCGCATTTCACGCTCGAGGAGCAGGTGCATTTCCCGGCGCTGCACGGGCTGCGCCCCGATGTCGAGCCCGAGATCGACGAGCTGATCCGCGAGCACGCCCGTTTCCGCGACGAACTCCACCGGATCGAAGCGGTGCTCCACGGCTCCGCGTCGGGCGCCGCAGAGGCGCTCGCGGCGTTCCGCGAGGTGGCGGCCGGTCTCGGCCGGCATGAAGAGCGGGAAGAGCGGCTCCTCGAGCGGGCCGGCCAGATCGGCTAGATCAGAATTCTCGTTCTGATCCCTTGACGCCCCTCTCGTCCCTTGGCTAATGAACAGAATGAGAACATCGATTCTGTTTGTGGCTGCCGTCCCAGTCGGCCCGCATGCAGGGAAGCGAGGCCAAGCCGATGGACGCACCGGAGCGCACGCCGCGACTCGCCCCCGACCTTCGCTGGGTCCGGGCGCCGCAGCAGGTTCGCAGCCAGGAGACCCTCGACCGCATTCTCGACGCCGCGGAATCCCTCGTCACCGAGAAGGGCTTCGAGGACGCGACCGTTGCGGATGTCGTGCGCCTCGCGGAGTCGTCGGTCGGCGCCTTCTACGCCCGCTTCCGCGACAAGACTGGACTGCTGTACGCGCTCTACGACCGCTACCTCGAGCAGGCGATGGCGACGGCCGACGCGGCGCTCGATCCGGCGCGCTGGCAGGGCACGGCGATCCCCGATCTGGTGCGCGCGGTCGTGCGCTTCCTGGTCGAGATCTACCGGGAGCGCGAAGGCTTGATCCGGGCCTTCGTGGTGCGCAATCAGAGCGACATCGAGTTTCGCGCGCGACAGGAGCGGCTGTCGCACTACGTGAACACGAAGCTGTCGGCGCTGCTGCTCGCTCGGGCCACTGAGATTGCGCATCCGAATCCGGCGCGCGCAGCGGCCTTCGGTCTGACGATGACGGTCAGCACGATCGAAAGCGTGGTGCTGTTCGGCGAACTGCGCTCTGCCGACCTGATGCTTTCCGACGACGAACTCGCTGCCGAGCTGACGCGAGCCTTCCTCGCGTATCTGGGCGTTTCCGACGGCAGTGCCACCCCGATCACTTCATAGGAGTCTCTACCGATGAGCGACGTAACCCGATTCCATCCCGAGCAAGCCGTCGAAACGCTGCGCGTTTCGCAGAGTCTCTCCTACAACTGGGAGTACGACACGACGCGCGCGCGTCTGATGCGCCTCTACGAGAACGCCAAGCGCGATCAGTGGGATGGCGCCACGCGCCTCGATTGGTCGATCGACGTCGATCCCGAGAAGGGCCTCGTGCCGGACATGGGCATCGGCATCTGGGGCACGCCGATCTGGGATCGCCTCACCGTGAAGGAGAAGGCGAAGCTGCGCCATGAAGCGATCACCTGGCAGCTCTGCCAGTTCCTGCACGGTGAACAGGGCGCTCTGCTCGCGACGGCCCAGATCGTCGATGCGGTGCCGTGGTACGAAGCCAAGCAGTACGGCGCGACGCAGGTGATGGACGAGGCCCGACACGTCGAGGTGTACCGCCGCTTCGTGAAGGAGAAGCTCCAGCACGAGTACCCGGTGAATGCGCAGCTGAAGACGCTGCTCGATCTGATTCTCACCGACTCGCGCTGGGACATGAAGTTCCTCGGCATGCAGATCATCGTCGAAGGCTTGGCGCTCGCCGCGTTCGGCACGATCCGCGACACCGCGACGAACCCGCTGCTGCGCGACCTCACCGCGGCGGTGATCGAAGACGAGTCGCGCCACGTCGCGTTCGGCGTGCTTTCGCTGCGCGAATTCTGTCTCGACCTGCCTGCCCAGGATCGCCTCGAACGCGAGGACTTCGTCTACGAGGCCTGCGTGCTGATGCGCGATCGCATCACCAATCGCGAAGTCTGGGAAGCGATGGGTCTCGACGCCGCCGAGTGCATCGCGCATTCCGACCAGTCCGAGATCGCAAAGCAGTTCCGCTATCGACTGTTCTCGAAGATCGTCCCGAACGTGAAGAGCCTCGGCCTGCTCTCGAATCGCCAGCGCGAGCGCTTCGAGCAGCTCGGCATCCTCGAGTACGAGACGAATACGACCAGCGACGTCGATCACGACATCGAGATCGAGCGGCGCGTGCGCGCAGGTGAGATCCCGACCAGCGCGTCCTGAAACGAGAAGCCCCCGCATCTCGGTCGCGAGGTGCGGGGGCTTCGAAGTTCAGCGCTCCAGAGGGAAGCGCGCGGCGGTCGTTGCCGCCTCCTTGGATCTACGCGACGAGGCTGTAGAGCCTGCGCACGCCCAGCAGCCCGAGCAGCAGGAACGGCTCGATGCCGGTGAGGCCGCAGCCACCCCCCGCCGTCACTTGCAGCGAGATCGCCTCCTGCGACTCGCAGCCTTCCGGGTTCACCACGCGGACGGGGTAGGTCGCCACGGGCAGGCTTGTCGGCACCTGCGCCAGCCAGTTTCCACTGAACAGGAACGGCGTGACCTGGGTGTTGCCGATGAACACCGAGACCGACGGACCGAAGCCCGTGCCGATCAGCTGGAAGTTCTGGCCCCGGATCGCGTTCGCGGGCGTCACGCTCGTCAGCGTAGTCAGGCCGTTTCCGATGCACTGGTTGTCGCAGACGTCGCCGGCGCCATCGGCGTCGACGTCGCTCTGATTGGCGTTCGCCTTCACTGCGCAGTTGTCGCAGCTGTCGCCGCGGAGGTCGGTGTCGCCGTCCGCCTGACCCGCGTTGGCCACGTCCGAGCAGTTGTCGGCGCCGTCGATGATGGCGTCGCGGTCGCGGTCGATACCGGCGCGCTGGCCCGAGCCGGGCGTCGCGCAGGTGTAGGTCAGCTCCTGACCGGCCACCGTCGCGAGCGCACGCAGTGTCGCGTCGGCGATGTCCGGACCGCCGTCGCTCGGGCGGAAGCCCGTGCCCGGCAGATATTGCCAGCCCTTCGCGACGCCGCCGATCGTGCCCTTCACGACCAGGTCGCATTCGTTCTGGCCGACGCCGAGCACCTGCGAGACGAACGGTGTGCCTGCGCGCGCGATCAGCGTATTGATGCGCGCATTCACGACGGCCGCGTTGGTGTTCGAAAGCGTCACCTGCTGGCCGACCACCGGCGCGAGGTCGGTGTCGAACGCGAGCGAGAACGCTTCGACGTCACGGCGCACGCCGTTGCCGTTCGGGTCCAACGGGAAGCCCACGGTGCCGAGACCGAGCGGGTTGGCCTGGTTGAACACCGTTGCCTGGAAGAAGTGGAACACGGTGTCGGTGCTGCCGTCGTGCAGGAAGCCGAAGCCGCGCACCTGCGGGCCCTGGAACGGCATGTTGAGCGCATTGTTGAACGCGACATCCGGCATGCCGAACATGCCGACCTTCTGATACAGGTTGCGCATGTGCGCGATCTTCATGATCTGCGACTCATTCTCGAAGCTCGCCTGCCCATCGGTTCCGAAGAATCCCTGCGATGCGTTGAGCCCGTGGCAGCCCTGGCAGGTGAAGCCGAAGTTGTTCACATTGGCGCCATCGGCGCGGCGGCCGTTGACGTTGCCGCCGCCGACGCCGGTCGTGCTCGGGCTCGGCCCGCCCGACGTGAAGTTGTTGCCCAGGAAGAAGTTGCGGCCGTTGGCCTGCGCCGGCGTCAGCGAGTTGTCGATGTTCCGCACCGGATTCGGCGGCAGGATCACCTTCAGCTGGAAGTCGCTGAACGACTGCATGTCGGCGTTCGCGAGCAGCGAAGAACGCCCGACCAGGCCCGGGAACGCCACGATGAAGTTCCGGAACGAGAGATCCTCGTCGGTGGCCGACTGCCCGAAGAAGCCGTTCGAGCGATCGCCGCGCCAGTGCATCGGGCCGCTGTTCACCATGCCGCGCAGCGTCTGCGTCGTCATCGGCCCCTTCAGCGCGCTGAACTGTGCGACCATGCCGGTGCCGTTGATGTCACCGCCCGCGCCGACCGAGAGCCGGATCGGCATCGGGTTGCAGGCGACCGCGTCGTCCGGGTTGCCGAGGTCCCACGCGATCTGGTCCATGTCGCCGAAGATGTGGCAGCTCGAGCAGGAGGCTTCGCCGTTGCTCGAGGTCGCGTTGGCGTCGTACAGGAACGGGCGGCCCGTCACGACTGCAGCCGGCTCGGGATTGAAGAGCGCCACATGGGCCGTCTCGGTGCTGGTGGCGAGGTCGATCACCGACACCGAGTTGTCGAAGCGGGTGAGCACGTAGAGCCGGTTGCGCGCCTCGTCGAGCACGAGGCCGCCGGGGCCGCCACCGCTGACGGACAGGTACTGCGCGCTCTGGAGGGTCGGGTCGAAGCTGTCGTTCTCGAGCGTCGCGGTGTCGAAGACGCCGACCTTCGAAGAGCCGAACGCGGCGACGTAGAGCTTCAAGCCGTCGGAAGACACCACCATCTCGGTGGGCGTCGCGAGGCTGTGGTCCGAGGTGCCGACCGGTGCCGGCAGCACCGAGTAGTCGATGTGCTTGTTGAGGTGCCGCGGGATCACGCTCGCGCCGTCGAGGATCGTCACGCGCGACTCGGCGAGATGCCCCTGCACGGTGGCCGGCTCGCCGATCGGCTTCGAGCCCTGGTTCGTCACGTAGGTGCCGGGCCCCTCGAAGCGGACGTCGTTCTTCGCCTCGGTGTTCGAGACGTAGACCTTGTTGCTGATCGGGTTCACGGCCATGTTGAAGAGCGTCGTGCCGACGCCGGACCAGATGCTGCCACCGATCAGAGTATCCGCGTCGATCGCGAAGACGTCGGAGTCGGGCAGGCTGAAGCGGACCGCCGCGCTGAAGTCGCGGCCGCGCTCGTCTTCCCACTTGCCGTTCGAGTCGTTGAACTTGACGATCACGCCGACTTCGGGAGCCTGGTTGCCGAGATGATCGGTACTCGGCGGCGCCACGCCGCCCGGCGTCTGCAGGCCCTGCGAGTTGGTGCAAGGCGCGTTCAGGTTGAAGCCGTTGCAGACCATGCCTTCGCTGACGGTCGTGGTCTTGTTGCCCGAGGCGAGGACCGCGGCGTAGACCGTGTCCGGATTGCCGAGCGTGCCCTGCTTGACTGCGAGCGCGCGCGGGGTGTCGCCGAACAGCGTCACGATCTTCAGCGGCACGCCGCCGATCGCGGTTCCGAGGCTCGCGGAATCGAAGACCCACACGTCGGCGCGGCCGACGCTGGCGATCGTGAGCTGCGGATCGCCAGCACCGACGACACCCACGAGCGACGGGTCGAGTCGCTGCTGGCCGCGATGCGCCGTGGTGATGAAGGCGCGCCCATCGGCGGGGCCTGCGAAGACGAGGTCGCGCGGTTCGTCGCCGACCAGCAGCGTGCGGGTCACGCGCGGCGGGCTCGAGGCCACGTCCACGATGCTCACGCTGTCGGAGAGATGGTTCACGACCCAGACCTCGGCGTTGGTCCGGGCCACCACCGTCACGGGCTCGAGGCCGACCGAGACGGAGCTGATCTTCGCGATGCCGCCGGCGCCGATCGAGAAGATCTCGAGCCGCGCATCGGGCGTGTTCACCGCGAACAGGCGGGTCCCGTCCGGCGACATCGCCAGCGGTCGGACCGGTCCCGACTCGAACTCGATGAAATCATCGGCACTCGCCGTGCCGGCGATCAAGATCGCGGCAAGGCAAACCAGCAGATGGCGGCAGATCGACATCCAGCTTCTCCCAAATCGACGTAGATGGATCCCAAAGTGGATCTACCGGGCTGTAGAGCGTTGGCGCCCGGTTGGCAGGTTCGTCCCGAGCACCCGAACGGGACTTACCTGCGGGTAAGCATTGTGACAGCAAAAGCCCACATACCGCAAGGCAAAGCTGCGACCCGAAGCGTTTTTTGCCGCCTGAGGTGGTCTCGGCTACGGCAAAGGCGTGGACGTGAGCTCGATAGTCGCCATGTGGCCGTCCCCTGCGATGTTCCGGTTCCCCATCCCCGGGTATTGGCCCGCGGTGAAGTTGTTGTCGATCGTGTCGTTCTTGCCGAGGCGGATCGCCATCTCGTCGCCGTTGGCCGTGGGGAACGCCGTGTTCGAGTTGGAGAAGGCCTCGAGGTTCAGCTGGAACAAGATCGCCACGCTGGCGTTGCCGGTGCCCGAGACGCTCGTACCGCCGGCGCCGCTGAACTGCACGTCCTGGCTGTTCGATCCGCCGCCGATGCCGTCGGTGATGGTCGTGACGGACGGCGTGAAGCCGAAGCTGCCGTTCGGCGCGCCGCTGATCGTGTAGCTGGCCGAGACCGGCGTCAGCAGCGTCGCGTTGCCGCCGCCGTCCTGGAAGCCGATGCCGTCGTTGTAGCCGTCACTGATCCGGTCGAGCGCGCCGCGGACCCTGTGGTCGAGATCGAGTGTCCACTGCTCGCCGGGAACCGAGACGACGTCGAAGTTGACGCGGTACGCGAGCGTCGCGAGCGACTGCGCGTCGTTCGTCGTGCAGCCCGCGTCGGCGCCCAGCATGCCGCGCAGATTCGCGGAGACGGTGTTGCCGAGCGCGCTCCCCGACAGCCGATGGCGCCACTCGCGCAGCCAGCAGCCGCCCTGCTGTCGGAAGTCTCCTGTACTGAGATCCGTGTAGACGACATTGGCAATATGCGTGGTGGGTCTCTGAGCGAGGTTCGCGAAGAGCCCGATGAAACCGCCGGGCAGCCGCGCGAGCTCCACCGGTTCGAGATCCAGCCCGAGCAGTGACGGCACCGGGAACGCTTCGATCGCGTTCTCGAGCTGCGGCGCGAAGAGCGGGAACAGATTCCGGAACGTGTTGATCAGCGCCGCCTCGTTCGTGTTGATCAGGTTGCGCGTGACGGTCACCGCGATGCCGCTGCTGGGCGGTGTTGCGAGGTTGAATTCGAGCCCGGCCGGCGTGAACGCGAGATCCAGGCCCGCATCCATGTCCACCTCCAGCACCAGGAACACCTGCTGCACGCGGGTGAACTCCATCTCCACGCGCAGCGATGAGATCTTCATCTCGGCGAATTCGCCGTTGGGCCCCGGCGCGCCCGTGAACACCGGCGCCAGCGTCGGCCGGATCCGGACGACGATCGGCTCGGTGGGATCCGCGGTCGAGAGCTGCGGAATGAAGAGCGAGAACAGCCCGGCGGTGATCGGCGAGCCGAGGAACTCGGTGATGTCGCTGCGCAGCAGGCCATTCTCGATCTGCGTCTTCAGCAACTGGTTCATCGCCGAGGTCGAGATCGCGAACGCCAGCCCATACGGCAGGTTCTGGCCGGGCGTCAGCGGGCCAAAGGTGGGAAACGGCTCGGCCACCGTGTAGGAAGCCGGCAGATTCGGCGCGCCCGGCGCCGGCGACGTCGTGTAGATCGCGGCATCGGACGCGAGCGTGAGGCCGGTGGTCTCTTCCGTTACCGAGACGAACGACGCGTCGAGCACGCCGCCGAGCGCGTCCCCGACGGGCCCCGCGATCGAAATCCCGGCGAGCGCGCTCTGGATCGCGCCGGCCAGCGGAGAGTCCTGCGGTCCCGCGCCATCCGGATCGGCCAGGTTGTCCTCGAATCCCTGCTGCATCAGCTGCTGGATGTCGCCCTCGCCGATGATCAGGTCGACGATGTCGCCGATCAGCGGGTCGTCGCAGATCCCCGACACGAAGTGCGAGCCGAAGCCTGCGAGTGTCACCGCGACTGGCGACACCAGATTGACGTCCACGTACGACGGGTCCGAGGCGAGCGGCGCGAGGTCGTAGGAGCCGCCGATCGCCGCGCTCGACGTCTGTACCTCGAGCGTGCAGGCGCCGAGCCAGCCGAGGTCGAGATCGACCTCGAGGAAGAAGTCGTCGATCGTGATCGTGGTGTCGAGCCCGCTCGGCGTCGGATCGACGGCGATGCCGAAACCGGCGAAGCCCACCTCGACGACGTTCGCGGTGTAGTTGATGCCGCTCATGCTGCCCTGCGCGATCGGATTCTGCGCGGTGATCAGCGTGCTGATGTCGAGCGAGTCGCCCGAGAGACTCTCGACGATCGGCGTGATCTGCTCGAGACCGGTGTCGGCGATGCGCAGCGCGACGCTTGCCGGCGACGCGACGCCGTCTTGCACGAAGCCGGTCTGCACGCCGTTGCCGACGACGACCGTGAGGTTCTCGCGCAGGATTCCGCCGCTCGTCAGCACGCCCGTTACGGCGATCCGGTTGAAGACCGCGGCCGCGCTCACCGGCAGGTTCACCGACCAGGTCGCGGCCGGCGTCACGGCGATGCCGTTTACGGTGAGGCTCTGGAACTGCGCAGGCACGTCGAGGCGTCCCTGTACGGTGACGGTCGCGCCATTCAGGAAGGTGCCGTGGGTCGGAGAGTCGATGTAGATCTTCGGCGCGGGTCCGCACGCGGCGCCGAGCGCCAGGCCGAGCGCGACCCACAGCGCGAATTTCCGGGTCGTCACGGGTCGCGAGATCATGGCTGTCCCTTCCAGCTGCTTCCCGAATCCGGCCCGCGTGATCGCGCTGCCTGGTGTCCGGGGAGCCAATTGCGATCCGCAGCGTATCGTTTCACAACAAGTGTCGGCTGTCCATCGCAGACCATGCGAAGCTGGTCGCCGTGACGGAGCTTTCCGACGTCGAGGACGAACTCCGGGCCCACGGCCTAGAACCACGCGGCGCGTTTCATCCCAGGCAGAGCGACGCCGTTCCAGCGCGGATCGACGGCCGCCCCGCCGGCACGCTCGTGCTCGCTGGCAACCTCGGCGCATCGATGTGGGCGCAGTTCGCACGCGAACGCCGCGACGAGCGCGATCCGCTCGACCGCTGGTCGGCGCGCCTGCTCGCGACCGTCGCGGAGCGTTTCGCCGCGACCGTGCTGCTGCCGAGCGACGGCCCGCCGTACTCGCCATTCCACCGCTGGGCCGCGCGCGCCGGCCCCGTTCACCGCTCGCCGCTCGGCCTGCTGATCCATCCCGACTTCGGTCTCTGGCACGCCTACCGTGGGGCGCTCGTCTTCGCGGAGTGCTTCGCGTTGCCCCCGCGCGACGCGCGACCGAGCCCGTGCGAGTCGTGCCCCGATCGACCCTGTCTCACGGTGTGTCCCGTATCCGCATTCACGGCCGCCGGCTACGACGATGCGGCGTGCGCCGCCCACCTCGAGTCGGGCGCCGGAGCCGCCTGCATCGATTCCGCGTGTCTCGCGCGCGCCACGTGTCCGGTGGGGCGCGAGCATCGCTACCCGACCGAGCCGGCGCGCTTCCACATGCGCGCGTTCCTGTCCGGCCGAACCCGACGCTAGTCCGCGTAGTTCGGCTTGCGGCCTTGCTTGCGCGCGCGGATCGCCTCGTCGAGGTTGTTCGTGGTCAGCCGCACCAGCAGCTGGTTGCGCGCTTCGAGGTCCATCGCGGCGTGCAGGCTGCCGGTCTCGAGGTTCGACCACAACACCTGCTTCGTCATCGCGACGCCGTGCGCGCTGTGTGCGCAGATCTGTTCCGCCGTCGCGAGTGCGAGATCCAGCAGCTGCGCATCGGGCACCACGCGCGACAGCAGGCCGATGCGCTCCGCATCGCGCGCGTCGACTTCGCGGCCGGTGAGGATCAACTCGAAGGCGTGCGCTGCGCCGATCATGCGCGGCAGGATCCACGAGATGCCGAGTTCGGTGCCGGTCAGGCCGTTCTTGATGCCGGCGCCGCAGAACGTGGCGGATTCGGCGCCGAAGCGGATGTCGCAGGCGACCGCGAGGCACAGGCCGCCGCCGTACGCGGGTCCGTTGATCGCGCCGATCACCGGCTGCGGGATATTGCGCATTGCCGGCACCAGATCGGAGAACACCGCCATCGCGCGCGTCGCGATGCGCGACATCGGCAAGCCGGCGATGTTCGGCGGAATGCCGTGGTCTTCGAGGTCGAGGCCCGAGCAGAAGCCGCGGCCCGCGCCGGTGAGCACGACGGCGAAGGTGTCGTTGTCGGCTCCGACTTCGAGGATCGCATCGTGCAGCGGTTTCACGGTGTCGAACGACAGCGCGTTCATGCGCTCGGGGCGATTCAGCGTGATGACGCTGACGTGCGGACGCGGTTTGGTGATCTCGATGTAGGCCATGGCGTGCCAGTCTAGGAGGCCGTCGCAGCGCTGCTAGCGTCGGGTCGTGGGCAACTGCTGTGCCGGCCGCGACCGTCGGGCGCCTAGACGTACTTATCGCCGCGCACCACGTCGACGGTGTGCGCGTAGGCAATCAGCGCGAAGTTCCGGAAGTAGTGTTTGGCCAGGTGGTCGAGGATGCGTTCGGCCACGTCGGGCGCGACCAGCGTCTCGATGCGCACGTTGCCGCCCTCGAGTCCGCTGGTGCGGGTTCCGCGCGATCCCTCGCCGCGCACGTGGGCGGTGGTCCAACCGCGTGCGCCGAGTTGGGCCAACTCGCGCACCAGCCGCTCCTCGAGCACCGCCTCGGCGACGATCGTCACGAGCCGGAGCTGCGTCCGCTGCGATTGTGTGGCGTCGTTCTGTTTCATCGCTGCATCCATTGCGCCATCGCGTAGTAGAGGGGAATGCCGATCGTCAGGTTGAAGGGGAAGGTAATCGCGAGCGAGGCCGTGAGGTAGAAGGCGGGGTTCGCCTCCGGGATCCCGACGCGCACGGCGGCGGGCGCTGCGATGTAGGAAGCACTCGCGGCCATCGCGCCGAGCACCGTGGCTCCGGCCAGCGAGAGACCCGCGAGCGTGCCGACCCCGACGCCGAGCGCGCCGTTCGCAATCGGCGCGGCGATCGCGAATGCGAAGAGGAACGCACCGACACTCGGGAGGTCGCGGAAACGCCGCGCGGCCGTCATGCCCATCTCGAGCAGGAAGAGACACAGCGCGCCCTTGAATGGATCGACGAAGAAGGGCTTCACCTCGGCGAGACCGCGCGCGCCCGAGGCGAATCCGATCGCGAGGCCGCCGAGCAGCAGCACGATGCTCTTGCCGGTCACGATCTCGCGCAGCGCTTCGCTCCAGCCGCCTTCGCTGGCGCCGCGGTGGCGGCGCGCGATCAGCAGCGCGAGCACGATGGCAGGAACCTCGAGGACGGCGACGAGTGCGGGCAGGAACCCTTCGGGCCGCGCGCCGACGGCGTCGAGGAACGCGAGGCTCGCAATGAAGGTGACCGCCGAGACCGATCCGTAATGTGCGGCGAGTGCGGCCGCGTCGGCGACGGGGAAGCCGCCCAGGCGACGCAGAGCGGCGTAGCACCAGAGGGGCACCCCGATGCCGAGCGCCAGCGTGCCGAGGCCGGGCCGCCAGAACGCCGCGAGCGTGGTCTCCGAGAGCGCCGCGCCGCCCTTCAGCCCGATCGCGAGCAGCAGATAGATCGACAGCGCGGAGTAGAGATCCTCGGGAATGCGCAGGTCGCTGCGCGCGAGCGTCGCGAAGATGCCGAGCAGGAACGCCAGCACCATCGGCGAGAGCAGGTTTGCGCGAACGAGCTCGAGAGAGTCCAAGGCGGGCAGACTAACGCGTGGGCTCGCAGTGGCGAAGCGCGCGCGCCGTTGCGAGCGCCGCATCGGCGGTCGCGGCGTGCACGCTGAAGTGTCCCATCTTGCGGCGCGGCCTCGCCTCGTCCTTGCCGTATAGAACGACCTCGCGAAGCGAGCCGTCGGGCCGCGCCGCCACAAACGTTTGAGGCGGAGCGCCATCGCGCCAGTGCTCACCGAAGACGTTGCCCATGCAGAAGGCGCCCGCTTGCAGCAGCAGCGGTTGCTCGAGCGGAACTCCGAGAAGCACGCGGGCGAGCGCATCGAACTGGTCCATGTTGCACGCGACGCGCGTCACGTGTCCGGAGTTGTGGGGTCGCGGGGCGATCTCGTTCACCAACAGATGGGCGCCGTCGATCGGCTCGACGCGCTCGCTGCGCGGCGCCGTGCGGGCGACGAAGAACTCGACGGCCAGCAGCCCCACGACGCCGAGCGCGCGCGCAGCCGCGATCGCGATGCGTTGCGCGTCGTCTGCGACGGCGGGCGGGACACGCGCCGGCACGACGCTGAAGTCGAGCGCGTGATCGCGATGCAGGTTCTCGACGACTGGGAACACGACCTCGTCGCCCAGCGCGGAGCGCGCGACGATGCAGGAGATCTCCAGAGCGAGGTCGACGCGTTCTTCGAGCACGAAGCCCACGTCGCCGAAGCCCGCGCGCCGCGCGTCGCGCGCGAATCCCGCGAGTTCCTCCGGCGTCGTCACCGTGCGCTGCCCTTTGCCGTCGTAGCCGCCGGAGGCCGTCTTCGCGACCAGCGGATAGCCGAGCGCTTCGGCTGCGCCGAGCAGTTCCTCGGCGCGACCGGTCGCCGCAAAGCGCGCGTGCGGGAGCCCCTCCTTGCGCAGGAACTCCTTCTCGCGAACGCGGTGCTGCGCGATCGCCAGAATGCGCGCATCCGGAACGAGCGGAGCGTGGCGCGCCGCGACCTCGGCAGACGCTGCGGGCACGCTCTCGAACTCACAGGTGAGGACATCACAGCCGCGCGCGAAGCGCTCGAGCGCGGCATCGTCGTTCCACGCCGCGACCGTCGCGTCACCCGCGTGGCGGGCGATTCCGGGGGCGCGGGAATCCGGATCGAAGACGCGCACGCGCGCGCCCCTGGCGCGCAACCGTTCGGCGAGCATCGCGCCGAGCTGTCCGCCGCCGAGGATCCCGACCGTCTTCATGGCTGAGGCGCCGGAGCAACGGGACGCGCCGCGACGCGCGCATGCCCCGCTTCGGCCTTGCGCGCGAGATCTTCGCGATGGCGCGCCAGCCGCTCGGCGAGCGCGGGATCTTCGAGCGCGAGGATGCGCACTGCGAAGAGTGCTGCGTTCACCGCGCCCGCGTCGCCGATCGCGAAGGTCGCGGTGGGAATGCCGGCGGGCATCTGCACGATCGACAACAGGCTGTCGATTCCGCGCAGTGCGCGGCTCTCGATCGGGACGCCGAGCACCGGCAGCGGTGTCAACGAGGCGATCATTCCCGGCAGATGTGCGGCGCCACCCGCGCCGGCGATCACGACGCGCAGGCCTCGCGGCGCCGCCTCGCGTGCCCACGCGACCATCCGTTCCGGCGTCCGGTGCGCGCTGACGACCGCGGTTTCGAAAGGAACGTCGAAGTCCCGCAACACGCCCTCGCAACAGCTCATGCAGCCGAGGTCCGAATCGCTTCCCATCACGATCGCCACGAGCGGGGGGCGGGCCGGGGTCGACATGCGTGCGCGCCTCCCATCGCGTGACCGACGGCAGTGTCCTCGCTGCGTCGATTCGAGCCAATAGATAAATCGAGGAGAATGGTTCGACTTTGACGATGGGTCTGCGTTGGCAACAAACATCGGCCGCAGCGATTCGGCAGGCGCGGATTTTCTATTGGACCGAAGCGCCGGACGAGCGGATGCTGTGCCTCGCAACCGAACCCAAGGGAGGCGTGCATGAAGGTCGAGATCGTGCCGGGAAAGCTCGATCGCGGGCTCGCGACGCCCGCGCAGCAGGCCGAGGGCTGAATGTTCGCCCGCATGTCCGACACATTCGCGCCGGCCCTTCGCGCGTCGCGCAAACTCGTGATCGCGATTGCCGGCGCCAGCGTGCTCGCCGCCGGCATACTGATGCTCGTCCTGCCTGGACCCGCCTTCGTCGTGATCCCGGCCGGGCTCGCGATCCTCGGTATCGAGTTTGCGTGGGCGCGCCGGTGTTTGCTGCACGTGAAAGAGAACGGAGAGCGCGCGTTCCAGTTCTGGCGCGCCGGTCGCGCCGCGCGGAGCTGAGCTGGGTCTTCGGATCGCTGGCCCGTTCGGACACCGGATGGGAACCCGGGCCGTCGGCCGCGCGAATCCTCGGTTCCACGATGAAGACGGCCGACCGCTGTAGAGCGATCGGCCGTCGGGATGGACTCGGGTGGCGACATCGTCGCGCTGTTGGCTCTCGCGGTGGCGAGCGCGTGGTCGGCAGCACGCTCAGGCTCGCTGCGCCGTGCGGAAGGCGCGGGCGAGTTCGAGCATCATGCCGCCTTCTTCGGACGACACCTTGGCGAATCCCAGCCAGCCGCCGTCGGCCTCGGCCACTTCGCGCGCGCGCGCCCGCACCCACGCCTCGCGCGCGCGCAGCGAGCCCACATTCTCGTGCCGCGACAGCGCCGTGAGGTACGCCTGCCAGGCGCCGAGTAGTTTCGGCGTGGGCGGCGTCTCGAGCCAGCCGAGCAGCAGCGCGTGGGCGGGATGATCGAGCGCAATCCCGTCACCGCTCGTCGCTCGCAGGATCGCTTCGCGTTCGCCGCTCTGCACCAGGCCATCGGCCCACGCGACGAGCACCATCGGGATCCACTCCACGGCGGGGAGATTGCCGCGATCGATGCCCACTGCGATCAGCGCATCGAGCGTGGCGGCGTCTTCGGTGCC
>CAYGWM010000016.1:0-11863 GCA_964353555.1 uncultured Spirochaetales bacterium
AGCAGCGGTTTCATAAGCCGCGTGTCGGCGGTTCGAGTCCGCCCACCGCCACCAGGGCAACGCATTGGATCGAGAAGGAAAGCTGCCAGGCACAACAGCGAGCCGACCGACCCGAAATCAGCCGCTCGCGCCGTAGTTTGCCGAAAACGCATCTTTCGCAGCGGTCCGGACTTCCTTACAGGCTGCTAGCGCAGCTCAGCCCCCATGAGGCGCTCGACGCCCCGCTGCTAGACGAGATGCGCGTGCCTCTCGGCGGTGGAGCGAGTGCCGCGGAGGCCGGAGATCGGTCAGGCCCGCTTGGCTCGGGCGAACACGAGGCCGATGAGCCCGCATCCGACCAGCCATGCACCGCCGGGCTCGGGCACGAAGGTGAAGTTGATCTTCACCGTCGTGCCAGTGACGTACCCAAGACCGGACCAGTCCAAGAAGATCCGATTGCTCGTGAAATAGACTCGCGAGTCGCCGAAACCCGCCATCGTGGTCGAACCATCGACGGTCGCAGTCGCGATGTCGTGGGGCAGCACCGAGGTGAAGATCATCCCGTTGAAATCCGTCGGGATCCAAGTCGGGCTGCTGAGGATGGTGTTGAGCGTGACGTTCAGCATGTCCTCACCGAAATCGACGAGAAGATGCGTCAGGTCCTCGACGTTGCCGTCGGTTTCCTGGCCGGGACCCACCACGAACGAGGGCGGTGTGAATGCGGCGGTAACGGAGACCGTGGACGCGTTGGGGAAGTAGTACTCCGCGAGCATGCTCTGCCCGGTGAGACCCAGCGCCCGAGCAGGGCTCGCCGCCACCAGCGCGAGAGCAATCAACCCGAAAGAGAGTAGAGCGAACGAACGGCGGACGAGCGGCGTCGTGACCCCTCCCTGGTGCCGAGCGCGAGAGTTGATGGAAAACGTCCGGGAGCGACCCCTCGGGCGCCAGGCTCCGAAAATATCGGCTTCCATCGCGAGCAACGTTGCAATAGCGGGCTCAGGCACTGTCGCATCTCCCCGTACTGGTTGAGTCCAAGCAACTATGGGGGGAGTGGCGAAATCACGACTTGGGTGTCAATCCCCTCGGGCCAAGAGAGCCCAGGGAGAATCGTTCGACCAGGCGCTGCCGGTCGAAGGGGAGTGGAGGATGCGATCACTCCGGCACTTGGAAACGACTCTGCCTGTCCGTTTCGCACCGCGGTGAGTCGTTCGATAGGGAACTGGGCGCATCAGGCAGCGGTGCGGAACACAGAAACTCCGGCGCGTCCCCGACGCTTGTGGGGATCGCGGTGAGCGGTCGAGACGTGGCGGGGATCGATCGATTCGGCGCCCGTAGGCGCGCGGGGTATCTCATGGTCGGAGGCCTCGTGATGATGGGGCGCTATCTCGGCGTGGCTGGGTCGTCGAGACCGAGCCGGTGCTTCTGCACCTTGCCCGTCACGGTTCGTGGCAGTGACACCACCGCGATGAAGGAACGGGGCACCTTGAAGGTCGCCAGACGTTCGCGTCCCCAGGCGCGCAGCGACGCCTCGTCGAGCGCCGCTCCGGGCGCGAGCACCACGTAGGCGCAGCCGACTTCGCCGAAGCGCTCGTCGGGCACACCCACGACGGCGATCTCGCGCACGTCTAGATGCTGCTGATAGGTCTCCTCGACCTGCGCCGGGTAGACATTCTCACCGCCCGAAATGAAGAGGTCGCGCGCGCGACCGACGAGCGTGACGAAGCCCTCGCCGTCGATCGTCGCGAGATCGCCGGTGCGCAGCCAGCCGTCTTCGCGCAGCGTCTCGGCGGTTGCTTCGGGACGCTTCCAATAGCCGGTCATCGTGATCGGCCCGCGTACGACGATCTCGCCCGTTTCACCGATCGCGACGTCGCGCCACGCAGCCGTCGGTCCTTCGATTTCTTCACGGCGAACGACGCGCAACTCGGCGTGGAACACCGGCTTGCCGACGCTCCCGGCCTTGCGAACCGCGTCGCGTGCGTCGAGGCAGCAGAGAATCGAGGTCTCCGTCTGACCGAAGCCCTGCTTCAACAGCATTCCGCGCGCTTCGAAGGCATGGATCAGCTCGACGGAAATCGCAGCGCCAGCGGTGAACGCGAAGCGCAACTTCGCGACCACTTCGGCGCGGTCGGGCCGCGCGTCGAGCGCGCTCAGCAACTCGCGGAACATCGTCGGCACACCGCCGAAGAACGTGACGTCGTGCTCCGCGACCGATTGCCAGAGCGCCGCCGCATCGAAGTGACGCTGCAAGACCAGACTCGCACCCACGTAGAGCGCCGGAATCGCGAGGATCTGCAGGCCGAAGGAATGGAAGAGCGGCACGACGACCAGCACGCGGTCGCGACTCGAACAGTCGAAGAAGAGCTGGGCGTTGAGCGAATTGAAGAGCGTCTTTCGGTGCGGGAGAAGCGCTCCCTTGGGTACGCCCGTCGTGCCCGAGGTGTACATCAGGATCATCGGGTCGCCCGGTGAAACTGGCGCGACCGAGAAGTCGGGCGCGTGCGCCGCGAGCGCTGCCTCGTAGGCATCGGGTGTGGCGCCGACCGCGATACGCCGCGGCGGATCGGTCATTGCCGCGCAGGCGCGCGCTACGCGTTCCTCGAGTTCCGCTTCGTAGAGCAGCACGCGCGGCTCGGCGTCATCGAAGATCTGACGCAACTCGGGTGGCGCGAGGCGCGTGTTGATCGGCAGCGCGATGGCGCCAAGGCGCGCGGCCGCGAACACCGCTTCGATGAAGGCGGCGCGGTTGGCGAGCAGGATCGCGACGCGATCGCCGCGCGCGACCCCCGCGTCCCGCAGCCAGGCAGCGCAGCGCGCGCTGCGGTCCTCGAGCGCGCGGTAGTCGAGCGTGCGATGCGCCGGCCCGCACGCATCGCCGACTCCAACAGCATGCTCGCTGCGCTCGAACTCTTCGATCAGCGCGACGCGCTCTCCGCTCGTCGCAGCGCGCCGCGCGAGCCAGCCGCCGGCGTTATGAAGCGCGCTCTCGTCCATGCGTAGCTTCGGATAACCGAGGGAGCAGGGCGCTGCCAGACGCTCTACCTTGGCGCGACGAGGTGCATCGATGAACTTGAAGGGCGAGCCGGCGTACGTCGGGCGGCACTGTGGATCGAACCGCTATCGCGTGACGCCGGAGTTGGTGCGCTTCTACGCGGACGCGCTCGACGACGGCAACGCGCTCTACGAGCAGCTCGCGCCGTCGCTGCTCTTCCACTCCGAGTGTTACAAGGTGCTCGGCGAGTGGTACCTGAAAAATCTCTTCGGGAACCTGCACGCGCGCCAGGACTGGGAGCTCTTCGGCGAGGTCCCGATCGGCGCCGAGGTCCACACGCGCTCGACGATCATCGAGCGCTACGCACGACGCGGTCGCGACTATGTCGTCAACGAGACCGACCTGCTCGACGCAGAAGGCCGGCTGCTGGTACGCGGGCGCACCCATCAGTCGTTTCTGCCGGCGGGCGGCGCGCCGCAGGCCGGCTTCGTGGTCGACGAGAAGACGGCGAAGGACAAGGCGATCCGCGACGCGCGCCCCGCGTTTCCCACGGCCACCGGTCCCGACCTCCCCGCGCTGGAGAAAGTCGTGGACGAGCGACGCTGCTGGATGTTCTCCGGCCCCGGCAAGAACTACCACACCGATCGCGAGATGGCGCAGCAGCTCGGCTTCCCGAACATCGTCGTGCAGGGGATGATGAGCACCTGCTTCGTCCACCAGTTGATGCAGGACCATTTCGGACGCGGCTGGGTGGTGGGTGGCAAGATGTCGGTGAAGCTCACCAACGTGTTGTGGGTGGACGAGCGCGTCGTCGTGCACGGCAAGGTGCGCGAGGAATCGCCCGAAGGAACCGGAACCCGCGTCGGCTGTGACGTGTGGGTGGAGAAGGCGGACGGAACGAAGATCCTCGTCGGCGATGCGAGCGCGCTCGCGTAGACGCGATCCGCTGCTGCGTGCGCTCGAGGCCGCGGTGCAAGCGCTCGGTCTCGAGGGCCGCGCGATCACCGTTGCATGCTCGGGCGGCGTCGACTCGATCACGCTGGCCGATGCGTTCCACCGACTCGCCGATCGCGTGCGGCTTCGCGTCTCGGTCGCGCACGTCAATCACTCGCTGCGCGGCGCCGAGTCGGACGCTGATGAAGCGTCCGTGCGCGACTTCGCGGCTTCGCTCGCGCTGCCCTTCGCAAGCGAGCGCGTCGATCCGCGCGCGCTCGTGCAGCGCGCCGCGTCGAGCCGCTCGCGGCCCACGCTGCAGGAGTCGGCGCGCAGATTGCGCGCCGATGCGCTGCGCCGGCTCGCCGTGCAGCTCGGCGCGGAGTGCGTCGCCACCGCACACACCGCGGATGACCAGGCCGAGACGGTGTTGTTGCGCCTGCTGCGCGGCAGCGGGCCGGAGGGGCTCGGTGGCATCCCCGAACGGTCGAGCGATGGGCAGGTGGTGCGTCCGTTGTTGCGCGTCTCGCGGGCCGAGGTACTGGCCCACGCGAAAGGCCACGGACTTTGCTGGCGCGAAGACCCGAGCAACGCCAATCCGCACTACAGCCGGGCGCGGCTCCGCGCCGGCTGGATCCCCGGCCTCGCGCGCGACTTCAACCCCAACCTGCTCAGGGCCATCGGAGATCTGGCCGAAGCGCAGCGCAGGGAGTCGGAATGGGTGGGAGCCTTCGTCGAGATCGAGGCGTCGCGCCGCTTTGCCTGGAACGAAGCCGGGCAGCTGTGCATCGAAGCCAAGGGGTGGGAGCCGGACGCGACCCCGGATGCGCTGGCTCGCCGGCTCGCGCGACTCGCGCTGCACCGGCTCGGATCGGGACGCGACGTGACCCGCGCGCACATCGACCGGATCGTTCGATTCTGGCGCACCGCGCAGCCGGGCCGATCGATCGAGCTGCCCGGTGGGCTCGCGCTCGAGCGCAACAGCGGGGGCTTCTGCCTCGCGCGTCACTTGCCGTCCAGGCTCGGGTGCTAGTCTGCGCTTTGACTCGGGATTCCGGTCAATAGCGGCTCTCGAACCAGCCGGGAGCCTCTCGAACCAATCATGAGGTCGGTGTGACGCAGCAGTTCTACAAGAACATGGCTCTGTGGGTCGTGATCCTGATCATGATCCTGCTCTTGGTCACGATGCTTCGACAGAGCCAGACGGTGCCCGCCGAGGTGCCCTTCTCGAAGTTCCTCGCCCAGGTCGAGGCCGGCGAAGTGGCTGCCGTGACGATCGAGGAGGGCCGCATCGAAGGCCGCCTCGGCTCCGGCGCGCCCTTCACCAGCTACGCGCCGGCGGTCACCGACAAGCTCCTCGACAGCCTCGCTGCCAAGAACGTCGAAGTGACGGCGCGGCCGCCCCGTGAGTCGCCGATCTGGCAGCAGCTGCTGATCATGTGGTTCCCGCTGCTTGTGGTGTTCGGCCTCTGGGTCGTTTTCATGCGCCAGATGCAGTCCGGTGGTGGCAAGGCGATGAGCTTCGGCAAGTCGCGCGCCCGGCTGCTGAACGAGAGCCAGCAACGCATGACCTTCGCCGATGTCGCGGGCGTCGACGAGTCGAAGGCGGAGCTGGAAGAGATCATTGCGTTCCTGCGCGACCCGAAGAAGTTCACGCGTCTCGGCGGCCGGATCCCGAAGGGCGTGCTGCTGGTTGGTCCGCCCGGAACGGGCAAGACGCTGCTCGCGAAGGCGGTAGCTGGCGAAGCCGGTGTCCCGTTCTTCTCGATCTCGGGCTCCGACTTCGTCGAGATGTTCGTCGGCGTCGGTGCGTCGCGCGTGCGCGACCTGTTCCTGCAGGGCAAGAAGAACGCGCCGTGCATCGTCTTCATCGACGAGATCGACGCCGTTGGGCGTCACCGCGGCGCCGGCCTCGGCGGCGGTCACGACGAGCGCGAACAGACGCTGAACCAGCTGCTCGTAGAGATGGATGGATTCGAGAGCAACGAAGGCGTGATCCTGGTCGCGGCGACCAATCGCCCCGACGTGCTCGACCCCGCGCTGCTTCGCCCCGGCCGCTTCGACCGCCGCGTCGTGGTTCCGCGCCCGGATTTCCGCGGCCGCTACGAGATCCTGAAGGTACACACGCGCCGCGTCCCACTCGCCGACGACGTCGATCTCGAGATCATCGGCCGTGGCACGCCCGGTTTCGTCGGCGCGGATCTGCAGAACCTGGTGAACGAGGCCGCTCTGCTCGCCGCACGTCGCGAAGGTTCGCGCGTGGCGATGATCGATTTCGAGCGCGCCAAGGACAAGGTGCTGCTGGGCGCCGAGCGGCGCAGCCTGGTGATGACCGACGAGGACAAGCGCATCACCGCCTATCACGAGGGCGGCCATGCGCTGGTCGCGATGCTCTCGGCGAGCAGCGACCCGGTGCACAAGGTCACGATCATCCCGCGCGGTATGGCACTCGGCGTCACCCAGACGCTGCCGCCCGAGGACCGCTACAACCTGACCCGCGACCAGATTCTCGCGATGATCCGGCATGCCATGGGCGGTCGCGCGGCGGAGGAACTGGTCTTCGGTCACCTCTCGACCGGGGCTTCGAACGACCTGCAACAGGCGACGCGGCTCGCGCGTCAGATGATCTGCAAGTACGGCATGAGCGACCGACTCGGACCGGTCTCCTACGGCGACGACGACCACGATGTCTTCCTCGGGCGCGACTTCATGACGCGCAAGGACTTCAGCGAGAAGAAGTCCGAGCAGATCGACGAGGAGGTGAGCGAGACGCTCAACTCGCTGTACGTCGAGGCCAAGCAGCTGCTGGTGGCGAACCGCGCGACACTGGATTCCATTGCCGAGTCGCTGCTGGAGCGCGAGACCCTCGATACCGCCGATCTGCGGCTGCTGATTGCCGGTCAAGCGTTGCCTGCGCTCGTGCTGTCGACGACCGATGAGCCGGCGTCGCCGGAGCCTCGGCGCGAGGCGAAGACCGAAGCCTCGCCAAAGTTCTCAGGCAAGAAGCTGCCCGATCCGGAGCCGATCCCGGGCTAGTGATTCAAGCGGGCGTCGCTTCCGCGCAGCGAGCCGGCCGCAAACGGCGTGCGAGCAACGCGCCTGCACAGCGCCAACGGAAGGGAGGGCCGTCGATGCGAAGCCCGCTCTTCCCGCGCAACCGCGTGACGGTGATGGGCGTGCTGAACGCGACGCCCGACTCCTTTTCTGACGGTGGGCGCTTTGCCACGCACGATCGGCCCGACGTCGATGCTGCGGTGGCCGAGGCGTTGCGCATGCAGCGCGCCGGTGCGCACGTGCTCGATGTCGGCGGCGAGTCGACGCGGCCGGGCGCCACGGACGTGCCGGTGGCAATCGAGCTCGCGCGTGTGGTGCCGATTCTGGAAGCGCTTGCGAAGACCTGCGAGCTGCCGCTCTCGATCGACACGCGCAAGAGCGCGGTCGCGCGCGCGGCGCTTGCGGCCGGCGCTCGCATCGTCAACGACGTCTCCGGCGGCTGTTTCGATCCCGTGCTGCTCGATGTAGTTGCCGAACGCGGGGCGTGGCTGGTGCTCGGTCATCTGCGCGGCACGCCGGCGATGATGCAGCATGAACCGCAGTTCTCCGACGTGCTCGAGGAGGTTGCCGAGGAACTCGCCGAGCGTGTCGCGCGGGCGGAGGTTGCGGGGGTCGCGCCGGCGCAGATCGTCGTCGATCCCGGCATCGGCTTCGGCAAGCGTCAGCAAGACAACCTGGCGTTGCTCTCGAATGTCGGGTGGCTCGGCGAGCGGCTCGGCAAACCGGTGTTGGTCGGGCCATCGCGCAAGGCGTTCCTCGGGCAACTCACCGGCGATCCGGTCGACGAGCGCGACGTCGCGACCGCCGCGGCCTGCGCGGTCGCCGTCTTCGCGGGCGCCAATGCGATCCGCGTGCACGACGTCGGAGCGGGCGTTCGTGCGGCCCGTGTCGGTGCGAGCCTCCGCGCAGCGGGTGCGCGCACGGGGGCAGAGACGAGCCAGCCTGATCGGAACGGCCGCGGGGAGGGCCGCTCGTGATCGAGGTGCTGTGGGGCCTGCTGCTCGATCAAGTCGCCGGCTTCGACCCCGTGCGCGACACGATCGACATCGCGCTCGTCGCGCTCGGCGTCTACTGGCTGCTGATGCTGATCCGCGGCACACGCGCGGTGCAGATCCTCGTAGGCCTGCTGCTGCTGATCGGCACCAGCCTGGTGTCGCAGGCCTTCGAGCTCACCACCGTCGAATGGATCCTCGACAACTTCCTTTCCTCCGCGGTGCTGATCATCATCGTGCTGTTCCAGGCCGACATCCGGCGCGCGCTCGCGCGCGTAGGGCGCGGCGTGTTCCCGTCGGTCGCGAAGCAGGAGGAGACGCAGCTCGCCGAGGAGGTGGCGCGCGCCGCGCAGGCGCTCGCACAAAAGCGCGTGGGTGCGTTGTTCGTGCTGGAGCGCGAAACGCATCTCTCGGATCTGATCGAGGCTGGCACCGCGATCGACGCCGCGGTGAAGCGCGACTTGCTCGTCTCGCTATTCATGCCGCAGTCGCCGCTGCATGACGGCGCGGTCGTGATCCAGGGCGGTCGTATCGCGCAGGCGGGTTGCATCCTGCCGCTCACGTTGCGCGAGGACCTGCCGGAGGGCGTCGGCACGCGGCATCGCGCGGCGGTCGGGATCACCGAGGAGAGCGATGCCGTGGTGATCGTCGTGTCGGAAGAGACGCAGGCGCTCTCGGTGGTGGTGGGCGGCGTGATGGCGCGCAGTCTCGACGGCGCGCGCCTGCGCGAAGTGCTGCGCGACGTGCTGGCCGGCGGCGAGGGCGAGCGCCGTGTGATGGCGGAACTCGCGGGACCGCGCGGTGCGAGCGGCGATGAACACCTCGGAGCGGCGCGCTCCGAGATGACGCAAGCGGGGCGGGCGTAGCGATGCGGATCTTCAGCAATCTCAGCTACAAGGTGCTCGCGATCGTGATCGCGCTGTTCCTCTGGTTGGTGGCGCGCGGTTCGTCGAGCGTCGAGCGCGGTTTCGACATCCCGGTGGTGCTCCAAGGTGTCCCCGACGATCTCGTCGTCGTCGATCAGGGCGCCGACGTCGTGAATGTGCGGCTGCTCGGCACGCGATCCGCGCTGCGCAATTTCGACCCCGAGCGACTCGAGTATCCGCTGGAGATCTCGGAGGCGAAGCCTGGGCAGGCGGACTTCGAAGTCGATCTGTCGCGCTTCGACCTACCGCGCGGCGCGCGCGTCGTGTCGCGGTCGCCCTCCCGCATCGAGCTGTCGCTCGAGCGCCGCATCGGGAAGACCGTCAAAGTGAAGCCGGATCTGGAGGGTCAGCCCGCCGAGGGCTTCCGGGTCGCCGAGATCGCGATCGACCCCCCGCGGGTCCGGATCGCGGGCGCGCGCTCCGAGGTGCTACGGCTCTCCGAGGTCGCGACCGAAACGATCGACATCGCGGGCGCGAACGGGCCAGTCGAGCGAGAAGTCCGCATCTCCGCGGGACCCGGTCATGTGTGGGCCGAGTCGCCGCGGACCGTGAAGGTCAAGGTGGTGGTCGAAGCCGAGCCCGTCGAAGCCCGTCCGGCCGCGCCACGCGGACCGAGCTGAGACTTCGGCGGCGAGGAGAGCAGATGGCGAGGGAACTGTTCGGGACCGACGGCGTGCGCGGTCGCGCCAACGTGGATCCGATGACCGCCGAGATGGCGCTCACGCTCGGCCAGGCCGTGAGCGTGATGTTTCGCCGCCGTGGCGGCGAGCGGCACAAGATCATCATCGGCAAGGACACGCGCCGCTCGGGCTACATGTTCGAGAACGCGCTCGTCGCCGGCATCTGTTCGATGGGCGTCGACGTGCTGCAAGTCGGCCCGATGCCGACGCCCGGCATGGCGTTCCTCACCGCCGACATGCGCTGCGACGCCGGCGTGATGATCTCGGCCAGCCACAACCCGTTCACCGACAACGGCATCAAGTTCTTCTCGCACGACGGCTTCAAACTGCCCGACGAATTCGAGCAGCGCATCGAAGAGCTGATCAGCAATGGCAAGCTCGCGTCGCTGCGCGCGCCGGCGGAGGATGTTGGTCGGGCGCAGCGCATCGAAGACGCGACCGGCCGCTACGTCGTGTTCCTGAAGAAGACCTTCCCGCAGGATCTCACGCTCGAGGGACTGCGCATCGTGCTCGACTGCGCCAACGGCGCCGCCTACAAAGTCGGCCCGACGGTGCTCTCCGAGCTCGACTCCGAGGTGTTCACGATCGGCGTCGCGCCGAACGGCAAGAACATCAACGACGGCGTCGGCTCGGTCTACCCGGAGACGACGCAGGCGAAGGTGAAGGAACTGCGCGCGGACGTCGGGATCTGCCTCGATGGCGACGCTGATCGCTGTCAGATGGTCGACGAGAAGGGCAACCTGGTCGACGGCGACGCGCTGCTGGCGCTCGCTGCGCGCGACATGGTCGAGCGCGGCACGCTGAAGGGCGGCGCCGTCGTTGCGACCGTGATGAGCAATCTCGGCCTCGAGCGGGCCATCGAGAAGCTGGGCCTGCGGCTCGTACGAACGGCGGTCGGCGATCGTTACGTCGTCGAGGAAATGCGCGCCGGCGGCTACAACCTCGGCGGCGAGCAGTCCGGTCATATCTTGTTCCTCGATCACAACACCACCGGCGACGGGCTGATGACCGCACTGCAGACGCTCGCGATCATGCGCCGCACCGGTCGCCCGCTGTCGGAACTGGTGCGGGACATCGAGCGCTTCCCGCAGGTGCTCGTGAACTTTCGCGTCGTCGAGAAGCGACCGCTCGAAAGCCTGCCGACCGTGCAAGCGGCCGTCGCGAAAGTCGAGAAGGCGCTCGACGGTCGCGGCCGTGTGCTGATCCGCTACAGCGGCACCGAGCAAAAGGCGCGCGTGATGGTCGAGGGCGAAGACGAAGCGCGCGTGCGCGAGTACGCCGATCAGATCGCCGACGAACTGAAACGCGCCCTCGGCGGTGAGCCGAGCTGATGCGATTGCTCGTGGCTGATTTGGATGCTGCAGCGGCGCTGCGCGAGATCGCGCGATGCGGCGAGCCGCGGCTGGCCGCCATCGCGCTGGCGGCAGAAATGAGTGGTGCGGACGCGGTACGACTCTCGGCGAACGAGGCGCTGCGCCCGGTCCGCGAGAGCGATCTGCACGAGGTGCGCTGCGTGGTGCGACAGCTCGAACTGCGACTGGCGCCGACGCCGTCGCTGCTGAAGCTGGCGCTCGAAGTGCGGCCCGATCGCGTCGTGCTGGCGAGTGAGCCGGCTCGGGACCGCCTCGACGCCGCGCCGCTCGATGCCGCCGCGCTGCGCCACGCGCTGCCGCCCGCAGCGCGCGCGCTGCGCGAGGCCGGCATCCCGGTGTGGGTCCGCATCGCGCCCGAACCCGAGTCCGTGAAGCTGGCGCGCGGCACCGAGATCGCGGGCGTCGAGCTGTCGAGCGTCGGGACCATCGATCTTCCCGATTCCGAGCGAGCCGCTGCGCTCGAGCGCTTCGGCGACGCCGCGCGCCTCGCCAGCAAGCTGCGGCTGCCGATCGGCGTCGCGGGCGGGCTCGAAGCGGGCCGCGTGCGGACGATCGTGCTGGCGGCTCCGATCCTCGAGCGCGTCGTGGTCGGCCGCGCGCTCGTCGGGCGCGCGCTGCTGGTCGGGATCGAGCGCGCCGTCCGCGAGCTTCGCGCCGAACTCGCGTAATCCGCGCGATCCCGCCAAACTCCGGATCGTGAGTCACGACGGAGATCAATCGGTGAAGCACGGGATCTGGCCGCTGATGGGCGCGACCTCGATGCGGGCGCTCGACCGCCACACGATCGAGACGCTCGGCGTCCCGGGCGATCTGTTGATGGAGAGCGCCGGGCGTGCGGTCGTCGAGGTCGTGCTCTCGGAGCGCGCGGGATCTGCGGGTCCCGTGCTCGTCGTCTGCGGCGCGGGCAACAACGGCGGCGACGGTTTCGTCGTCG
>CAYGWM010000016.1:11963-48333 GCA_964353555.1 uncultured Spirochaetales bacterium
CCCGTGCTCGTCGTCTGCGGCGCGGGCAACAACGGCGGCGACGGTTTCGTCGTCGCGCGACATCTGCATCTGCTCGGTGTGCCGGTGCGTGTGTTGTTGATCGGCGAGCGGCGCAAGTTGCGCGGCGATGCGGCGGCCAACGCGACGCGTCTCGACAAGCTGGGCATTGCGATCGCGGCGGGCGCGCCACGCATCGCGGGCGCGGTGGTGATCGTCGACGCGCTCTTCGGCACCGGTCTCGATCGCGCCGTCACGGGCGCGGCGGCAGCGGCGATTCGCCGCGTCAACGCCGCGCGGCCGGCGTCGCGCGTCGTGTCGGTGGATCTGCCGTCGGGACTCGACGCCGACACCGGACAGATACACGGCGTTGCGGTGCAGGCAGACGTGACGGTCACGATCGGGCTGCCGAAGCTCGGGCTGGCGCAAGAGCCGGGACGATCGCTCGCGGGGCGCGTCGTCGTCGCGAGGATCGGCATCGCTGACGCGGCGCCGGGCCTTTCAATGGGCTTGCCGGGCGGCGAATTGTGGACGCAGGTCGCGGCCGCGCGCGCGCTACCGGCGCGACCCGCGGCGGCTCACAAGGGCAGCTTCGGTCACGCACTCGTCGTCGCGGGCTCGCGCGGCAAGACCGGCGCAGCGGTGCTCGCGGCCGAAGGCGCCGCGCGCATTGGCGCGGGGCTCGTGACGATCGCGTGCCCGGCGAGTCTGAACGAAATCCTCGAAGTGAAGTGCACCGAGATGATGACGGCGCCGGTTCCGGATGGCGCCGAAGGTGGCTTTGCGACCGCAGCGCTCGCGCCGCTGCTCGCGCTGGCCCGCGAGCGCGACGCGGTGGCGCTCGGTCCCGGCGCAGGTCGCGAAGCGGACGTGCAGAAGCTGATGCGCGAGTTCGCGCTGCGCTGTCCGGGGCCGCTGGTAATCGACGCCGACGGGCTCTTTCCGTTCGCGAAAGCGCCGCTCGGTGCGTTGAAGGCGCGCCGGGCCGCCACTATTCTGACCCCTCACCCGGGAGAGGCGGCTCGTCTGCTCGGCGTCACGGCTGCGGAGATCAACCGCGACCGCGTCGGTGCCGCGCGACGACTCGCGGCGGAGGCTGGCTGCGTGGTGATCTTGAAGGGAGCCGCGACGGTGATCGCCGGACCGGACGGGCGCATTGCAATCAATCCGACCGGCGGTCCCGCGCTCGGCAGCGGCGGCACCGGTGACGTACTCACCGGGATCGTCGTGGGTCTCGTCGCACAGCGCGTTCCCGCATTCGAGGCGGCAACGCTCGGCGCCTGGCTGCACGGGTTCGCGGGCGATCGGGTGACGGCGCGCCGCGGCCGTTCGGGTTTGCTCGCGAGTGAAGTGGCGGCCGAGTTGCCCGAGGCGTGCGAGGCGCTGCGCAGGCAAGGCAGCATCGCGGAGCGGAGCGCGCTTGCGCTTCCGTTCCCGTAGCAGTCGCGAGACCCGCGATGCGGCACGCCGTCTCGGCATCGCGATCTGCGCGGTCGGCGAGACGCGCGCGGTTGGCTTCGTAGTCGGCCTCGTGGGTCCCCTCGGCGCGGGCAAGACGGAGTGGGTGAAGGGCCTCGCGGAAGGTCTGGGCGTCGAAGCGGGTCTCGTGACGAGTCCGACGTTCGTGATCACAAGCGAGTACCGGGGCCCGCGCCCGCTCGCCCATGTGGATTTCTACCGGCTCGACAGCGAAGCGGAATTGGAGACGACGGGGTTCGTGGACTTGCTCGATCCGGGTCAGATCGTTGCGATCGAGTGGTGCGATCGATTCGCGCGCGCGCTGCCCGGGGACCGCATCGAAGTGAGCATCGCGCGCGGGGCGGAAGAGCCCGAGCGTGTGCGCGAGATCGAGATGACCGCGCTCGGTCCGATCGCCGAGCGCGTGTTGCAGCGCTTCGAGCGCGAGATGAAAGTCCAGGAGGAACGAGCGACGTGGGGTTGATCGTCCAGAAGTACGGCGGCACCAGCGTCGCCAACGTCGAGCGGATTCGGTCCGTCGCGAAGCGCGTGGTGGCGACCGTACAGCAGGGACACCGCGTCGCCGTCGTCGTGTCGGCGATGTCGGGCGAGACCGACGCGCTGGTGGCGCTCGCGAACGACGCCGGCGGCGAGCATCCCGATCCGCGCGAATACGACGCGCTGGTCTCGACTGGCGAGCAGAAGACCATCGCGCTGCTCGCAATGGCGATCCACAGCCTGGGTCACAAGGCGCGCTCGTTCACCGGCGCGCAGATGGGCATGCGCACCGACGCGTCGCACACGCGCGCGCGCATCCAGAGCATCGACCGCGCGAGCATCGAGGTGGTTCTCGACGACGGCGCCGTCGCGGTGATCGCTGGCTTCCAGGGCATCGACGGCGCGGGCAACATCACGACGCTCGGCCGCGGCGGCTCGGACACCTCGGCGGTCGCGGTCGCTGCCGCGCTCGAGGCCGACGTCTGCGAGATCTATACGGACGTGAATGGCGTCTACACGACCGACCCGAACATGGTGCCCGCCGCGCGCAAGCTCGCGCGCATCTCGTACGAGGAAATGCTCGAAATGGCCAGCCTCGGCGCCAAGGTGTTGCAGATCCGTTCGGTGAAGCTCGCGCAGCAGTACGGAGTGCCGCTACACGTGCGTTCGAGCTTCGAAGAGACAGAGGGCACCTGGGTGACCCGCGAGGAGGATGTGATGGAACGC
Source organism: uncultured Spirochaetales bacterium (assembly GCA_964353555.1). GTDB lineage: Bacteria > Myxococcota_A > UBA9160 > UBA9160 > PR03 > PR03. The sequence continues at coordinate 14,643 of CAYGWM010000016.1, forward strand.
CTGGTCGTCTCGGGTGTGACCTACCAGCGCAACGAAGCCAAGATCCGCGTGGCTGGCGTGAAAGATCAGCCGGGTGTCTCGGCGCGGCTCTTCACACCGATCTCCGCTGCGGGCATCGTCGTCGACATGATCGTGCAGAACGCCAGCCAGGACGGCAGCACCGACATCACCTTCACGGTGCCGCGCGCGGACTACCGGCGCGCACTCGAGATGACCGAGCGCGTCGGCCGCGAGATCGGCGCGCACTCCGCCGAAGGCGACGACAAGATCGCGAAGGTCTCGATCGTCGGCCTCGGCATGAAGGACCACGCCGGCGTCGCTTCGAAGATGTTCCGCACGCTCGCCGATGAGCGCATCAACATCCAGATGATCGCGACCAGCGAGATCAAGATCTCCGTCGTGATCGAAGAGAAGTACACCGAGCTCGCGGTGCGCGCGCTGCACACGGCCTTCGTCGAGAACGGCGCCGCCGAACCGAAGCCCGAGTGACGAAGCGGGGGAGCCGGGCCGCACTCGTGGTGGCCGGCCTCGCGCTGGCGAGCGCCGCATTGCAACGCCTCGCGCCTTCCGCGCCGGCCGTATGTGACGCGCCGGTTGTCGTCGCCACGCGCGGCGCGCTCGCCGCGGTCTCGTGTACGCGCAGCGGCCCGCCTCTCGGAGGCGCGGCCCGGCTCGCGTTCGATCTTCCGCTCGACGTGAACCGCGAAGACGTGCGTGCACTCGAAGCGTTGCCCGGCATCGGCGCAGGTCGCGCGGCGGCGATCGTCGCGGCCCGTGAGTCAGCACCGTTCTGCGACATTCGCGACCTCGAGCGCGTGCCCGGGATCGGGCGCACGACGCTCGCGCGGCTCGCCGGCCATGTCATCGCGGGCCCGGTGCGCGGCTGTGCGGCGGCGAAGTCGTAGAATACTGGGCATGGCAGTCGACGTGATGGCCCTGCGACAGCGCGTTCATCGCTACTTCGAGCGCGACATCTGGCAGCGACGCACGACCGGCGGGCCGCTCGTGGCATTCGGGCGCTCCGCGCTGCAGGTACTCGTCGTCGTCGTGCAGGGCATCGAGCGCGATCAGATCCTGATGCGCGCCACGGCGCTGACCTACTTTGCGATGCTGGCGCTGATCCCGATCCTGGCGCTGGCGATCGGCCTCGTCGGCGCGTTTGGCGTCAGCGACGAGTTGGCGCGTGCGGTGGTCGACAAGGTGGCGGCGGGGAGTCCAGAGGCAGGGCAGTACATCCTCGATCTGGTGAAGAAGGTGAACTTCGCGAGCTTCGGCACGGTGGGCGGTATCAGCCTCTTCGTCACCACCGTGCTCGGACTCGGCACCGTCGAGCGTTCGTTCAACAAGATCTGGGGCATCGAGCGCGAGCGTTCGTTGATGCGGCGCTTCGCTGACTATCTCGCGGTGTTGGTAGTGGCGCCGCTGCTCTTCACGGCGGCGGTGTCGATCGCGACGAGTCTGCGCAGCGAGACGATCCTGAAGCAGGTGCTCTCGTACCCGGGTCTCGCACAAGCGTACGAGCTGGGTCTCCGGCAGACGGCGACGGGGCTGTTGCTGCTCGGGTTTGCGTTCCTCTATTGGTTCCTGCCGAACACGAGTGTGCGGATCGGGCCGGCGCTGCTCGGCGGGCTGGTCGCGGCGGTGCTTTTCGGGCTCGCGCAGGCGCTGTACATCGGTTTCAACGTCGGCGTCGCGCGCTCGAATGCGATCTTCGGCAGCTTCGCTGCGCTGCCGCTGCTGCTGGTCTGGCTCTACGTCTCGTGGATCGTGGTTCTGCTCGGCTGCGAAGTCGCGTTCGCGGCGCAGAACCTGCATTCGTTCCGGCGCGCGCGGGTGGGCGAAGAACCGCGGCCCGCGGCGCGCGAGGCGATCGGCATCTCGGTGGCGACGCGCGTGGCGCTCGCATTTCGGGCAGGAGGCGGCATCACCGACGAGGCGCTCGCGGGCGAACTCGATGTCCCGGTGCGCACGGTGCGCGCGATCCTCGCCGACCTCGAAGCGGGTGGCATCGTCTCATTGCGCGGAGCCGACGAACGCGACGTCTACCAGCTCGGTCGCCCCGCGGAGTCGATCTCGGTGGTGCAGGTGTACGAGGCGCTGCGCGGCCCATCTGCGCCGCCAATCCACGAGGCTCTGCACGACCGTTCGGTGCACGCGCTCGTCGCCGACGTCGAGCGCGGCGTCGCAAGCGCCCTCGGCGAGCGCACACTCGCGGACCTGGCGGACGGACGAAGCGCGCATGGCCGGTAGCCTCGCTGAGTCCATCAGCTAGCCTGCGCCGCATTCACGGGTCGCCGGGCCCACAATCCCAGTTTCATGCCGATGCGCATCTATCTCGATCACAACGCCACTACGCCCGTGCGCGACGAGGTCGCCGAGGCGGTGCTGCGCGTGCTGCGCGACGTGCCCGGCAACCCGAGTAGCGCGCACACCGAAGGCGCCGCGGCGCGCGCGGAGGTGGAACGCGCTCGGGAGCGCGTGGCGGCGTTGGTCGCGGCCCGGCCGAGCGAGGTCGTCTTCACCGGCGGCGCCACCGAATCGAACAACCTCGCGATCTTCGGCGTCGCATGCGCGGCGGGAGCCGTGGGCCGCCATCTGGTGACGAGCGCGGCCGAGCATCCGTCCGTCGAAGAGCCGCTCGCGGCGCTGGAAGCCGAGGGCTTCCGCGTGACGCGTGTTTCGGTAGACGGAGACGGGCTCGTCGATCCCTTTGCCGTGGCGGCGGCGATCACGTCCGAGACCGCGCTCGTGTCGATTCTGTGGGCGAACAACGAGACGGGCGTCGTGCAGCCGGTCGCGCGCATTGCCGACCTCGTGCGCGCGCGCGGTGTGCCGCTGCACGTCGATGCGACGCAGGCAATCGGCAAGATCGCGGTGTCGCTCGACGCCGTGCCCGCCGATCTGCTCTCAGCGTCGGCGCACAAGTTCAACGGGCCGAAGGGCAACGGCTTCCTCGTCGTGCGCGGCGAGCGCGCGCTCGCGCCGTGGCTGCGCGGCGGTTCGCAGGAGCGCGGTCGTCGCGGCGGCACACATAACGTCGCCGGGATCGCGGGACTCGGCGTTGCGGCCGAGCTGGCGCGCCGCGAGCTGGACGATCGCGCCGAGCGCTGCGCGTCGCTGCGCGATCGGCTGTGGTCCGGTATCGAGGCGAAGGTGCCGCGCGTGCGACGCAACGGTGCGGCGGCGCACGGGTTGCCCAACACGCTCTGCGTCGAGTTCCGCGATGCCGCGGGCGACGTGCTGCTCGAGGCGCTGGACGGCGAGGGAATCGCCGTCTCCGCGGGCGCGGCCTGTGCGTCGGGCTCCGTGCATCCGTCGCGCACGCTACTCGCGATGGGTCGCAGCATCGCCGAGGCGCGCGCGTCGCTGCGCTTCTCGGTCGGCCACGGCACGACGGAGGCGCAGATCGAGCGCGTGCTCGCGCTGCTGCCGGATCTCGTCGCGCGGGTGCGATCGCTGGAGACGGTGGCATGAGCGAGCGCGTGGTCGTTGCGATGTCGGGCGGTGTCGATTCGTCGGTCGCTGCCGCAATGTTGGTGGAGCAGGGCTTCGAAGTGATCGGCGTGACGCTGCGGCTGGTCGGCGACGCGTCGCGCTGCTGCTCGCTCGACGACGCCGAGGATGCGCGCCGCGTCGCCGAGAATCTCGGCATCCGCTTCTACGTCGCCGACTACAGCGACGCGTTCCGCCGCGAGGTGATGGAACCGTTCGCCGATTCGTATCTCGCGGGCCGCACGCCGATTCCGTGCGTCGGCTGCAATCAGCGCTTCAAGTTCCGCCATCTGTTGGGGCGCGCAGGCGCGCTAGGAGCCGCCGCGGTGGCGACGGGCCACTATGCGCGCATCGCGCGCGATCCGGCGAGCGGGGCGCTGTCGCTGTTGCGCGGCGTCGACGCGCGCAAGGACCAGTCGTACTTCCTGTTCGATCTGCGCCCCGAACAGCTGGCGCAGATCCGTTTCCCGATCGGGGAGCTCGACAAGGACGAAGTGCGCGCGCGCGCGCGCGCGCTGGGTCTCGCCACCGCCGACAAGCCCGAGAGCCAGGAGCTGTGTTTCGTGCCCGACGGCAACACCGCTGCGGCCGTCGAGCGCCTGCGTCCGGGCCGCGCACCGGGCACCGGCGAGATCGTCGACGAAGCGGGTCGCGTCGTCGGTCGCCACGACGGGATCCATCACTTCACCGTGGGCCAACGGCGCGGACTCGCGCTCGCGCTGGGACAGCGGATGTACGTGAAGTCGATCGACGCCGCGCGCAACCGCGTGACGATCGCGCCCGGCGCCTCGCTCGGGGAGAGCGGAGCCAGAGTCAGCGGCGTGTCGTGGGTCGCTGGATCCGCGCCGGATTCGCCGCTGCGAGCGACGGTGCGGATTCGATACCGACACGCAGGTGCTACGGCGATCGTCGAGCCGCAGACGAGCGCGAGCGCGCGCGTGGTCTTCGATGAGCCCGTCGTCGCCGTGACGCCGGGCCAGGCGGCTGTCTTCTACGACGGCGATGTGGTGCTGGGCGGCGGCTGGATCGACGGAGGCCTCGCGTGAGCGACGCGGCACCGGAACTGGATCTGCTTGCCGCGCGCGCTGCTCTCGAAGAAGTGCTCGGCCATCGCTTCAACAACCCGCTCCTTCTCGACGTCGCGCTCGCGCACCCGTCCTATGCGCACGAGATCGACGGTTCGCGCGGCAACGAGCGCCTCGAGTTTCTGGGCGACGCGGTGCTCGATCTCGCGGTGGCGCGGCTGCTCTACGACGCGCACCCGGGCTGGAGCGAGGGCGACCTGACGCGTGCGCGCGCCGCGCTCGTCAACTCGCAAACGCTGGCCCACCGCGCGCGCGAACTCGGCATCGGGGCGCACGCGCGACTCGGTCGCACCGAGCGCAAGACCGGCGGCGCCGACAAGGAGCGCATTCTCGCCAACGTGCTCGAGGCGCTGCTGGGCGCGCTCTATCTCGACGCGGGTCTGCCTCCGGTGGCGGCTCTCGCGCAGCGTCTGTTCGCCGATTTGCTGGTGCCAGGCTCGGATCCGCTCGGCGCGGATCCGAAGACGCGGTTCCAGGAGTGGTCGCACGCCGAGCATGGATCGACGCCGCACTATGTCGCCGTGTCGGACAGCGGCGTCGAGAACGACGCGACGCGTTTCATCGTCGAAGTGCGCCTGCTCGGCGACGTCTGGGGGCAGGGGATCGGCCGCACCAAGCGCGCCGCCGAGCGCGCCGCGGCCGAGGATGCGCTGGAGCGACTGGCGAGCGCTTCGCGCTGATGCTTCGGGGCTGCCCCTCGCGGGCCGCGTGGGGCACGTCAGACTGGTGGCCGTGATCGAATCCGATGTCGCCCTCGCTGCCATCGCCGCCGGTACGCCGCACCGCTGCGGCGTCGTCACGCTGCTCGGGCGGCCCAATGCAGGCAAGTCGACGTTGCTCAATCATCTGCTCGGCGAGAAGATCGCGGCGGTCACGCCGAAGCCGCAGACCACGCGCAGCCAGCTGATGGGGATCGTCACGCGCGAGGGCTCCCAGATCCTGCTCCTCGATACGCCGGGGTTGCACGAAGGATCGAAACCGCTCGACGTCGCGATGCGCGACGCGGTGATGCGCGCGACCGAGGACTGCGACGTCGCGGTGTTGCTCGTCGACGCCGCTGCCGGCTACGAGCCGGTGCACGCCGAGTGGCTGGCGCGGTTCACGGCGCGCGGCGTTCCCGTGTTGCTGGTTGCGACGCAGGTCGATCGGCCGGAGTGCGCGCGTGCACCCTGGCCGCCGCCGCACACGGAGGCTGCTGCCGCAGCTCTGCGCATCTCGGCGCGGACCGGTACGGGCGTCGAAGCCTTCGTCGCCGAGATCCTGTCGCGACTGCCCGAGGGACCGCCGCACTTTCCGGCCGACCAGCTGACGGATCGCCCGATGCGCTTCGTCGCCGCCGAGTTCGTGCGCGAGGCAGCCTTTCTGGAGCTGTCGCAGGAACTCCCGTACCGACTCGCGGTCGACCTGATCGAGTTCGACGAAGGCGATCCGTTGTTGACGCGCATCCGAGCGAACCTGCTGGTCGAACGCGATTCGCAAAAACGCATCGCGATCGGAACCGGCGGCGAGCGCGTACGCGCGATCGGCACGCGCGCGCGTCGCGAGATCGAACGGCTGCTCGGCCACCAGGTCTTCCTGGACCTGCGCGTGAAGGTGGATCCGGCCTGGGCAAAGCAGGCGAAGCGCTTGAAATCACTCGGCTATCGCTGACCGCAAGTCGCCTTTCCGTCGATTGACGCAAGAGCCGACCTTCGTGTACGGTGCGCAGGCTGGACCGCGTCGCGCGAAATCGCGCGTTCCCGGCACGCTCCTGATGCACCCCCAACGGAGATTTTGAGTCATGAGCCAGAAGGAAGTCGTGATTTGCAGCGCCGTGCGAACGCCGGTCGGCAGTTTTCAGGGCGCGCTTTCGTCGTTCTCGGCGTCGGACCTCGGCGGCGTGGTCGTCGCGGAAGCCGTGAAGCGCGCCGGCGCGAAGCCGGAAGATGTCGAGCGCGTGATCCTCGGCAACGTATTGACGGCCGGCATCGGCCAGGCGCCGGCGCGCCAGGCCGTGATCAAGGGCGGCCTGCCGGTCTCCGTCGGCGCGATCACGATCAACAAGGTCTGCGGCTCGGGCCTGCAGGCGGTGATGTTCGCGCGCCGCGAGATCCTCGTCGGCGATGCGGAAACGCTGGTCGCGGGCGGCATGGAGTCGATGACCAACGCGCCGTACCTGCTGCCGCAGGCGCGCGGCGGCTACCGGATGGGCAACGGGCAGATCCTCGACTCGATGATCCACGACGGCCTCTGGGATCCGTACGACAACGTACACATGGGCCTCTGCGGCGACGCGGTGGCCGCGAAGTACAACTTCACGCGCGAAGACCAGGACCAGTTCGCGGTCGACTCCTACAAGCGCGCGCAGGCCGCCCAGCAGGAAGGCCGCTTCAAGGAAGAGATCATCCCGGTAACCGTGAAGGGCAAGAAGGGCGACACGCTGGTCGACGAGGATGAAGAGCCGAAGCGCGTGCAACTCGACAAGATGGCGGGCCTGCGCGCGGCCTTCTCGAAGGACGGCACCGTCACCGCGGCGAATGCATCGACGCTGAACGACGGCGCCGCCGCGTTGCTGGTGACTTCTGCCGACCACGCGAAGGCGAAGGGTTGGAAAGTGCTCGCGCGCATCGTCGCCGACTCGAGCGCCGCCGTGGAACCCAAGTGGTTCACCGTCGCGCCGGTCCACGCGCTCGCGAAGCTCTACGCGAAGACCAACAGCAAGCCGCTCGACTGGGATCTCTATGAAATCAACGAGGCGTTCTCGGGCGTCACGATGGCGGCGATGAAAGAGCACAGCATTCCGCATGACCGTGTGAACGTACACGGCGGCGCAGTTTCGATCGGTCACCCGATCGGTTGCTCCGGTGCGCGCATCCTGGTGACGATGCTCCATGCGCTGCGCCAGCGTGGGCAGAAGACCGGCATCGCGACGCTCTGCATCGGCGGCGGCGAAGCGGTCGCCCTCGCCGTGGAGCTGGTCTGATGGCGGGCGTGAGACACACCATTGGCATCGTCGGTACCGGCACGATGGGCCAGGGCATCGCGCAGGTCGCGGCGCAGGCCGGTCACGAAGTGGTGTTCCAGAACCGGCGCCAGGAGTCCGTCGATCGCGGGATGAAGGCGATCAAGAAGCAACTCGAGCGGATGGTTGCGAAGCAGAAGCTCACCGAGAGCGAGATGACCGAGACGGTCGACCGCATCCGCGGCGTCGTCCCGCTCGAAGAGATCAAGGGCTGCGAGCGCGTGATCGAATGCGCGCCCGAAGATCATGATCTGAAGCGCGAGCTGCTCCAAAAAATCGACGCGATCGTCAGCGACGAAGCGATCATCGCGACCAACACGTCGAGCCTCTCGATTACAAAGCTGGCCTCGTACCTGAAGCGGCCGGCCCACTTCGTCGGTCTGCACTTCTTCAATCCGGTGCCGATGATGAAGCTCGTCGAAGTGGTGCGCGGCATGCGCACCAGCGACTCGACGGTCGCCGCGGTGCGCGGCCTCGCCGAGAACTTCGGCAAGGTGCCGATCGACGTGAAGGATTCCCCCGGTTTCGTCGTGAACCGCGTGCTGTTCCCGATGATCAACGAAGCCGCCTTCGCATTGCAGCAGAGCGTCGCGACACCCGAGGCAATCGACGAGTGCATGAAGCTTGGCTGCAATCACCCGCTCGGTCCGTTGGCGCTCGCAGATCTCGTCGGACTCGACGTCGTCTTCGCGATCCTCGACTCGCTCTACCGCGAGTATGGCGAGCCGCGCTACGCGCCGTGCCTCGAGATCAAGAAGCGCGTGGAAGCCGGCTGGCTCGGGCGCAAGTCCGGTCGCGGGTTCTACACGTACGACGCCTGAGCTGCGCTTGAGGCCCGACATCGTCGTCTACGAAGTCGGTCCGCGCGATGGACTCCAGAACGAGCCCGAGACGATCGCGACCGCCGCGAAGGCGGAGTTGGTGCGGCGCCTCGCGGCTGCGGGACTCTCGCGCATCGAGATCACGTCGTTCGTGTCGCCGAAGTGGATCCCGCAGCTCGCCGACGCCGATACGCTATGCCGCGTCGTTGCGCGACCGCCCTGCGCGACCTACAGCGCGCTGGTTCCGAACGAAGCGGGCTACGAGCGACTGCGCGCGGCTGCGTTGCCGGTAGCCGCGTTCTTCGTGTCGGCGAGCGAGACCCACAACCGCAAGAACGTGAACCGCAGCGTCGCCGATCATCTCGAGCGCTTCCGGCCGGTCGCCGAGCGCGCGCGCGCCGATTGCGTGCGGTTGCGCGCATACGTCTCGACGGTGTGCGGCTGCCCGTATGAAGGCGACGTCGCGCTGGGCGCGGTCGTCGATCTGGTGCGCCAGCTCGACGTGCTCGGCGCCGACGAGATTTCGCTCGGCGACACGATCGGTGTCGGGGTTCCGAAGCAGGTGCGCGAGCTGGTGCGCGCCGTCGCGGGCGCCGTCGCGCTGGAGCGCGTCGCGCTGCACCTGCACGACACATGGGGCCGCGCACTCGTCAATGTGCAGGCCGGCTATGAGGAGGGCGTGCGGACCTTCGACGCATCGCTCGGCGGGCTCGGCGGGTGTCCGTACGCACCGGGCGCGTCGGGCAACGTCGCGACCGAGGACGTCGTGGATCTCTTCGAGCGCGCCGGCATCGCGACGGGCGTCGATCTCGACGCGCTCGTCGATGCAACGGCCTGGCTCGAGCGCGACGTGCTGCACCGCGCGCTGCCGGGTCGCGTCTATCGAGCAAGGCTCGGACAGCGCGAACGCGAACGAAGCAATGCAGAGGGGGTCGCTTGAAGACCGGCGACGACGTCCGCGGAAAACTCGCGAAGATCGAGCAGGGCGGCGGCCCGAAGTATCACGAGAAGGCACGCGAGGAGGGCAAGCTCTTCTGCCGCGACCGGCTGGCGCTGCTGCTCGACGCCGACTCGTTCGTCGAGGACGCCGTCTTCGCGAATAGCCTGGCGCCCGATCTGCCTGCCGACGGCGTCGTCACCGGAACGGGTAGGGTCAGCGGCCGAACGGTGTGCGTGATGGCGAACGACTCGACCGTGAAGGCGGGATCGTGGGGCTGGCGCACCGTCGAGAAGATCCTGCGCATCCAGGAGACCGCCGAGCGTCTGCAAGTGCCGCTCGTCTATCTCGTGGACTCGGCCGGCGCGCGCATCACCGACCAGATCCAGATGTTCCCGGGCCGCCGCGGCGCCGGTCGCATCTTCATGAACCAGTGTCGGCTCTCGGGCTGGATCCCGCAGCTCTGTCTGCTCTTCGGTCCGTCTGCGGCCGGCGGCGCGTACATCCCGGCGTTCTGCGATGCGCTGTTCATGGTCGAAGGCAATGCCAGCATGTACCTCGGATCGCCGCGGATGGCGGAGATGGTGATCGGCCAGACCACCACGCTCGAAGAGATGGGCGGCGCGCGCATGCACTGCTCCGTGTCGGGCCTCGGCGATCTGCTCGCGAAGACCGAGGCAGAGGTGATTGCCGCCGCACGTGCGTACCTCGCGTATCTCCCGCTGCGCGCCGGCGCTGCGTTGCCGATCGTCGAAGCGCGGCCGCCCGCGAAGAATCCCGCGGAACTCGAAGCCGCGATCCCGCGCGATGAGAACAAACCCTTCGACATGCGCGAGGTGATCGACCGCATCATCGACGCCGAGTCTTTTTTCGAGCTGAAGAAGCTCTGGGCCGGCGAGCTGCTGACGGGCTTTGCGCGCATCGACGGGCGGCCGGTCGGCATCGTCGCGAACCAATCGAAGGTGAAGGGCGGCGTGCTATTCGTCGATTCCGCCGACAAGGCCGCGCGCTTCATCGGTCTCTGCGACGCGTACGGCATTCCGCTGCTCTATCTCGCCGACGTGCCAGGCTTCATGATCGGCAAGCAGGTCGAACGCCAGGGCATCATCCGCGCCGGCGCGAAGATGGTGCAGGCGGTGGCCGAGGCGAAGGTGCCGCGCATCTCGGTGATCGTGCGCAAGGCCTACGGCGCGGGTCTGTACGCGATGGGGGGGCCGGGCTTTGCGCCCGACGCGTGCCTGGCGCTCCCAACGGCAATGATCGCGGTGATGGGTCCCGAGGCCGCCGTGAACGCCGTCTACTACAACAAGCTCCAGGCGATGCCGGAAGACGCGCGCAAGGTCGAGACCGAGAAGCTGCGCACTGAGTACCGCGAGGACATCGACATCGAGCGCCTCGCGAGCGAACTGGTGATCGACGCGATCGTCGCGCCGGAGCGGCTTCGCGATGAACTCGTCGCGCGCTTCCGTCTGATCGCCGCGCGGCCGCAGGACGCTGCAGCGCCGAAGCGGCGCAGCGTCGTTCCAATGTGATCAGAGCCGGAGCGGAAGTTGCCGGTTGAGCGGGCCGATGTGCCGTGCTAGCCAGTTGACGTGAACTGGCAAACCGTGTCCGACGATCGCTCGCATCACGACACCGAGCTCTCGATCGCCGAGGTCTGTGACCGCACGGGGCTCTCCGCCCGAACCGTCCGCTACTACGAGGAACTCGGACTTCTTCCGGGCGTGCGGCGCCGCACCGGCGGACGTCGAGTTTATGGGCCCGACGAAATCGAGCGCCTGCGCTTCATCCAGCGCCTGCAGATCCTCGGGTTGCCGCTCGCCGAGATCCGCGATCTGAACGACGTGCACGCGCTCGCCGGCTCCACCACCGACATGCTCGACCGCCTCGAAGACCTGCTCGCCCAGCGCCTTGCCGAACTCGACGCGCGCATCGGCGAGCTGGCCGGGCTGCGCGATGAGATCGAGAAGTACCGCGCCCGTGTCGCGAGCCGGGCGGGCGCGCTGCGCACCGGGAAGGGGAACTCGTGAGTTCTGCGCCGCTTCGCAAGGCGCGGCCGATCGCCATCGATGGCGCCGTACGCGTCGTCACGGCCGCGTCGCTCTTCGACGGCCACGATGCGTCGATCAACATCATGCGTCGCATCCTGCAAGCGCAGGGCGCCGAGGTGATCCACCTGGGTCACGACCGCGGCGTCGAGGAGATCGTCGATGCGGCGATCCAGGAAGACGCGCACGCGGTGTGCATCTCGTCCTATCAGGGTGGGCATCTGGAGTTCTTCGCGTTCCTGGTGCAGCAGTTGCGAGCGCGCGGCGCGGGACACATTCGCGTTTACGGAGGCGGTGGCGGCGTGATCGCGCCCGCCGAGATCGAGCAGCTGCACGCGCTCGGTGTCGCGCGCATCTTCAGCCCCGAGGACGGACGCCGGCTCGGCCTCGAAGGGATGATCCGGCAGATCCTGGTCGAATCGGCCGAAAGACCGCCCGTCGACGCAGCGGCCGAGCTCTTGCGTCTTGCGCCCACCGAGCCCGTCGCGGTGGCGCGACTCGTGAGCTGGTTCGAAACGCACGGCGGCGAAACCAACGCCGATGTGGAGCGCTTGCGAGCGGCGATTGCAGGCCGCCGCGGCAGCGCGCCCGCGCCGGTCGTCGGCTTCACCGGAACCGGCGGTGCGGGCAAGTCGAGCGTGGTCGACGAAGTGGTGCGTCGGCTGCGCCGCGATCACCCGGCGCTGACGATCGGCTGCTTGCTGGTCGACCCGACCCGGCGCCGCACCGGCGGCGCGCTGCTCGGCGATCGCATCCGGATGAACGCGATCGACCAGCCCGGCATCTACGTGCGCTCGCTTGCGACGCGCCAGGCGCATCTCGCGCTGTCGCAGTCCGTGCGCGATTCCGTCGCGGTGCTGCAAGCCGCGAACTTCGATCTCGTGATCATCGAGACCGCTGGCATCGGCCAGAGCGACTCGGAGATCACCGAACTCGCGGATCTCTCGATCTACGTGATGACGCCCGAGTACGGCGCGCCTTCGCAGCTCGAGAAGATCGACATGCTCGATCTCGCCGATCTCGTGGTCTTGAACAAGTCGGATCGACACGGCGCGCAGGATGCGCTGCGAGATGTGCGCAAACAATGGCGCCGCAACCGCACTGCGCGCCAGCCCTCCGCGTCTTCGGGTGATGCGCCCGACGACGCGGTGCCGGTGTTCGCGACGATCGCGAGCCGCTTCGGCGACGCGGGCACCGAGCGCTTCTACCGCGCGCTCGTGACGGCGCTGGCGACGCGCGCCGGCGGCACTTTTGTGTTGCCAGATCAGGTCCCGCGTGCGGCGGTCGAGACGAACCCGCTGGTACCGGCGTCACGGCGCCGCTATCTCGCGGAGATCGCCGAGGCAGTGCGCGGCTATCGCGCGCGTTCGGACGCCGAAGCGGAGCGCGCGTCCGATGCCTGGGCGCTCGATCGCGCGCTGCGGGCGGTCGCATCACCCGACGTGGTCGCCGCGCTGCAAACCCAGCGCGATGCGACGCTCGCAATGCTGCCCGAAGCGGCGCGCACGGATCTCGCCGCGTGGCCCGCGCTGCGCGAACGCTACGCCGCTGAGACGCAGAGCTACGAGGTGCGCGATCGCGCGATCCTCGTCGAGAATCACGTCGAGACGCTCGCGGGCTCACAGGTCCCGCGCGTCGCGTTGCCGGCGATCGAAGAGTGGGGTGCGGCGCTGCGCTTCCTGCGCCGCGAGAACGTGCCGGGCGCGTTCCCGTTCACCGCGGGCGTCTTCCCGTTCAAGCGCGAGGACGAAGAGCCGACGCGGATGTTCGCGGGCGAAGGCACGCCCGAGCGCACCAATTGGCGCTTCCATCTGCTCGCCGCGGGGCAGGGTACCGCGCGCCTCTCGACCGCGTTCGACAGCGTCACGCTCTACGGGCGCGATCCCCACGAGCGGCCCGACATCTGGGGCAAGGTCGGCAACTCCGGCGTGTCGGTGTGTACCGTCGATGATGCGAAGAAGCTCTACTCGGGCTTCGATCTCTGCGATCCCAGAACGTCCGTTTCGATGACGATCAACGGACCGGCGCCGGTACTGCTCGCGTTCTTCCTGCACGCCGCGATCGACCAGCAGGTCGAGCGACACCTGCGCGAGACGGGTCAGCTCGACGCAGTGCGCGCGCGCTTCGCTCCGCACGGGCTGCCGTCGTACGCCGGTGAGCTGCCGCCCGGGCACGATGGTCTCGGGCTCGGACTGCTCGGGATTCCGGGTCGAGAGGCGGTCGATGAGGAGACGTACGCGCGCATCCGCGCCGACGTGCTGCGCCGCGTCCGCGGCACCGTGCAGGCCGACATCCTGAAAGAAGATCAGGCACAGAACACCTGCATCTTCTCGACCGAGTTCGCGCTGCGCGCGATGGGCGACGTGCAGCAGTGGTTCGTCGACAACCAGGTGCGCAATTTCTACTCGGTGTCGATCTCCGGCTATCACATCGCCGAGGCCGGAGCGAACCCGGTGACGCAGCTCGCCTTCACGCTCGCCAACGGCTTTACCTACGTCGAGGCCTGGCGCGCCCGCGGCATGGCGATCGACGCATTCGCGCCGAACTTCTCGTTCTTCTTCAGCAACGGGCTCGACGCCGAGTACTCGGTGATCGGTCGCGTCGCGCGGCGCATCTGGGCGGTCGCGATGCGCGAGCTCTATGGCGCGTCCGAGCGCTCGCAGAAGCTCAAGTACCACGTACAGACTTCGGGGCGCTCGCTGCACGCGATGGAGATGTCGTTCAACGACATTCGCACCACGCTGCAAGCGCTCACGGCGATCGCGGATCACTGCAACAGCCTGCACACCAATGCCTACGACGAGGCCGTGACGACGCCGACGGAAGAGTCGGTTCGCCGCGCCGTCGCGATCCAGTTGATCGTCAACCGGGAACTCGGTCTCACGAAGAACGAGAACCCGATGCAGGGCGCCTATGTGATCGACGCGCTCACCGATGCGGTCGAAGAAGCCGTGCTGCGCGAATTCGAGCGACTCACCGAGCGGGGCGGTGTTCTCGGCGCGATGGAGACGCTGTACCAACGCTCGAAGATCCAGGACGAGAGCCTTCGCTACGAAGAGCGCAAGCACTCGGGCGCGCTTCCGATCGTGGGCGTCAACACCTTCGTCCGGCCCGAGAGCGAAGCGGCTGCCGCTGCGGCGCCGCGGCAACTGATCCGCTCGGACCAGACCGAGAAGAAGCAGCAACTGGCGAACCTGCGGCTGTTCAAGGCTCGTCACGCGGAGCGCTGCGCAGCGGCGCTCGCGCAGTTGCAGTCCGCCGCGGTCGAAGGCGGGAACCTCTTCGAAGAGTTGATGCGCAGTGTCGAAGTGGCGAGCCTCGGGCAGCTCTGCGACGCGCTCTTCGCGGTGGGCGGTCGCTATCGCCGCGCGATGTAACGGCTATCTTGGCGCGGCTCGATCAATGGGAGTTTCACGATGTCGAAGCGTGCGGATCTCGAGACGTGGCGCGGTCTCGCGAAGAGCGAACTCAGGGGCAAGGATCCCGAGTCGCTGACCTGGGAGACGCCCGAAGGAATCCGCATCAAGGCGCTCTACACCGCGGCGGACCTCGAGAAACTCGAGTCGCTCGATACGCTGCCGGGCGCCGCTCCGTTCCTGCGCGGGCCGCGCGCGACGATGTACGCCAATCGCCCGTGGACGATCCGCCAGTATGGTGGCTTCTCCACCGCCGAAGAGACGAATGCGTTCTTCCGGAAGAATCTCGCGGGTGGACAGCAGGGACTTTCGGTCGCGTTCGATCTCGCCACGCATCGTGGCTACGACTCGGACCACCCGCGCGTGACGGGCGACGTCGGCAAGGCGGGCGTTGCGATCGACAGCGTCGAGGACATGAAGCGGCTCTTCGACGGGATTCCGCTCGACCAGGTGACGGTGTCGATGACGATGAACGGTGCAGTGTTGCCGATCCTCGCGTGTTTCATCGTTGCAGGGGAAGAGCAGGGCGTCGCGGTCGAGGCGCTCGCCGGCACGATCCAGAACGACATCCTGAAGGAGTTCATGGTCCGCAACACCTTCATCTACCCACCGACGCCGAGCATGCGGATCGTCGCCGACATCATCGAGTTCACCGCGCAGTCGATGCCGAAGTTCAACTCGATCTCGATCAGCGGCTACCACATGCAGGAAGCCGGCGCGAACGCGGTGATCGAGCTGGCCTTCACGATCGCCGACGGTCTCGAGTACGTGCGCGCCGCGCTCTCGAAGGGCCTCGCGATCGACGCCTTTGCGCCGCGGCTGTCGTTCTTCTTCGCGATCGGCATGAACTTCTACATGGAGGTGGCGAAGCTGCGCGCGGCGCGCGTATTGTGGTCGGAGTACACGGCGCTCTTCAAGCCGCGGAAGCCCGAGTCGTCGATGCTGCGCACGCACTGCCAGACGTCGGGCGCGAGCCTCACCTACCAGGATCCGCTGAACAACGTCGTGCGCACGACGATCGAAGCGATGGCGGCGGTTTTCGGTGGGACGCAGTCGCTGCACACCAACGCCTTCGATGAAGCGCTCGCGCTGCCCAGCGAGACCAGCGCCCGCATCGCGCGCAACACGCAGCTGATCTTGCAGGAGGAAACGGGCATCCCCGCGGTGATCGACCCGTTCGCGGGTTCGTACTTCATGGAATCGCTCACCGCGGCGCTCGCCGAGGAAGCGCGCAAGGTGATCGCCGAGGTCGAGGCGCTCGGCGGCATGGCGCGTGCGATCGAGTCGGGCATGCCGAAGCTGCGCATCGAGGAGTGCGCCGCGCGTCGCCAGGCGCGTGTCGACCGCCGCGACGACGTGGTCGTCGGCGTCAACAAGTATCAGGTGACCGGCGCGGAGAGTGAGTTCGATCTGCTCGAGATCGACAACGCCGCCGTGCGCGACTCCCAGGTGCAGCGTCTCGCGGAGCTGCGTGCGAAGCGCGACGCCGGTGCGGTTGCGCGCGCGCTCGATGCGCTCGAGGCGATTGCCAAGGGTGGGCCCGGGAATCTGCTCGCTTGCGCGGTCGGTGCGGCTCGTGCGCGTGCGACGATTGGCGAGATCTCCGACGCGCTCGAGCGTGTCTGGGGCCGTCATCGTCCCGAGACGCGGACGATCTCCGGCGTCTACGCGGGCGTTTCCGGGGGCGACGAGGACTACGAGGCCGTGCGCCGGGAGGTCGAGGCGTTCGCCGAGGCGGAAGGCCGCCGTCCGCGTCTGCTCGTCTGCAAGCTCGGCCAGGACGGTCATGACCGCGGCATGAAGGTGATTGCCAGCGCATTCGCCGACATCGGCTTCGACGTCGACATCGGCCCGCTCTTCCAGATGCCGGAAGAAGTGGCGCGCCAGGCGATCGAAAACGACGTGCACGCGGTGGGCGTCTCGACGCAGGCCGGCGGTCACAAGACGCTGATTCCGCAGCTGATCGCGGCGCTGCGCGCGCAGGGCGCGATCGACATCGCGGTCGTCGCGGGCGGCGTGATTCCGCCGAAGGACTACGGCGATCTCCATGCGGGTGGCGTCGTCGCGATTTTCGGACCCGGAACGCCGGTGCCGAAGGCCGCGCGCGAGGTGCTCGCCGCGATTCGCGCGCGACACGCATGAGCGACGCAGTCGCGGCGTACCGCGACGGAGTCCGGACTGGCGATCGGCGCAGCATCGCCAAGACGATCACGCTGATCGAGAGTCACCGTGCCGATCACGCCGCGCTCGGGCAGAGGGTGCTCGACGAGCTGGTGCCGTACACCGGCGTCGCGGTGCGGCTCGGCGTCACCGGTACACCGGGCGTCGGGAAGAGCACCTTCATCGAGGCGCTCGGGTTGCAGTTGACCGCGTCGGGCAAGCGCGTCGCGGTGCTGGCCGTCGATCCGTCGAGCCCGCGAACGGGCGGCTCGATCCTCGGCGACAAGACACGGATGGAAAGGCTCGCGCAGCATCCGGCGGCGTTCATCCGCCCGTCGCCGTCGGGCGGCGCGCTGGGCGGCGTCGCGCATCGCACCCGTGAGACGATGCTGGTTCTCGAAGCGGCCGGCTTCGAGGTGGTGATCGTCGAGACCGTCGGCGTCGGGCAGAGCGAGTTCACGGTGGCGTCGATGGTCGATTTCTTCGCGGTGTTGCTCCAGCCGGGCGCGGGTGACGAGTTGCAGGGCATGAAGAAGGGCGTACTCGAGCTCGCGGACGCGCTGGTGGTGAACAAAGCCGACGGCGAACAGCGCGAAGCCGCTGGCCGCGCGCGCATCGCGTATCAGCACGCGCTGGCGCTGCTGCGGCCGACCTCGGCGCATTGGCGCCCGCCCGTGCTGCTCGCGAGCGCGGTGAACGGCGAGGGCATCGCGGAGTTCTGGCAGCAGGTCGTCACGCACCGGGCCGCGCTCGAAGCGGCCGGCGAGCTCGATGCCCGTCGCGCCGAGCAGGCCAAGGCATGGCTGTGGAGTCTCGTCGAGGAGTCGCTGCAGAGAAGCTTCCGGTCGCACCCGGCGGTCGCTCGGGCGATCCCGCGGCTCGAAGCCGAGGTCGCCGCGCGCATCACGACACCCGGCGCTGCTGCCCGCGCTCTGCTCGACGCCTTCCGCTCATGACCGACGACCCAATAACCTGACAAAAAAATAACCTGACGCCCGGCACCGCTTGGCTTCATTTCGGGGCTGGCATTGCCGATGAGCCCGAGGGTGGCGTGCCGCCGGACGACGGGGTCGGGAATGGTCCAGATCAACATGGCAGCGCGGGAGATCACCTTGAAGGTGGTCTATTACGGTCCGGCGCTTTCCGGCAAGACCACGAACCTCCAGCAACTCCATCAGCTGCTCGACCCGGCCTCGCGCGGCAAGATGGTCACGCTCGATACCACCGACGACCGCACGCTCTACTTCGACTTCCTGCCGATCCAGTTCGGCGCGGGGAAGGGCGTCTCGGTGAAGCTGAAGCTATTCACGGTACCCGGGCAGGTGATGCACAAGTCGACGCGCAAGGTGGTGCTCGCGGGCGCTGACGCGGTCGCATTCATCGCGGATTCGCAGCGCGCGTCGGCGAGCGCGAATGCGTACTCGTGGCGGGACATGGAAGCGAACCTGCGCGCGAACGGGATCGATTTCGATGCGATTCCGAAGATCGTGCAGTTCAACAAGCGCGATCTGCCCGACATCAAGCCGCTGCAGGAAATCCGCGCGACGTGGGGCGACATCGCGACCTTTCCGGCCGTCGCGAGCAAGGGCGAGGGCGTGATCGAGAGTCTCCGCGAGCTGCTGCGCAAGCTCTATCGCCATCTCGATGCGAAGCACCAGTTCGCGACCAACTTCGGCGTATCCGAGGAGGAGTTCCTCGGTGGCGTGTTCCGTCACGTCGGACGCAGCGAGAGCAAGGCCGCCGCAGGCTGATCGCCGCGCGCGCCGGCTGTGCCGCCGCCTGCGGTTGACGCTCCAGTCAACCGCCGATAGTCTGCCTACGCCGATTCCCGTGGGGATGCTCAACGACGGACCCGCCGCGTGCTCGCACGCGAGATCGGGCGCCCCCGGCGCGGCGGTCCGACCGAAAGGCCAAACAGCATGGATTCGAAGGCGGCTCCCGCCCTTCGGCTGAAGCGTCGCCGCGTTCCCCCGGAATGGGCCGACGTGATCGTCTCGGTCGAGGAGGGCATCGCCGAGATCCGCGCCGGTCGGATGATCATCCTCACCGACGACGAGGACCGCGAGAACGAAGGCGACCTCTGCATGGCCGCCGAGTGCGTGACGCCCGATGCCATCAATTTCATGGCGAAGTTCGGGCGCGGCCTCGTCTGTCTCTCGCTGACCGAAGGACGCCTCCAGGAGCTGCGGCTCCCGATGATGGTGCCCGATGGCGACAACACCACGACCTTCGGCACCGCCTTCACGATCTCGATCGAAGCGCGCCAGGGTGTCACCACCGGCATCTCCGCGGCCGATCGCGCGCACACGATCCGTGTCGCGATCGACGACGACTCGCGCCCGCACGATCTCTCGCGGCCTGGCCACATCTTCCCGCTGCGTGCGCGCGATGGCGGCGTGCTGCGGCGCGCCGGCCAGACGGAGGGTTCTGTCGATCTCGCTCGGCTGGCGGGTTTGAAGCCCGCCGGCGTCATTTGCGAGGTGATGAACGACGACGGCTCGATGGCGCGCATGCCGCATCTGGTCGAGTTCGCGCGCACCCACGGCCTGAAGATCGTGACGATCGCGCAACTGATCGAGCATCGGCTGCGCAACGAGAAGCTGGTGCGTCGAATCGCCGAGGCGGAATTGCCCACCGCGGAAGCCGGCGAGTGGCGCTCGTACATCTTCGAGAACGACATCGATCACGTCGATCACATGGCGCTGGTGAAGGGCGAGATCACCGCGGAGAGCGACGTGCTGGTGCGCGTCCACAGCGAGTGTCTCACGGGTGATGCCTTCGGTTCGATGCGCTGCGACTGCGGCGAACAGCTCCGCGCCGCAATGAAGCTGATCGATGCCGAGGGACTCGGCGTGATCCTCTACATGCGTCAAGAAGGTCGCGGGATCGGTCTCAAGAACAAGATCCGAGCCTACAGCTTGCAGGACAAAGAGGGGCTCGACACCGTCGAGGCGAACGAACGACTCGGCTTCCCGCCCGACCTGCGCGACTACGGCGTCGGTGCGCAGATCCTCGTCGACCTCGGGGTTCGGAAGATGCGACTGATCACGAACAACCCGGGCAAGCGTGCCGGCATCGAGGGCTACGGCCTCGCGATCGTCGAGCGCGTGCCGCTCGAGATCACACCCAACGAAAAGAACTACGAGTACCTGCGCACCAAGAAAGAGAAGCTTGGTCACGTGCTCCACTTGATGAGCTGAGGACTTCATGTTCGAAACTGTCGAAGACGTACAGAAGCGCCTGGAGGAGCAGGGTTACATCTGCGACCGCCGCATCGCGACGGTCGTGTACCTGGCGCTGAAGCTCGAGAAGCCGGTGCTCGTGGAAGGTCCCGCGGGCGTGGGCAAGACCGAGCTGGCCAAGGTCGTCGCGAAGGCGGCCGGCCGGCCGCTCGTGCGACTCCAATGCTACGAGGGTCTCGACGAAGCGAAGGCGCTCTACGAGTGGGAGTACTCGAAGCAGCTGCTCTACACGCAGATCCTCAAGGAGAAGATCTCGGAAGTGATGGAGGGCACCAAGACGCTGCGTGAGGCGGCCGAGCGCGTCGGTCAGCAGGACAGCGTGTTCTTCTCCGAGCAGTTCATCGTGCCGCGCCCGCTGCTCCACGCGATCACGTCGAAGGAGCCGACGGCACTGCTGGTCGACGAAGTCGACAAGTCGGATCCGGAGTTCGAAGCGTTTCTGCTCGAGGTGCTCTCGGACTTCCAGGTCACGGTGCCGGAGATCGGCACGTTCGAGGCCGTCCAACGCCCGATCGTGTTCCTCACGTCGAACGACGCCCGCGAGATGAGCGACGCGCTGAAGCGCCGCTGCCTGCACCTGTGGATCGACTACCCGGACGAGGAAGTCGAGCGCAAGATCCTCGAGGTCAAGGTTCCTGGGATGGACGAGAAGCTCGCGGCGGACGTCGTTGCGCTGATGCAGAAGCTGCGCAGCCTCGATCTGAAGAAGGCGCCGTCGATCTCTGAGACGCTGGACTGGGCGCGCGCGCTGCTGGCGCTCAATGCGACGTCGCTGGACGAAGACCTCGTGAAGGACACGATGAGCGTGATCCTCAAGTACGAGGCCGACATCCGGAAGGCCCAGCAGGAGCTGTCGCGGATGATGACGAAGCCCACGCCTGCGCCGGGTGGAGCGCCCGGCGCGCCGGCGCCGCCCCGCAAGAAGGGCACGCTCCACTAACCGGCGACCTGCGCCCGCGGCGGAGAGGTCCATGCAGCGCAAGATCCTCGAGTTCGCGAACCTGCTCCGCCAGAGCGGTCTGCGCGTCTCGGTGTCCGAGGCGATCGACGCCTTCAAAGCACTCGACGAGTTGTCGCTCGCCGATCGCGACGTGTTCCGGGACGCGCTGCGCGCATCACTGGTGAAGCGCGGCGACGACATCGCCACCTACGACCAACTCTTCGACCTCTACTGGTCCGGCTTCTACGACAACCTGAAGAACGCCTTCGATTCCGCCACCGGCTCGCTCGGCGAGCAGGGCATCGACGTCGAGCGGCTGCTCGAGCAGATCCGTCAGATGCTCGAGAGTGGCCAGCTGCCGGAAGGCGAGATCGACCTTTCAGATCTGGCGCGCGCGCTGCTGACCGGCGACCTGAATCAGCTCGAGCAGATGATCCGTGCTGCTGCCGCCCAGGCGGGCGCCGCCCGCATCGAGAACATGCTGCAGATCGGTTTCTTCTCGCGCCGCACGATGGAATCGCTGGGCGCCGAGGGCGCTGCCAACGAGCTGCGCGAGCTGGCCGCGCGCCTGCGCGCAGCCGGGATGGGCGACGCCGAGGCCGACGCGATCGGCAAGCTCGCCGAGCGCTTCTTCGAAGCGCTGCGCAAGAGCGTGCGCGACTTCATGGAGCGGGAACTCCAGACGCGCAACTTCGACTACATGGAGAAGTTCCGCCGCGAAGCGCTCTTCGAGAAGAGCTTCTATTCGCTCACCGAAGACGAGATCGCGCGGATGCGCGAGGTGGTCAGCCGCCTGGCGCAGAAGATCAAGAACGTGATGTCGATCCGTCGCAAGCGGCGCAAGAAGGGCAAGCTCGATCTGCACACGATGCTGCGGCGCAATGCCGGCCACGGCGGCGTTCCGTTCGAGCTGGTCTTCAAGGAGAAGCGCAAGGACCGTCCGAAGCTGGTGATCCTGTGCGACGTGTCGTCGTCGGTCGCGAACGTATCGCGCTTCATGCTGCAGTTCGTCTACAGCTTGCAGGAGTGTTTCACGAAGATCCGCGCGTTCGTGTTCGTCGCGGAACTGGGCGAAGTGACGCCGATCTTCCAGGACCACGATGTCTCGAAGGCGATCGAGGAAGCGCTCGAAGGGGGTGGCGTGATCAACGTCTACACCCGCAGCAACTTCGGCATGGCCTTCCACATCTTCTGGCGCGACTTCCTTTCGGCCGTCGACGCCAAGACGACGGTGCTGATCCTCGGCGACGCGCGCAACAACTACAACGACCCGAAGGCCTGGTGCCTGCGCGACCTGCACACGAAGGCCAAGAACGTGATCTGGCTGAACCCGGAGAGCCCGAGCGCGTGGGGCTTCGGCGACTCCGTGATGGACAAGTACCTGCCGTACACGACGCTGGCGGAAGAGTGTCGAAACCTCCGGCAGCTCTCGCGGGTGGTCGACAAGCTCGTCCTCTGACGCGCCGCCTATCGGTTCCCGGGTCCCCCAAACGTCGAAACGCCCCGCTTGGTTTCCCAAGCGGGGCGTTCTTCAAGGGCGGAGAGGCGGTGGACAGATGATGGGGGGTGAGAGGTTGGACATTTCAGTCGAAATGCCTCATCCACCGCCGCTCCAGAACCTTCAAAAACTCCTTGGTCGCGCCTCGATGGCTCCGGACCGCGACTTGATGTTTCGCATTATGCGCGCCGTCGTATCACGCTGTCAAACAGCTTTTTGCAATTGATGCGAATCCCCGTCACCAGGGCCACCACACCAGGCTGAGATTCCCGAGCCAGCTCCGGAAAAGCGGCTTGGCGGGGGTCACCTCGCTCGGATAGGTTGCCAGACGCATGGCACCCCGGACCTTCGCGATCCGCACCTTCGGGTGCCAGATGAATGCGCACGATTCCGACAAGGTCGCGAATCTGCTGCTGCATGCCGGCTACGAGGCGACCGGCGAGGACGAGGGCGCCGACCTCCTCGTGATCAACACGTGCTCGATCCGGGAGAAGGCCGAACACCGGCTCTACAGCGATCTCGGGCGGCTTCGCGAGTGGAAGGCCCAGCGGCCCGGCCGCGTGATCGGGGTCGGTGGCTGTGTGGCCCAGCAGCAGGGAGACGCGCTGCTCGCGCGCTTCTCCCAGGTCGACTTCGTCTTCGGGACGCACAACCTCCGCCTGGTCCCGTCTCTGGTACGCGCCGCTGAGATGGGCCAGCGGGACGTCGACGTCTCGACGTCCCCGAGTCTCGATCGCTTCGATCTGCCGGGGCGCCACCCCGCCTTCGTCGAGACTTCGCCGGGCCGCGCCCACCTCACGGTGATGGAAGGCTGCGACATGTTCTGCTCCTTCTGCATCGTGCCGACTACGCGCGGCCGGGAAGTGAGCCGCCCGGCGGACTCGATCCTGCGCGAGGCGGAGTCGCTGGCGGCGCGCGGAGTCGTCGAGGTGGTATTGCTCGGCCAGACCGTCAACGCCTACGGCCGCCACGACCAGCGCCGCGGGCGGGCCGCGCAGGGCGGCACGATGGGTTTCGCGGCATTGATCCGCCGGCTGGCCGAGATCCGCGGGCTTCGTCGCATTCGCTACACGAGCCCGCATCCGATCTTCTTCGACGACGACCTCGTGCGGGCCCACGGGGAGATCGAGGCGCTCGCTCCGCACGTGCACATGCCCGTGCAGAGCGGCGCGGACGCGGTTCTCGAACGCATGCGCCGCCGCTACACGGGCGACGACGTCCGGCGACTCACGCTGCGCCTGCGCGCTGCGCGGCCCGACCTGGCGCTCACGACCGATCTGATCGTCGGCTTCCCCGGGGAGAGCGACGCCGACTTCGAGGCCACGCTCGCGCTGATTCGCGACGTCGGCTACGTCGACGGCTTCTCGTTCAAGTACTCACCGCGACCCGGTACGGCCGGCGCCGAGATCGCCGACCGGGTGCCCGAGAACGTCGCCCAGACGCGCCTCGAAGCGGTCCAGGATCTGCTGCGTCACCAGACCCTCCGCTACCACCGCGGGCGCGTCGGGACGCGCACCGAGGTGCTGGTCTCGGGGCGGAGCCGCCACGATCACCAACTCGCCGGGCGCGACCCGTGGCATCGCGTTGTGAATCTCGACGCCGCGAGCTTTCCCCACGCGGTCCCGGGCCACCTCGTTCGCGTGCAGATCGCGGAGGCCACCCCGCACTCGCTGATCGGGGAGCCGGTTCTTCCGATGCCCGCCGCGCAGGCGGGAATCCCCTCAGGAGCCGTCGCCATTCGCCGATGAGCCTTCGAGGCGCGGTGGCGTCCGGGATTCCCTGCGACGGGGGGCTCTGGGCGAGCCGCGCGGGCGCTCGGCAAGGGCCGAGCGTCGGGGGGAGCATGGCCAAGGCTCGGATCCTCGCGGTCGACGACCAGCGTTACTTCCGCGTGTTTCTCGAAGACCTGCTGGTGCAGCAGGGTTTCGAGGTGCGCACGGCCGGCAGTGGCGACGAAG
Source organism: uncultured Spirochaetales bacterium (assembly GCA_964353555.1). Taxonomy (GTDB): domain Bacteria; phylum Myxococcota_A; class UBA9160; order UBA9160; family PR03; genus PR03. The sequence continues at coordinate 39,241 of CAYGWM010000016.1, forward strand.
CGCTGCACCTGCTCGAACGCGAATCGTTCGACGTCGTCGTCACCGACCTGGTGATGCCCGGGCTCTCGGGCGCCGAGTTGGTCGAGCGGGTGAAGGCGCGCGCGCCGGAGCAGGACGTGATCGTCGTGACGAGCGTCGGCGACGTGCGCACCGCTGTCGACGCGATGCGGCTGGGCGCCAGCGACTACCTGCTGAAGCCGCTCGATCCCACACTGCTCGCGCGTTCCCTCGAAGGCATCCTGCAACGCAAGCGACTCCGCCAGGAGCACGCCTCGCTGATGGCGGAGAACCTCGAGTATCTCGGCCACCTGTCGCTGTTCGAGCGAACCCTCGCACTCTTTTCGACGCTCGCGATCGAGCCGCTCGCCGATCGCATCGTCGAAGGACTCTGCCTCGAGACGCGCGCGCAGGGAGGCGTCGCGTGGGTGGCGCGCACCGACGACGCCGGACGCCTGCGTCTCACGGCGGCGCGCGGTCTCGTGCGCGTAGAGCGTGAGCCCGAAGAGATCGCGCTCGACGCGCTGCCTGTCGAACTCGAAGCGGTGTGTCTGCCCGACGCGACGCCGTTCGTGGTCGACGCCAGCGGGGCGGCGCCCGCGCTGATCGTGCCGCTGCGTCACGAGGGCCGTGTGCTCGGCTTCGTGCGCCTGACGGACAAGATCGCCGGCTCGCTGTTCGAGGATCGCGATCGCGTGGTCGCCGAGCGCTTCGCCGCGCCGGCGGCTGTGGCGGTGGCGAACGCGCTGCGTTTCCGAGCGCTCGAGCACCGTTCGTTCCGCGACCCCGCAACGCGCGCCTATACCTACGCCTTCTTCGATGACGTGGTGCGCAACGAGATCTGCAAGGCAAACCGCTTCGGACGCTCGTTCTCGCTGATCGAAGTGGAGCTGGCGGATTTCACGCGCTGGCGTCGCGAGCTGACCGACGTCGAGCTCTCCGCGTGGCTCGAGCGCTTCTCGTTCCAGATGGGTCGCGTACTGCGCACCACCGACCTGCTCGCGACCGCCAGCGAGGAACGCTTCGCCGTGTTGCTGCCCGAGACCGACGCGCTCGGCGCCGCGGTATTGAAGCGCCGGATGCGCGAACTATTGATGCGGCCCGAGGTCCGCGGCAGCGTCGCAGCCGGACCTCCGCGGATGCATCTGGCGGCGGTTTCCTATCCGGTCGACGGCACCCAGATCGAGGAGCTGCGACGCATGCTGTCGGCGCGCCTCGCCGAGGATCGCGAGAGCATCGTCCACGAGCTGGAAGGAAAGCCCTTCCCGCTGGTGCTCGACGCACTCGCCTCGAAGGGTCAGCCGCTGGGTGCGGAAGCCCTCCCGCAGGTGTTGCGTTTCGTGCTGGGCGAAGTCGAGCGGCGTTCCCAGGAGCGGGGTCTGCTGTGCGTTGCGCCGGGCGCCCAGTTCTTGCACCTGGTGCGCGAGGAACTGGCGCGCTTCGACCCGTCCCAGACCCGCACGGAACTGGTGCTCGTGGCCGACGAGCGCCCCGAAACGCTCGCCGGTGCATCGGTGACTTGCGTGGCGCCCTCGCAGATCGGCACGCGTCGACCCTTTTTGGTGTACTACGCAGAGGGGCCGGGCTACGCACTGGTCGGCGAGCCCGACGCTTCGGCTGCGTCTCCTGTGCTGTTCCAGACCGCCGATCGGGTGACGGTCGAGCACCTGGCCTTCCAACTCCAACGCGCGCTCGGCGTGCCCATCACGCGCTGACGGAGGACTCGTGAGTCGGCTGGTCGTGATCGCGGACGCCAACCTCGAACGCGCCGAACGCCTGCGCGAAGCGTGCGCGGTGCGCGGCTATGCGACGCGCATCGTTCCGAACGGCGCTCTGGCGCTCGAGACCGCGGTCCGCGACGCGCCCGACGTGCTGGTGATGGCGGGCCCGCTCGATCTGATCGACGCCGGCAAGCTCGTCGAGATCCTGCGCGCGAATCCCCGGACGCGGCGCGTGCGCTTCGTCTTCGTCGGCGACTCGCCTGCGGGCGGCGCCGAGGAATGGGGCGCGGCCGCGCTGCCGGGCGATGCCGATCCCGACGAGGTCGGCGAGCGCGTGGCCGAGCTGGCGACGCGTGGATCCGAGCTCGACGCGGTGGTGCACGAGGCGCGTGAGGTCGTCGAGGGTCGCCTATCGCAGATTCCGCTGGTCGATCTGCTGCAGCTCTTTCATCTCAACCGGCGCACCGGAACCATCGAGTTGCGGCACCGCAACTCCGAGGGCCGCACGGTGCGGGGCCGCGTGCACCTGCGCGACGGCGACGTCGTCCACGCTGCGACCAGCGCGGTCGAAGGCGAGAAGGCGCTGTTCCGGCTACTCGGATGGAGCGAGGGGAGCTTCGAGTTCCGGCCCGATACGGCTCGCGTCGAAACCCAGATCACCGCGCCCACCCGGGGGCTGCTGCTCGAAGGCATGCGGCAGCTCGACGAAGGCAGGCGGCTTCGCGCGCAGCTGCCATCGCCCGAGGCGCACGTCGCACTCAAGGTCCGGAACGGTGCGCTGCCGAGCGTCGTACAGCCCCTCACCCAGGAAGTCCTGCTGCTGCTCGAGCTCTACACGCAGGTGGGCGAAATCGTCGATCACTCGTCGTTTCCCGATTACCAGGTGCTGCGCACGCTGCAGACGCTCGTGCAGCGCGGCATCGTGGAATTGCGCGCGGGCGCGCCGATGCCGCCGCCCGACGCGGGTCTGTTTCGCGCGGCACAGGTGCGGCGCTTGCGCGAATGGCAGGGCACCACGCGTGGCGACAGGGGTCCGGCCCGCGACGCAAAAGTGCTCGTCGCCTCGTGCGACCCGCGTCTCACTGACGCATTCATCGAGTTGCTGCGCGGTCTGCCGGGGGTGACTCCGCATCCGCGCATCGAGAACGGCATCGCTTCCGACACGCTCGGGTCGATCGCGCGCCTTCGCGTAGACGATGACCTCGGCATCGAGTTCGTTCACGTTCCGGCCGACCCGCGCTACGCACCGCTGTGGCCGGTCGCGGGTCACGGCGCGCTGGGGACGTTCCTGCTTCTCGGCGGAACGGTGGCGGAGGCCGCCGAGACACTGCGGCCGCTTGCCGAAACGCTGGGCGCCATGCCGCGCTCGCGGATGCTGCATCTGCTGGTGCGGCGCCCCGGCGAGCCCGATCTGGCCGATGAGCTGCGACGCAATGTCGCGCTCGTCGAGGAATCGATGTTGTTCCTGCTGCCGCTCGAGGGCCGCAAGGAGCCGCTCGAACGCTTGCGCGGCGCGTTCGCGAGAATCATTCCGTGAACGCAACGGAACTCAAGGCGTTCGCGCTCTTCAGTGATCTGGGGGACGGCGAGCGCGAGGAGTTGGCCGCGCTGTTGGAAGAGCGCGGCTTGTCGATTGGTGAGACGCTGTTCGAGCAAGGCGACGAGGCGGACGCGCTGGTGCTGGTCGTGCGCGGGCGCGTCGAACTCGAGAGTCGACGCAGCACCGAGAAGGTGGCGGTTGGGGCGGGCGCGACGATCGGCGTGCTCTCGCTGCTCGCCGTGGGCGCACGCGAGACGAGTGTCATCGGCGCCGATGCCAGCGATCTGCTGCTGCTGAGCCGCGAAAAGTTCTTGCGCTTCGCCGAGGATCATCCGCGCGTCGCGTTTCGAATCGCTGCCGCGGTCGCCGCTGAGGTCGCGCAGCACGCGCGCGCGGCGCTCGCCGGCAGAGACGCTTCGATCGGTTGACCCTCGCGGACGCGGCGAGTAGACTCGGCCGCGACTCGGAACCCCCCGAGCTTTTCACCTCCGCGTGTCTTCGATCTTGATCTCGATTCGTTCGCAACTCGTTCGCTATGCGGTCGTAACCGACCCAGCTGCCTGCGCACCGCCCCGGCTCCGTACGTCGCGCCAGGTTGGTGGGTCCACATCCAATGGTCGACGCGATGAGCAATGAACTCGGCGAAACCGACGGCATCCCGATCCGCGACGCACTGACCTTCGACGACGTGCTGCTGGTTCCTGCCGCGTCGCAAGTCCTGCCCCGCGACGTCAGTTTGCGCACCCGCCTCACCCGTGAGATTGCGCTGAACCTGCCATTCGTTTCGGCCGCGATGGACACCGTCACCGAGCACGAGACGGCGATCTGCATGGCGCAGAACGGCGGCCTGGGGGTCGTCCACCGCAACCTTCCGCCGGCCGTGCAGGCGGCCGAAGTCGCCAAGGTGAAGCGTTTCGAGGCGGGGCTGATCGTCGATCCGGTCACGATGCGGCCCGAGCAGCTGATTCGCGAGGCGCGCCGCATCATGGCGCAGCATCGGATCTCCGGCGTGCCGGTCACCAAGGACGGCAAGGCCGTCGGCATTCTCACCAACCGCGACCTGCGCTTCGTACGCGACGACGACCAATCGATCTCGAACGTGATGACGCCGCGCGAGAAGCTCGTCACGGTTGCGCCTGGTACCCAGCTCGAGCGCTGCAAGGAACTGCTGCACGAGCACCGCATCGAGAAGCTGCTCGTGGTCGACGAGCACGGCGATCTGCGCGGCCTGTTGACGATCAAGGACATCGAGAAGAACGAGCGCTTCCCGAACGCCGCGAAGGACGAGTTCGGGCGGCTGCGGTGCGGCGCCGCGGTTGGCGTCGGGCCGGATCGCCTGGAGCGTGCGCAGGCGCTCTTCGACGCAGGCGTGGACGTGATCGTGGTGGACACCGCGCACGGTCACTCGCAGTTGGTGCTCGACACGCTGGCCGAGTTGCGTCGCATCTTCCCGAGCATGCCGATGGTGGGCGGCAACGTCGCCACCGCCGAGGGCGCCGAAGCATTGATCAAGTCGGGTGCATCGGCGGTCAAGGTGGGCGTCGGTCCGGGCTCGATCTGCACGACGCGCGTCGTCACGGGTGTCGGGGTTCCGCAGCTCACGGCGGTGATGGACGCGGCGCGGGTGGCAGCGCGTTTCGATGTGCCGGTGATCTCGGACGGTGGCGTGAAGTTCTCCGGAGACGCCGTGAAGGCGCTCGCCGGCGGCGCGTCGACGGTGATGATCGGCTCGCTCTTCGCCGGCACCGACGAAGCGCCCGGCGAGACCGTTCTCTACCAGGGCCGCACCTACAAGGTCTACCGCGGGATGGGCTCGCTCGGCGCGATGGCTGACGGCTCGCGCGACCGCTACTTCCAGGGCGACGTCGAGGCCGCAAAGCTCGTACCCGAAGGCATCGAGGGCCGCGTCCCGTATCGCGGCAGCCTGACCAGCAACGTGCACCAGATGGTGGGTGGGCTGCGATCGGGCATGGGCTACCTCGGCGCGGCGGATCTCGCAGAGCTGCGACAGAAGGCGCGCTTCGTGCGCATCTCCCATGCATCGCTGCAGGAAAGCCATGTGCACGACGTGGTGATCACGAAGGAAGCTCCCAACTACCGGCTCGAGTAGCAGTGAGGGATCCGCGCTCATGCCCGCTGATGCGCATCGCGACCGGGTCCTGATCCTGGACTTCGGTAGCCAGTTCACCCAGCTGATCGCACGCCGCATTCGCGAGCACGGCGTCTACTGCGAGATCCATCCCTGCCAGGCGTCGCTCGAAGCGGTGCGCCGTTTCGGGCCGCGCGGGATCGTGCTGTCGGGCGGTCCGTCGAGCGTGCTCGACGCCGACGCGCCGTTCGCGCACCGCGAAGTGCTCGACCTCGGCGTTCCGGTGCTCGGTATCTGCTATGGCCTGCAGTGGATGTGTCAGCAGCTCGGTGGCGTCGTCGAAGCGTCGGACGATCGCGAGTACGGACGCGCCCAGCTGAAGCTCGAACGCCGCGGCGATCCGCTCTTCGCCGGCCTCGAAGACCAGGCCGAGCGCACCGTCTGGATGAGCCACGGCGATCGTGTGTTGCGGCTGCCCGACGGCTTCGAGCGCATCGCGTCGAGCGACAATTCCCCGTTCGCCGCGGTGCGCCACGCGGAGAAGCCGCTCTACGGCATCCAGTTTCACCCCGAAGTGGTGCACACCGAGGGCGGCGGCGCGCTGCTCGCAAACTTCGTGCACGGCATCTGCGGCTGCGGCAATTCGTGGTCGATGGAAGCGTTCATAGACGACGCAGTGAGAAAGATCCGCGCGCAGGTCGGAGACGCTCACGTCGTCTGCGGGCTCTCGGGCGGTGTCGATTCGTCGGTCGCGGCGGCGCTCGTGCACCGCGCGATCGGCGCCAAGCTGCACTGTATCCTGGTCGACCACGGCCTGTTGCGCGAGAACGAGGCGGAGGAGGTCCTGCGCATCTTCCGCGAAGGGCTCGGCATCCCGCTTGCGGTCGTCGACGCGCGCAAGCGCTTCCTCGACGCGCTCGCCGGCGTCAGCGATCCCGAGCAGAAGCGCCGCATCATCGGCCATCTGTTCATCGAGGTCTTCGAGCACGAGGCCGAACGAATCGGCGACGCGACCTTCCTGGTGCAGGGGACGCTCTACCCGGACGTAATCGAGAGCGTCTCGGTGCGCGGTCCTTCGCAGACGATCAAGACGCATCACAACGTCGGCGGCTTGCCGGAGCGGATGAAGCTGGCGCTCGTCGAGCCGCTGCGCGAACTCTTCAAGGACGAAGTGCGCGCGGTCGGCCGCAAGCTCGGCATTTCGGAGGCGCTGGTGGGGCGCCATCCGTTCCCCGGTCCCGGCCTCGCGATCCGCATCATGGGTGAAGTCACGGGCGAACGTCTCGCGATGCTGCGCCGCGCCGATGCGATTTGGATCGAGGAACTGCGCCGTGGCGGCCTCTACGACGCCGTCTGGCAGGCGTTCGCGGTATTCCTGCCGATCCAGACCGTGGGTGTGCAGGGCGACGCGCGCACCTACGACCACGTCGTTGCGCTGCGCGCGGTGACCTCGGTGGACGCGATGACGGCCGACTGGGCGCGGCTCTCGCACGACGTGCTGGCCCGCGCATCGAGTCGCATCACCAACGAGGTGAAGGGCGTGTCACGCGTCGTGTACGACATCTCGTCGAAGCCGCCCGCCACGATCGAGTGGGAGTAGGCGAGGGAATGCCGCGACCCTTCGCCCACCTGCACCTGCACACCCAGTTCTCGCTGCTCGACGGCGCGATCAAGCACAAGGCGCTCTTCGCGCGCGCGAAGGCGCTCGGCATGCCGGCGGTCGCGATGACCGACCACGGCAATCTGTTCGGCGCCGTCGAGTTCTACGAGAAGGCGCGCGATGCGGGTGTGAAGCCGATCCTCGGCTGCGAGGTCTACGTCGCGTCGGGATCGCGCTTCGAGAAGAAGGGCCGCGAGAAGGACGACGCGGGCTTCGATGCGATCAACCACATGCTACTGCTCGCGATGAACGAGACCGGCTACCGCAACCTGATGGTTCTGGTTTCGAAGGGCTACCTCGAGGGCTTCTACTACAAGCCGCGCATCGACCTCGATCTGCTGCGCGAACGCAGCGAAGGCCTGATCGCGACGTCCGGCTGCCTCTCCTCGATGGTGTCGCGCGCGATCCTCGACAACGACGCGACGCGCGCCTGGCGGCTGGTCGAGGAGTTCGCGTCGATCTTCAAGGACCGCTTCTACCTCGAGTTGCAGCGCCACGGCATCCCGGCGCAGGACAAGGTGAACGCCGAGTTGGTGAAGATGGCTGCCGACCTGCGCCTTCCGCTGGTCGCCACCAATGACGCGCACTATCTCGAGAGCGACGACCACGAACCCCACGACGTGCTGCTCTGCATCGGCACCGCTGCCAACCTCGACGACCCGAAGCGCTTCCGCTTCGACGGCCAGGGCTTCTACGTGAAGGACGGCGACGAGATGTGGGATGTCTTCCATGACCATCCCTCCGCCGTCGAAGCCACACTCGAAATTGCCGAGCGCTGCGACGTCGAGCTGGCGATGGGCAAGTACCACCTGCCCGAGTTCCAGGTGCCCGCCGGCACCACGCGCGAGCAGGTGCTCGAAGAGCAGGCGTGGACGGGCCTGCGGCAGCGCCTCGGACTCGACCGCGACGAGCCGCTGCCCGGCAAGCACGGCGTCTACGGCGAGCGGATGAAGTACGAGCTGTCGGTGATCCAGTCGATGGGCTTCGCCGGCTACTTCCTGATCGTCGCGGACTTCATCGACTACGCGCGACGCACCGGTGTGCCGGTCGGCCCGGGGCGTGGTTCCTCGGCGGGAAGCCTGGTGGCCTATGGGCTCGGCATCACCGGCGTCGACCCGATCGAGTACGACATCCTCTTCGAACGCTTCCTGAACCCAGAGCGCGTCTCGATGCCCGACATCGACGTCGACTTCTGCATGCGCGGCCGCGATTCGGTGATCCGCTACGTCGCCGAGAAATATGATGGCAACGCGACGCCGGCGCCCGAGGAGATGCGCGTTGCGCAGATCGTCACGTTCGGGACGCTGCAAGCGAAGGCCGCGCTACGCGACGTCGGTCGTGCGCTCGGCATGCCCTACGCGGACGTCGACCGCATCGCGAAGCTGATCCCGGAGGCGCTCGGCACGACGCTCGACGATGCCCACCAGCAGTCGCCGGAGTTGCGCGCGCGCGTCGAGGCGGACGGGCAGGTGGCGCGGCTGTTCCAGACCGCCCGCAAGCTGGAAGGCCTGACGCGCCACGCGTCGAAACACGCAGCCGGCGTGGTGATCGGCACGCGCCCGCTGATCGAAATGGTGCCGCTGTACCGCGACGCGCGCTCCGGCGACATCATGACCCAATACGACATGCGCTGCGTCGAGAAGATCGGGCTGATCAAGTTCGACTTCCTGGGTCTGAAGACGCTCACCGTGATCGCGGACGCGGAGAAGCTGATCGGCGCCGAGCATCCGGGCTTCTGCGTCGAAAAGGTGCCGCTCGACGACGTGCCCACCTTCGATCTGCTCTCGCGCGGCGACACCGAGGGCGTGTTCCAGGTCGAGTCGAGCGGGATGACCGACCTGGTGATCAAGCTGAAGCCGCGCACCTTCAAGGAGATCATTCCACTGGTCGCGCTCTACCGGCCGGGTCCGCTCGGCTCGGGCATGGTCGACGAGTACGTGAATCGCAAGAACGGCGTCACGAAGATCGACTATCTGCTCCCCGAGCTGCAGGAGCTCACCTCCGAGACGCTCGGCGTGATCGTGTATCAGGACCAGGTGCTGCAGATCGCCAACAAGCTCGCCGGCTACAGTCTCGGCGAAGCGGA
>CAYGWM010000016.1:48433-57933 GCA_964353555.1 uncultured Spirochaetales bacterium
CTCGTGAAGGGCGGCGCATTCGATTCGCTGCACCCGAACCGCGCAGCGGTGTGGGGCGCACTCGACGCCGCATTGGAGCGCGGCGCCGCGGCCCAGCGCGATCGCGAGATTGGTCAGGGAAGCCTGTTCGGCGGCGGCAGCGCGCGCACGGCGGGTCCCGAGCCCAAGCTCCCCGATGTGGCGGCCTGGACCGACAGCGAGCGACTCGGTTACGAGCGCGAGCTGCTCGGCTTCTACGTGACGGGCCACCCGCTCGGCGCTGTTGCACCCGCGCTCGCGCGCTTCACCGATACGCGTTCGAGTGCCACCGAGGGCAAGGACGGTCGCGACGTGCGCATCGGCGGGCTGCTCACCCAACTGCGCGAGACGCGAACGCGCAAGGGCGACGCGATGGGCTTCGGCACGCTCGAGGACCTCGAAGGCTCCTTCGATCTGGTGATCTTCTCGGAGCCGTACGCGCGACTGCGTCCGTTGCTGAAGAGCGCGGCCCTGTCGGGGCCCGGACAGCCGCCGCTACCGATCGTGATCGTCGGCAAGCTGGAAGGCGGCGACCCGCCGAAAGTCCTGGTGCGGGACGCGCTGAAACTCGAGGACGCGGAACAGAAGCTCGCGAGCCGGCTGCGCATCGACGTGCTCGAGGTCGAGGCGTCGCGCGATCGGCTGACCGCGCTGCGAAGTGCGTTTGCGAGCCATCCCGGCGACTGCCCGGTGCTGCTCCACCTGCGGATCCCGGGAGAGAGCGAGACGGTGATTGCGCTGCCCGACGGCTGCGCGGTGAGCCCGAGCGACGCGCTGCTCGCGCAGGTGAACGCGCTCTTTGGTCGCCGCGCCGCGGAGTGGGTGCAATGACGCGGGCCGTGCGTTCGTTCGCGTTGGCCCTCGCGTTCGCGGTGCTCGCCGCGGGTGCGGGACGCGCCGATCTGGTGCGGGTCGAGTCGGTGGGCTCGGTGCCGCTCGCGGCTGGATCGACCGGCGGACCGACCGCGCGCCAGGCCGCGCTCGAAGCCGGCGTGCGCGAGGCGGTGGAGCGCGCCGCGCTGGACCTCGCTTCCCAGGCTGGTGCAAGCGCCTCGGCCGAGGCCGTTCGCGCCGCGCTCGGGACCGATCTGCTGCTCTACGCGAGCCGTTTCCGGATCCTCGAAGACCGGGGGGAACGTGCGCCGCTGCTCGAGCAGAGCCCTGCCGCGCAGCGAGAGTACGTGGTCACCGTAGAGACCTACGTGGAGCGCTCCCGCCTCCGCTCTCGGCTGCAACGGGCGGGGCTTCTCGGGGCTGCGCCGCAGCCCGGCGCGCGCCGGGCGCTGCGGATCGCGTTCGAGGGGGTCGATTCGTATCCGCTCTGGAAGCGGATCGAGCGCGCACTCGCGGCGCGCGGCGCCGCCGTGCGGCCGCTCGAGTTCGCGCACGGCCGCATCGTTGCCGAGGTCGAAACCGAAGAGGAAGGCGGGGCCCTCGTCGGACGCCTCGGCGCCGCGCTCAGCGACACGCTCGAACTTCGGTCCGCAGGAACGGATGGCGAGACGCTGTTGATCACGGTCGCGCTCCGGATCCCGCTCGAAGCGGGGCCCAGCCCCATCGCTTCGCCAGTCGAGCCGACTCCCCAGCCTTCCACTCGTTGACGAAGGCCATCAAAATCGGTATTGACTGCGCCACGTTAGCTGGATTCTTGGCACGTAGCTCAGTGGGAGAGCACTACCTTGACACGGTAGGGGTCGGCGGTTCAATCCCGCCCGTGCCAACCATCGTTGATCGCTGTCGTCGTTTGGTTTCCGGCAATCGGGAACCGCGAAGAGTCATGCCCATGTCCTTTCTCCGCTCATGAGCCAGATCCACGTGCGCCTGCCGGATGGCAGGCTGCTCGACGTGCCCGCGGGCACCACGGTTCTCGGCGTCGCGGAGCGCATCGGGCCCGGGCTCGCGCGCGCCGCATTAGCCGGCCGCGTCGACGGCCAGCTGGTCGATCTGCGCCTGCCGCTCAGCCAGGACGCCGCCATCGAGATCGTCACGAACAAGGATCCGCAGGGCGGCAGCGTGATCCGCCACTCGGCCGAGCACGTGATGGCCGACGCCGTGAAGCGTCTCTTCCCGAACGTGCAGATCGACGTCGGCCGCACCGACCACGCCGAAAAGTTCCAGTACGACTTCCTGCTCGATCGCTCGTTCACGCCCGACGACCTCGCGCGCATCGAGGACGAGATGCGGCGCATCGTCGCCGAGAACGCGCCCTTCGAGCGACGCGTGGTGTCGCGCGCCGAGGCGAAGGCGCTCTTCGAGTCGATGGGCGAGACGTTGAAAGTCGCGCGTCTGGCCGACATCCCGGACGGCGACGACATCACGCTCTTTTCGCATGGCGGCTTCACCGATCTGTGCCGCGGCCCGCACGTGCAGCGCGCCGACCAGATCGGCGCGGTCAAGCTCCTCGAGGCTGCCGGCGCCTATTGGAAGGGCGACGAGTCGAATCCGATGCTCCAACGCATCTACGGCACGGCGTTCACCAGCAAAAAAGAGCTGGACGAGCACCTGGCCCGCATCGAAGAGGCGAAGCGCCGCGATCACCGCCGCCTCGGCGTCGAACTCGATCTGTTCCACATCGAAGCGCTCGCGCCCGGCTCGCCGTTCTACCACCCGAAAGGCATGGCGCTCTACAACGGCCTCGTCGACTACATGCGCGGCCTGTATCCCAAGTACGGCTACCAGGAAGTGATGACGCCGCAGCTGTACCGCGCGGATCTCTTCAAGACTTCGGGACACTACTTCGAGTTCCACGACGACATGTTCTGGTTCGAGGGTGACGAGGGCGAAGAACTCGGCGTGAAGGCGATGAACTGCCCGGGCCACTGCCGGCTCTACCAATCCGCGAAGCGCTCGTACCGCGATCTGCCGATCCGCTTCGCCGAGTTCTCGCGGCTGCACCGCAACGAGCGCAGCGGCACGCTGACGGGCCTCTCGCGCGTGCGCGCGATGGCGCAGGACGACGCGCACATCTACTGCGAGCCCGAAGCCGTGCCCGCCGAGATCGAGCGCTTCTTCGCGATGACCGCCGAGGTCTACCGCGATCTGCGCCTGTCGGGCGTGAAGGTATCCGTCTCGACGCGCCCCGCGCGCTTCCTCGGCGAGGCTGCGGACTGGGACGTAGCCGAACAGGCGCTGATCGATTGCGTGAAGAACGCCGGCTTCGAATGCGGCATCAAGAAGGGCGAGGCCGCCTTCTACGCGCCGAAGGTCGAGTTCGACTTCCAGGACGTGCTCGGCCGCGCCTGGACGCTGTCGACGATCCAGGTGGACATGGCGGCGCCTACGCGTTTCGAACTCGCCTACATCGGTCGCGATGGTCAGGAACACCGCCCGGCGATGCTGCACCGCGCGATCCTCGGCTCGCTCGAACGCTTCATCGCGATCTACCTCGAGCACACCGCCGGCGATTTCCCGCTCTGGCTGGCGCCGCTGCAGGCGATCGTGTTGCCGATCACCGAGCGGCACGCGGACTACGCCGCGAAGGTCCATGCCGCGCTCCAATCGCGCGGCCTGCGCGTCGAGTGCGATCTGCGCAACGAGAAACTGAACTTCAAGATCCGCGAAGCGGAGCTGCAGAAGATTCCCTTGATGCTCGTGGTCGGTGACCAGGAGGTGGCGAACGGGACCGTCACGCCGCGCCGCCGCCACGGGGAAAAGGGCGCCGCCGAGTCGGTCGCCCTCGACGCGTTCGTCGCGGAGCTGTCGGCCGCAGTGGCCGAGCGTCGCGAGTCGATCTAGTCCCTAACGGAGGAAACCCGCATCCGATTCCCCAAGCGTGGAGAACAGCCGCGTACCAAAGACGACACGCGCATCAACGAGCGCATCCGCGCGCGTGAGATCCGCGTCGTCGACGAGGACGGAACCCAGCTCGGCGTGATGACGCCCTTCGACGCCGTACAGCGCGCCGTGGAAAAGGGCCTCGACCTGGTCGAGGTCGCGCCCGGCGCGAACCCGCCCGTCTGTCGCATCATGGACTACGGGAAGTACAAGTACGAGCTGAAGAAAAAGCAGGCCGTCAGCAAGGCGAAGGCGCACGCGGCGACGATGAAGGAAGTGAAGTTACGGCCGCGCACCGACGAGCACGACCTCGACTTCAAGTTGAAGAACGCGCGGCGTTTCCTTATCGAAGGGGACAAGGTCAAGGTCACGTTGATGTTCCGAGGACGCGAGATCGTCCACACCTCGATCGGGCGTGAGCAGCTCGACAAGGTGAAGGAGATGCTCGCGGACATCGCGGCGGTCGAGAATCCGCCCCGCATGGACGGCCGCTTCATGTCGATGATCCTCGTGCCCAATCGCGAAGCCATCCAGCGACTCGAGCGGGCACGCGCGCAGCAGGAGAAGGCGGAGGCGGCACTGGAGAGCGGCGCGGAAGACGAGATGCCCGCAGCGGCCAGCGCGCCGCAGGCCCAGGCGGATGCCCCGCCGGCCGAGACCGACGCCATGCAGGCAGACGCGGCGGGCGAAGCGCCCCCGGCAGGAGAGAGTTGATGCCCAAGATGAAGACCCATCGCGGCGCGGCGAAGCGATTCACGCGCACTGGCACCGGCAAGATCATGCGCTCGCAGAAGAACAAGCGGCACATCCTCACCAAGAAGAGCGCGAAGCGGAAGCGACGGCTCACGGGGAAGGTGGTGGTGTCGCATGGCGACCAATTGCGATTGGAACAGATGCTGCCCTGAGTGAAGGGCGAGTAGAAGGAGGAAGACCATGCCCCGAGTCAAACGAGGCGTGACGAAAAAGCGCCGCCATCGGCGAATCCTGAAAGAGGCCGAGGGCTACTTCGGCTCTCGACACCGGCTGGTGCGCGTCGCGCGCGAGGCCGTCGAGCGCGCCTGGCGTTACGCCTATCGCGATCGCCGCCAACGCAAGCGCGATTTCCGCAGCCTGTGGATCGTTCGCATCAATGCCGCCGCGCGCCTGCACGAGCTGTCCTACAGCCAGTTGATCAACGGGCTCACGAAGGCGGGCATCGAGATCGACCGCAAGAACCTGGCCGACCTCGCCGCTGCGGACCCGCAGGCGTTCGGGGCGCTGGTGGCGCGCGCCAAAGCGCAGCTCGCGTAGCGAGTCGGGAGTCGCGGTGGCGGACCCGGGGCCGAGCCTCGCGGCGATCGAGCAGGAAGCGCGCCTGGCAATCGCCGAGGCGCGTAGCCTTGCTGCGCTCGCCGAAGCGCGCGCGCGCTTCCTCGGCAAGAAGGGCTCCGTGGGCGTCGTGCTGCGCGGGCTCGGGGCGTTGGCAGACGAAGAGCGCGCGCGCGTCGGCGAGGCCGCGAACCTCGCCAAGCAGCGCATCGAGGCGTTCGTACACGAGCGCCGCGCCGCGCTCGAAAGTGCCGCGCGCGATCTCGAGCTGGCCGCGCGACATCTCGACGTGTCGCTGCCGGGTGTGCGCGCGCCGCGCGGTCATCTGCATCCGATCACGCAGATCGAACGCGACATCGTCGCCTTCTTCACCGGCCTCGGCTTCGCGGTCGAGGAAGGTCCCGAAGTCGAGACCCAGTGGTACAACTTCGAGGCGCTGAACATCCCGCCGGATCATCCCGCCCGCGACATGCAGGCCACCTTCTTCGTCGAAGGCGGCCATGTATTGCGAACGCACACGTCGCCGGTGCAGATCCGCGCGATGACGGGGCGCAAGCCGCCGTTTCGCTTCATCGTGCCCGGTCGCGTCTACCGCAACGACCGCTCGCCGCGGCACTCGCCGATGTTCCACCAGGTGGAGGGCTTCATGGTCGACGAGCGCGTCTCGTTCGCCGACCTGAAAGGCGTACTCTACGCATTCCAGCGCCACATGATGGGCGCCGACGTCGAGCTGCGATTCCGCGCTTCGTACTTTCCGTTCACCGAGCCATCGGCCGAACTCGACTACCGCTGCCTGCTCTGCAAAGGCGCCGGCTGCGCCACCTGCTCTCAATCTGGCTGGATCGAGGCGGGCGGCTGCGGAATGATCCACCCGGTCGTGCTCGCCAACTGCGGGCTCGACCCCGAGCGTTTCCAGGGCTTTGCCTTCGGCATGACGCTCGACCGCGCGGCGATGCTGCGCTTCGGCATTCCGAACATTCATTTGATGTTCGAGGGCGATCTGCGCGTGCTGGAGCAGATCTGATGCGCGTGCCGCTGCGCTGGCTCGCCGAGTTCGTCGATGCGCCGGCGGCCGATACGATCGCGGCGGCGCTCACGAAGGCCGGGCTCGAAGTCGAAGGCACGCTGCGCATCGGGCCCGATCTCTCGGGCGTCCGCGTCGGGCAGGTGATCGCGCGCGCGCAGCACCCGAACGCCGATCGACTCTCGCTTTGTCGTGTCGATCTCGGCACCGGCGAGCCGGCGGAGATCGTCTGCGGCGCTCCGAACGTCGCGGCCGGCCAGAAGGTCGCTGTGGTGTCGCCGGGTTCGAAGCTGCCCGACGGCACGAAGCTCGAGAAGGCAAAAATTCGTGGCGTCGTCTCGCACGGCATGATCTGCTCGCCGAAGGAACTCGGTCTCTCGGTAGAGAGCGATGGCATCCTGGTGCTCGACGCGAATGCGAAGGTCGGCGCCTCGCTCGACGAAGTGCTCGCAACGGGCGATACGGTGCTCGAGATCGCGCTCACGCCGAACCGCGGCGACTGCGCGTCGCTGCTCGGGATCGCGCGCGAGGTGCGTGCGCATTTCGGCGGCGAACTCCAGCTTCCGCCGATTGCGCCCGACGAGGAGGGCGAGCCGACTGCCGTGAGCGTGCGTGTCGAAATCGAGGATCCCGACGGCTGCCCCCGCTACTGCGCGCGGCTCGTGCGCGGCGTCGCGGTGGGACCGAGCCCGGCCTGGCTCGCTGCGAAGCTCGAAGCGGCCGGCATGCGCGCGATCAACGTCGTGGTGGACGTGACCAACCTCGTGCTGCTCGAGTTCGGCCAGCCGCTGCACGCCTTCGATGCCGCAAAGCTGCGCGGCGGCGCGATCCACGTGCGGCGCGCGCGCGCCGATGAAAAGATCGCCACGCTCGATGGCGGCGCGCGCGCACTCCACGCCGAAGATCTGGTGATCGCAGACGCCGAACGGGCGATCGCGATCGCCGGTGTGATGGGCGGCGCCGAGACCGAGGTCAGCGCGCGCACCACCGACGTGCTGCTGGAGAGCGCGCACTTCGAAGCGGTGCGGGTGCGGCGCACCGCGCGACGTCTCGGCATCAACAGCGAAGCGTCGTACCGCTTCGAACGCGAGATCGATCGCGACGGGTTGCGACGCGCGATCGACCGCGCCGCGCGGCTGCTGGCGGAGCTGGCAGGGGGCAGTGTCGCTCCCGGCGTCGTGGAGGGGGTCGGCCGCGCGCCGTCGGCCGTCACCGAGATCGAGCTCGATCCCGAGCGCGTGAACCGTTTGCTAGGCGCGCACTTCGATCGCGCTGCGATCGCCGCGCTGCTCGCGCGCATCGAGGTCGCCTGTACCGATGCGGGCACAGGGCCGCTGCGGTGTCGCGTGCCGTCGCATCGCAACGACCTGCGGCGCGACGTCGATCTGGTGGAAGAGGTTGCGCGCATTCACGGCTATGACCATCTGCCGACCACGCTCCCGATCGAGCAGCTGCGCCCGGTCGCCGTGTCGCGCGCCCGCAGCGTCGTAGAGGGTGCGCGCGACGCGCTATCTGCGTCGGGTTTCATCGAATGCATGACGCTGCCGTTTGCGAGCGCGTCGGATCTCGATCGCATCGGACTCGGCGAGAACGATCCGCGCCGCCACGCGGTGCGGCTGCAGAACCCGCTGACGGACGAGGAATCGCAGCTCCGCACCACGCTGGTGCCGTCGCTGCTCGCGGTCGTGCGCACCAACCGCAGCCGGCAGGTCGACGCCGTGCGCGCGTTCGAGGTGGGACGCGTCTTCGCGCCGCTCGGAGGCACCGAGCTGCCGACCGAGACGCGGAACGTCGCGGGCGTCGTGACGCGCGGCGAACGCGATCTGTGGGCCGCGCCTACGTCGCCGCCGCTCTTCTTCGAGATGAAGGGGGCTGTCGAGCAACTGCTCGACGCCCTCGGCGTTGCGGCCACGTTTTCGGCTGATGCGAGCGAGCCGTTTCTGCATCCCGGCGCGAGTGCCGCGATCGCGATCGGCGGCCAGCGCATCGGCGTGATCGGGGAGCTGCACCCCGAAACCGCGGCGCGTTTCGAGATCGACGCGCCGTGTGCGCTCTTCGCGCTCGATCTCGACGCAGTCGCGGCGACGCCGGCTGCGTCCGCGCGCTACCGGGAAGTGTCGCGCCACCCGAGCGTGTGTCGCGACCTCGCCGTGCTGCTGCCGCAGAGCGAGCCGGCGCGTGCGGTTCTCGATGCGATCCGCGGCACGGCAGGGCCGCATCTCGTCGCGGCCGAGATCTTCGATCGCTACGAAGGAACTGGTGTCCCGGAGGGTCGCGTGAGCGTGGCCTTCCGTCTCGTCTTCCAGCGCCCCGACCGGACCCTGCTCGACGCCGAGGTCGCACGCGCGACCGAACGCGTCGTGCGCATGCTCGCCGACCGTTTCGGCGGTGAGCTGCGGCAGGGGACCGGCGAGGCCAACCAATTGGGGGGGTGATCGCGTGGGAGGTCGCACGATGACCAAGGCCGAGATCGTCGAGCAGATCTACGAGCGCGTGGGCTTCTCGAAGAAGGAGTCCGCGGACCTGGTGGAGAAGGTCTTCGAGATCATCAAGGAGACGCTCGAAGCGGGGGAGAAGGTCAAGATCTCCGGCTTCGGCAACTTCGTGGTGCGCGGCAAGAACGCGCGCAAGGGCCGCAATCCGCAGACCGGCGAAGAAATCGTTCTCGAAGCGAGGAGAGTGCTCACCTTCAAGCCATCTCTCGTGCTAAAGAACCTGTTGAACGACGAGCAGGAGACGGGTCCGGAGTTCGACGACGAATCGGACGACTAGACGCCAATCCGCGTCTGTCGGCGTTTGCCGGCGTGGATCAGCGTGACCCGTCACCGCGGGCTTCGGGAGGGGGCCGGTGACGCAAGAGTCTGTGCATCCGTTGCCGGCTGCGGGCGCTCCCGTCGACTCCGCAGTGAGTCCCACGAAGCGCTATTACCGAATCGGCGAGGTTTCCCGCCTCACGGGCGTGAAGGCGCACGTGCTGCGCTACTGGGAGTCCGAGTTCCGCTGGATGGCTCCGGCGAAATCGCGCTCGCAGCAGCGCCTGTACCGCCATCGCGACATCGAAGTGATCCTGCTGCTGAAGCGCCTGTTGCACGAGGAGCGCTTCACGATCGCCGGCGCGCGCAAGCGCCTGCGCGAACTCGGCGTTGCGCACGCTCTCGAAGTCCCGCAAGTCGACCTCGGCCTCGAGATCGACCACGCCGCCCGCTATCGCCGCATCCGCGAAGAGCTGCTTGCCATCAAGGCGATGCTCTAACCAATCGGTCGACAGGAGCCGTCGTTCCGGCTAACCAACGCCCCGTCGGGCCGTAGCGCAGCTTGGTAGCGCGCCTGAATGGGGTTCAGGAGGTCGCGGGTTCGAATCCCGCCGGCCCGACCA